>CALAQT010000281.1 GCA_937888775.1 uncultured Actinomycetes bacterium | reverse complement strand
AACCACATCAACCATCACCACCACCAACCAGACAATGGCTATCCACCCCTACCCCTTGACACCCGCTCCTCCATATGGGCGACGAGGCACTCGTCTGCGCTGCGGCGCTCTCCGATTCCCGTCGCGCAGACGGATGTGCGCAGCATCGCGCTGCGCCCGCGACGCCGTACTCTCTGGAGATGGCGCCGTTCGGTGTCCCGGAGATCGTGGCCTCCGTCGCGGGCGCCCGCTCAGTGCTCGACGTCGGCTGCGGCAGCGCGCGCCTGACCCTCGCGCTCGCCGACGCGGGCGCCACGCAGGTCGTTGGGGTCGACACCAGCCTCGACCGGCTCACACAGGGGCGAGCGCGGATCTCGACGCACGCGGTCGGCGGCCGTGTGCAGCTGTTCGAGGCCGATTTTGACCGCGCGCTGCCGTTCGCCGATGGTCGGTTCGGCGCAGCTGTCAGCCGTCTGGCGCTGATGATCGCCAGCGACCCGGTCGCCACGCTGCGAGAGCTGCGACGCGTGACCGCGCCCGGCGAACGAATCGTTACAGCCCTGTGGGCGCCGGTTGGCGAGAACGCGTGGTTCGCGCTTCCGCGCGCTGCCGCCGCGGCAGTCCTCGGCAACGACCGCGCGGACTACGCGCGCTCCTTCGGGCGCCTTGGCAGCCTCGACGAGGCAACGGAAGTTCATCGGGCCGCCGGGCTCACGGACGTGCGAGCCGAAACGCTGCGGAACAAGCTCGACGTCCAGCACGCCGCCGGCCTGTGGCGCTGGATGGTCAGCCAGAACGGTCACGTGCGCCGCTTGGACGCGTCGCTCACAGCGTCCGAACGCGCGGCCGTGCTCGACGAGCTGCACCGGCGAGCCGCCGAGCACCGCGCAGACGACGGCTCGCTCGCACTCGCGCGCGCGATGACGCTCGTTATCGCCACCGCCTAGCAACCGGCGACGGCCTCGGCGTCGTGTCAACGCCGCCCCGCACCGATGTACGAGCGGCCGCTGGCCCGGACGATACGGAAGGACTCGCGGACCCGCGATTTGGTGCGGCGGGCTTCGCAGACGCGGGCCGGTGGCGCGTTACCGTGGGCCGCCCGTTCCAGCTCGGGGTTACTCCGACGCCCGCTTCATCCCCAAGCGCTCTCGAAGGACGGTTGCGGCCGTGCGCTTCACCAAATCGCGTCTCCACTTCGACCACCGTCGACTCGTCTGTGTCGCGCTGGCGCTCCGAGCGCGAAAGCTCGCGCTGTGCGCGACCCGTCTCGCCGACGTGCGCGCAACCGTTCCCAAGCGGGCGTGTCGTTTGGCGGCGTCATACGCTCGGAATGCCCGAGGCGAGCAGCAGAGCGGTGGACGCTGGAGGCGCTGATCGGGCGCGGTGGCGTGGATCGCGGTGCTGGATGGGTATGGCCCGCCGACGCGCGGCTGGGCCCACCGTCTCAACTCTTGCTTGCCGGCGATCGATTGCCGGCGGCCAACATGCGGAACGTGCTGGCGAGGCCGCTCGCGACCAGCACGATCGAGATGATGCGGAGCCTCTTCTCGCCCGCAGACGTGAGCTGCTTGGGCGGTGGATAGCCGATCCGGGCGATTGTGGCCGACGTCCAACCCATCCACCACCCGCCACACACGAGCCGAAAAGTGTTCCAGGTCTGAGAATCCAACCGGCGCCGCCCGAGGAGGAGGATCACGCCCCACACGCCGGCACAGCCGATGCTGTACGCCGTGTAGGTGTTGCGCTGTGTACTCATCGGTGACCGCGACATCTCAGAGGCCGATCCTCGCACGCTGATCGCGTCATCCGTCGCTCTCTGCGCTCGATTCTGACAGCTTGAACGCCGACGGCTGGTCCCGGACAGCGCAGTAGCGAACTGACCGCCGCCCGTGCTGCGCAGCCGTCGAGCCCCGCTTCGGCAACGAGACACGCATCTCGCCCTGCCCGTCGACTTCCCCGGATTGCGCGGAAAGCACGCCTGACGCGGGCAATCGCTTTGGCCATCTGACGGCTCCGGCGCTCACGATCGAGTTGGCGACCGAGCGCTCGTTCCCGACCGCCCAGGCGCGAGGAGATAGGCGCTTCGAGCTTCTGGCCGGCCGGGATGTAGTAATTCCGGCCGCTAGCCGGCGATCCGAATTGTCCGCTACCGCATCGACTTCGCGCTCGAGGTCGTCGACGAATGGAGCTGACGGGCAGCGCCCTGACGTGCCGTAGTTGAGCACGCTGCGAACGCCGGGGCGCTGATGGCAGGGCTCGACAGTCGGATGGCGTCAAGCGCCCCGGTCGCCCGTCGCTCGTCGCGGAGGTGCTTACGGGGCGAATCCGATCGTCGGTCGCTGCGCCGACGCCGCCCGGCGCGGACGAGAGCACGGTCACCAAAGCGCTCGCCTCAGCGGAGCTGAGTTCGACGCAAAGCGATCGCTGAGGGCGCTACCCGGATGTGGGTCCTAGCGGTTCGCCACTGCGGCGACGTCGTCTTCGGGCCTCCAGTCGGAAATCGGTCCTAGTGCAAACGCGCAGCGCTATGACGGGCGTCGCGCAACAATCAGTCCGTGAGCTACGCCCAACACGATCAAGCCCAACGCATCCGCGAACGCGTGGAAGCTCCCAGGCGGTGGGCAGCAGAGAACGTTGAGGTCCTACACATGATCTGGGAGAAGTTCGACGCGACGGGCGAGTGGCCGCAGGCGAGCGAGCTCCAGCGCGAGTTGTTCCGCGCGGGCCGCCGTTTCAGCGCGACCGAGTTCGGTCGGCAAATGCCCGGAGCGCTCGGGCATCTCGACGTCTCCAAAGGAACGATCATCCTTACGCCGCTTGCTCTTTCCTACCTACACGCTCCCCGTCTCGTGCTCGACCGGATGGCGCAACTAGCCCGGATCCTCGTCGAGCGCTACGCCGCGGATGGTGTCGAGCCAGAAGTCAACAGCGAGGAGTTCCATGAGTTGCTCGGCATCGACGAGCAACAGACCCGCCAGCTCGCGACGCTGCTGATGAATGACCGTTTCCTGTTCCTTCCCGCTGGCGGCAGGCTTGAGGACAGCACACAGAAGTTTCGCGCTGACGAAGACTCAGTCATCGAACTGGCGAACGTGCAATCGATCGACGACTATTTCGAGGTTCAGAACCGAATCTGGTACTCCGCGCCACGCGCTGGCGAGATCCCCCAAGAACCACTCGACGTCTCGGAGTTCACGGCTGAAGCAGGGATCAACGTTGAGCCGGGGGTCGGCGCTGAACCGAACGTTCGTCGTACGACGGGACACGCTGCTCTTGAGGGTCTGCATCCGATGATCGCTGAGGCCTGCTCCGAACTCTGGGCGAATGGCCACCGGCGCGAAGCAATCGGGAAGGCGGCCCTCGCCGTCCGGGATGCAGTCCGGGATCTCTCTGGCCTTGACGATCTTGATGGGCATCCGCTGATGGCGCAAGCGTTCAGCCCAAAGGATCCGTTCATAGTCGTCGCGGACCTGCGGACGGTGCGGGGCCGTGACCTGCAACAAGGTGCTCACCTCTTCGCGATGGGCGCGATGGCCGCAATCCGAAACGTCCATGCCCATAACCTGGAACAGCCCCACGTCGATGAGGCTTGGGAGCAGCTCGCGATCTTCAGCTACATCGCGCGACGCCTCGATGAGGCCCGCAACGCACCTCCTGAGTGGCGGAACGAATCAGCACACGCATAATTTGGGTGCAGGCTCGTGCTATTACGCACGCGCTTCGTAGGTCTCGATCAAGAAGAGTGCCATTGAACCGGCGAGGTTGACGGCGAGAGCTGCATGACGCGCGGCTGGCCGGTAGCTACGACGTCCCGAACCGTGGGCGTCGCCCGCTTTGCTGCGCAAGCTTCCGAGCCCAACAACGACCGAGTGGCACCCACCGAGGATCTGCTTGAACGCTTCTTCCGAATGCGCGCTAGGCGCGAGGGCGAGCTCCCTGCTGACTGCACCGTAGAGTGCCGGCAGGTCGTCGCGGTCCCGGTACGGGACCTGTCGGTCGTCGAGGATTGTCTTTAGCGTTGATTCGAGCAGAGTTCGGGCAGCTGTGATCGCGCCGTCTGGGTCGCTGTCGCGGCGTGCGATCGCTTTGTCCCAGGCATCGCGTACCGAATCAGCGTTCAGCCTCTGCGCGGCACCTGTCACCAACTGGTCGGCCGGACTCTCCACACGGCCGTGTAGCGCATCAAGCACCGGGTCGATCAACGCGTGAGCCGCGTTGCGCCGAAGCTCCCATGAGCCCGAGCCAGTAGCAACCGAGCGCAGGTGACCCCAGAGGAGAGCCGGCGTGTTCAGCCGCCGAAGCGGCTTTGGCGCCGCTTTGCTGGCCACTGGGTCGCGAAAAAGCCGGGTATGAGCCGCCCGGTAGTCGGCGACACGGACCTTCTCCTGTGCGCCTTCGGCAATCATGATCGCGTAGGACAGGAGGGCTGTTCCAGCATCAGCCGCATCCCACTCATCCAAGCCATCGAGCAACCCGAGCCCCATATCTAAAGCGTAATCGCGTGCCGGTCATCACCATGTTCGCACGCTCGTCATGCTTAAAACGCTCAATCACCAGCGGCGAGCCCTCTCGCTTTTGAGCCGCTGATCTCAGCTGACTCATAGATGCGCGGCGATCCGTGCATACCACGCGCTAAGACGTCCATCGCGGGGTGTAAGTGCTGCCCATTCGTCCCACAGTTGCGTGGTTCGGGCCCAGTCGCCGTCGGCGTTTGCGGTGACCAGAAGGAGCGAGTGGTACGCGTCACCGCGGACAGCAGCTGCGGCACCAGGGTTTCGGGCTACTCCGATCAGGACTTGAGCAGCTCGCGCCGCATGACCAGCAACGTAAAGCGCAGATCCGCAGATCCCGATCATCGGCTGATCGGGACCGGCAGTCAGCAGGCTCTCGGCGGCATCAGCGATATCGGGAAGGCGGCCGCGTTCGAGCGCTACGTGCAAGATGCCCTCGAGAGCCCATAAGGCCTCGCGATGCGGCTCTAGTACCTCGAGAGCAGCCTCGTAGTGCGTCTGGGCTGTTAGCTGTCTCGCCCGCGCACCGACCGCCATTCTCGTGTGTCCGCGCTGCATCATGATTGTCGAGACTTCGTCGTCCCACGGAAGCTGAGGCTTTACGACGCAGCTCATCAGTCGGTTCAAGCCAGCCAGCTCAGCTTCTGGTCCGTCGCCAAGGGCGATGTCGTGCAGCTCGGCGAGTGCGCTCTCGACAACATCAGACGCTCCCGTATGGACCCGCGCCGCCGCGCGCTGCCTCGCCGCGCCTTCTGTGTTTGGGTAACCCTCTAGTAGGCGCAGCGCCAACCGGTAATCGGAAATGCGAAGCGCGACCTCCGCAAGCACCTCCGCGTTGGTTCCCGCTGAGATTTCCTCGGCGAGCACCACGTCGTTTATTAAGGCCGTCGCGTCGCTGATCTCGCCGGTTAGGAGATAGGCGTCGCACAAGAGCATGAGGAGACGGCCGCTCTCTTCGAAGCGGCGAACGTCGATCAGCTGGGACCGAATCTTCCCACCGCTCGTGATCGCTGACCGGAGCACAGCTGGCTCTACGCCCCGGTCTTGACTCACGGCGATCCTTGCTTCCTGCACGACAATGTTGATTCCGACGACCCTAAGCTGCATCAGGTGAGGCGCCAGAACCTGAGCCTGCTCCAGATGCGAGCGTGCTGTACCGACGTCAGCTTGAAGCAGGTAAGCCAGGGCCTTCTGAGCGTGGATGAGCGCGCGGAGCTCCGGATCCTCCGACTCGATGCGATCGAGCCGCGCGAGTTGCTCCACCGGATCGAGCAGATCGGAAGCCTCCTCCAAAGCGAGGCGAGGCGCGTCATGTTGAAACGCGCGGGCACGGTCAGTCAGCGCGGTGTACCGGTCGCTATTCCCGCCGGCCCGCGCTGCAATCGCGGCTCTGACTAGAAGGTCAGCCCAGGCCGCTGGCGCGTCGGCAGCGGCCGCAGCCTCCTCCCAATAGAGCGAGGCAACCGGCCATTCACCAAACTGCTCCGCGAGGCGCGCGATGACGGCCTGAAGCTCAACGGGGCCCTCTACAAGCCAGGCGGGAGGCTCCGCCAATAGTCGAGCCAGGGACTGCGCGTCGGGATCTTCACCTAACGCGTCCTGGAGCTGTACGAGAAGCTGACCGTCGCGGCCGCCGAGTCGCGCAAGCGCCTTGCGAACCCCGTCTGGGCCCCAATCAGCCCTAACGTATCGAACAACCTCTCGGTCAGCTGGCCTAGGCCCGTGCGTGTCGAGGCGCTCGTTGACTCGCTCGACGCCCTCGAGCACCAGCGCCTGGCCGTCCAGCAAGGCCTCTGATGTCTCGCTTAGCGTGTCAAGAGCGTCCTGAATCGCTTCAACCTTGGCGATCAGGTACCTACTCAGGTCGATTTGCTCGCTGAGCACGAACGATGCGACAGCGATCGCGTTATTCGCGATTTCGGTCGCGGCCTCGGGGTCAGCGCTCCTGAGATGGGGACGAAGAAGGTCGGCGAGCCGGTTGATGTCCTCGTCGCAAATCTGGCGTCGTCCCGCCACTACGAGATTCAGCTCGTCTTGGAGTTCCGGCACCGCTCCGAGCGCATAGAACTCGCTCTTAGTGAGCCCGGAATCTTCGCCGAAGTCGTTGTAGAGAAGAACTAGTAGCTTGCCTGAGGCATCCTTGCCCACCAGGTCGCGGAGGATCTTTCCGGCGCCGCTCCAGGCCGAACCCGCCGCCTGCTCGGCGAGAAGGAGGGGGATCAGCGGGAGGACCATGTACTAAGCGAACCCGCGAGGCGTTGTGCGAGCCGCTCTTGGCGTTACAGCAAAATGTCTAACAACGAACGCAGTGACAAACATGCGCCCTCCTCTTGGAACCGCCGTCTCGTAGCTGAAGAGTATTCGTGGCCGTGGATTTGGGACAGAGCAGGGCTGCGATCGCTTTCACTCTCCGACCCTTCGCCTAGGCGCGATCACTTTGGCGACGTTGCGCTCGTCCCGATCGGGCGCGGCCGGCGCCTCAGCGCGCGATCGCAACGCCCCAAATCCGCTTGCTCCCATCCGCGTCGGCTGGCCGACTCGATCGTAGCGGTCGAGCCGAGCGCTGCCTTCTGCTTTCAATCCGATCGGGCCAAACGGCGCGCTTGTGCAATCGCGTGCGAGCACCAGTCCGCCAGATCCGCAGCTCGCTGGTCCGGCGTGGCCATCTGACTTGCGGAATTGCCCAATTCAGACGTCCGGGTAATGTGCGGTCGGCCGAGAGCCAGCTCGGTTGTGGGGGCCGGCTTTCAGGGTGCCAGCCGAGGCCAGATCGGGCGGTGCATCTGGCGTGAGATCAAACGGAAATCAGGCGCTCGGACATCTCGGCGCTCCCGACCGCTACCGCGATCCAAGCGGAAAGTCAGCGCCGCAGCCGTGTGGGTCTCAGTCAGGTCGCGGCTCGACGGCTCGCGCGAGTCGACTCGCGGCCTCGGCGAGGTCGCGGAGCGCCTCCGCGAGCTCGTGGTCGCCACCACCGTCGAGCACCGCGCGAGCGCGGTCAAGCACCTGCCCGAGCTCGGCGCGGCCATCGCTAACGCTCTGCGCCTGCGCTTCGGGCGTGGGCTGAGCTCCGTTTGTCGCGTCTGGGCCCGACGCCTGCATGAGGAACGCGTCGAGGTCGCCACGACGGATCCGTATCCGACGCGCTCCGACCCTGATCGCCGGGAGCGACCCCTGATCGATCCAGTTCCTCACCGTCTGCGGGTTAAGTCGCAGCAGCTGGGCGACCTCAGCGACGGTGAGGAACTCATCGCGCGAATCCGCTGGCATCCGGTTGAGACTAAACGAGTCTAAGCGAACCCACCTTGCCGATCGACATAGTCTGGCCCATTGGATCGCCCGCCGCCCGAAACTGCTTCGCGCGCGGCTAGCGCGACCGCCCCGCCGTGCGTGGGCGGCCGGCTCAAGGGCGCGCCCAACCGAGCATCGGCGCGCACGTGATGGCGGTGTGCATCGGCATCGACCGTCCACTGGCAACCCATCGCGGTGCCTGTCAGCGGCTGGGCTTCCCGCTCACCGGCACGGGTCAGTCGCCCGTGGGCGAGACGATCCCATTGCCAGACTTGCGATGCCCTGAGCGTCGACCTCGTTGTCGCCTCCCGAAACTCGGAGGCGGCTCCGCGAAACCGCGGCCTGAACGTGTGATCACGAACGCCTTGCACGCGTTAGGAGGTCAGCGTGGTGCGGGCGCTTGTCGGAATGCAGCCGTTTGAAGGGTCTGTGCTGAGCGCACCAGCGTCGCTGCGGGCCGGCGGGCCGCAACCCGGGGGCAGGCGGCTGGGTGCGACGCAGCGTCTGCGCTGACGGCTGCTGGCGCCGAAGTCTGGGTCGGCTGTTGGGGTGAGCGGGACTTCCGCGTCCGGAGCCAATACCTCGTAGAGCGTGGCCCGCCTGAGTCGGCGGGGTGCTGAGGAGTCCAATCGCTTCCGAGGAGGTAGACCGTGCTGATTGCCTATCGCTTTCGCCGCCTGACGGCCGGTGTGGGCGTCGTCGTCTTGACGGCCGTGCTCGTCGGGCTCCTGGTGCAGGGCGGGGTGCGTGTCGATCTTGTGATGAAGGCGGCGGGGATTCCGAGCAATGCGTCGGGGATCGGCGGGTTTGTGAATGGTGCGCATGCGCTGCTGACGCCGGCGCTGGTGATGGTCGCGGCGGTCGCTCCGCTGGCGCTGGTGGCGGGTGGGGTGGTGTTGATGTTCGGTGGCCGGCGCGGGATGCAGATCGTCGGCACGTCGCTGGGTGTCCTGCTGCTGTTGGGCAGCGTGACGGCGCTGATCGACTAGCTGCGATGCGAGTGCGCCAGCACCAAGCGGATCGGCTACGGGTGCCGTGCGCCGGTCGCGCGTGCCTGCTCGTTCGCGGGCATTGGGAGTTGCCGGCTGTCGGCGCAGGCGTCCTGGCAGCGACGCTGGCTGTTTCGGCTCTCGACCCGGCACCGGCTCGAGCTTGGCTGCTGGGCTTGCCGAGCCCGGGAAAGGTGATCGGCGGCCTCCTCGGCGGAATCGGTCATGTGATCGGAGGCACCGTCGGCAAGGTGGCGGTGACGGCGTTTGACGCGATCATCCACGCGCTGTTCGCGCCGATCGCGAAGTTCATCAACACGCAGCTACTCGGCTGGCTGGTCGCGGTGCCCGACTACGCCCGGGCCGGATCGCATGTGGCGGCGACCGAGCAGACGGTGCTGGCGATGGCGGGCGCGGCGCTCGGAGCGGTCGCGACGATCTCGATCGCGAGGTTCTGGGTGGCCGGGCTGGCGGGCAGCGGCGGCTCGGCGCTCGAAGGGCTGGCGCGCACCGTCGGCGCGGCGTTGCTGCTGCCGATCTGGCCGTGGGTGTTTCACACGGCCGTCGCGCTCGCGAACGACGCCAGCACGGGCCTGCTGGGTTCGGGGAGCGTGACGAAGTCCAGCGCGAACCTGCTCGCGGTCGGTGTCGGCGCCGGAGTTGGGTTGGGTTTCCTTGGGGTGGGGCTGTTTGTGAGCATCGCGATGGCGGTGGTCGCGAGCGTCCTGTTCCTGGGGCTGCTGATGATGAAGGTGGCACTCGCGATCTCGACGGTGCTGGTGTTCATCGGGATGCCGATCGCGATCGTGCTCTCGCCCGTGGTCTCGTGGATCCCGCGGGTGCTCGCGCGCGCGTTCGTCGTCTGCCTCGCGGTGCCGTTCATCTGGGCGGTGTGCTTCGCCGCGAGCGGCGCGATGCTCAATGACGGCCTGTTCCTGAAGGGGTCTTCGGGGTTCTTCGACGCGTTGCTCGAGCCGCTGGCGGCGATCGCGATGCTGTGGTTGATGCTGCTGTTGCCGAGCCGCCTGGCGCAGATGGCGATGCTCGGCGCGGGCGCAGTTAGCGGTGGCTTCGTCTCGCGCGCTGTGAGCTACGCGGCAGGCTCGCAGATGCGTGACGCCACTCGCCAGCACATGCCGAGCTGGGCGGGCGGACAGGGCGGATCGAGCGATCAGCGCTCGCGGGCGACCGACTCTCGCTTGGGCGCAAGGCTGAGCGCCGAGAGCGTGCTGGCCGCCAGCAAGGCTGCAAGTGCCGGCGGTCCGGCGGGTGCTGTCGCAGCCGTTGGTGCGGGTGTGGCATCTGCCTCGAGGGGCGGGGCGTCGAACGGAACCGCCGGCGGCTCGGCGCAGCCCGGCTCCGGCTGGTTGCAACGCGTCCGTGGTGCCGCGAACGGGCGCGCGTACTCGCCGCCGCCGCTGGCCAGCCAGCGGGGCGCGGTTGCGGCGAGTGGGGGTCTGCAGCGGCCGAGCTGGCGGCAGGACGACTTCGACGCGGAGCTACTTGAGGCAGCGCTGCGCGAGCAGCGCCAGCCGGTGTCCGCCGGGCAGGCCAAGCAGGCGCTCGACGCGCTCCCAGCGCCCACCCAGGGAGCAGTAGAGAGCCTGGTCGCCGATCACGGCCCCAGGGCGCGGCAGCACCTCGCTTACCAGGCGCTGGGCGAGTGGACGCCAGAGCACCGCGAGGCGATCCGGACCCTGGCCGCCGCCAGCCCCGAGGTGCGAGCGCAAGCGTTCTCCGATGGCGGCCATTCCACGGCAGGGTTCGGCGAAAGCGCCGAGCCAGCGGCCGGGAGAGTCGCAGGATCCGGCGCCGACTCAGCCACAGCCACACCGGCCCGCAGCGCGACCGGCAATGGCGGCAACGGGACCCGCGCGCGAGCACCGCAGGACCAACCCCTATCCGATGACGGCGGCGGCGCATGAACCCTGCCCCGGCGCATCTCGAGGCGAAGCTGCGATTCGGCTGGGACTTCACCGTCGGGCAGATCGCCGCGATGGTCGCCGGGATCCTGATCGGGTTCGCGTGGGCGAACTGGCTGAGCCCGATCCATGGGATCGGCGCGGCCGTGACCGGTGTGTACGTGGGCGGGCTGCCGGTAGCCGCCGGGTTCGTGGCCTCGCAGACCGAGTTCGACCTCGGGGCGGTAGTGCTCTCGGCGGTCCGGTGGCGCCGGACCGGGGGGCGCTTCCTGCCGGGCGCGGGCGCGTGCGCGGGATACGCGGTGCTCGCCGACCACGACGATCGGGGCGGCGGCGGCGAGCCGTCCGCGGTCCTTGACTCCGACCTGCTGTGGGGCGCGCCGTGACCGTCCCGACGACACCACCGAAGCTCCCGAGCGCCCGTCGACGATTCGCCTCGCGTTCAGTGCGCTCGGAACCCGCCCGGACCGAGGCGCTCGTCGTCATGGCTGCACGGGGGGCTGGCCGGCGATGATCGAGGTCGTCAAGCGCAGGCGTGAGGAGCTGCGCGAGGCGGGCGAGCTGCTCGGGGTGGAGACGGTCGACCGTTCGGGTCTGGTCGTGACGAGCGAGGGTGCGTTCGTACGGATCTTCAGGGTGTCGCCGGTGAATCCGCTGCTGATGTCCGGCGAGGAGCGCGAGAAGGCGGCCGGGACGTTCCAGCGGCTGATCTCCCAGCTGCACGCCGACGAGCGGATCCAGATCCTCGTGGAGGGCCGGCCGGTGAATCTCGCCGAGCTGGTGGACGAGTCACGGCGTGAGGTGGAGGCGAGTGCGGGACCGCCCCCGAGCCGCGAGCGGCCCGCGCGCGATCCGCTGTCGCTGTCTCGGTGGCGGCTGCACGCGGCGCTCGAGGAATCGCTGCGACTCCACGCCGATAGCCAGGCGGCGGTGGAGGTAAGCCACTACGTGGTGGTTCCGTTCCTGCCGCGCCAACACGTCGCGCGCGCCGCGCTCGCGTATGCGCGGCGCGGGAAGCTCCCGACGGCTCCGCTTGAGCGCACGCTGGCCACGCATCGGCGGGCGGTGCGTGAGCACCTCGGTCGCGTCGACGCGCTGCGTTCGGAGCTCGAGGCGGAGGGGATGGCGACGGAGCTGCTCGATGGCGAGCAGGTCGTGCACCTGCTGTGGTCGTGCTTTAACCCGACCAAGGCGGACCGGGGGAGGCGCCCAGCGGGTGTGGGGGAGCTGCTCGGGGAGCTCGACGCGCCGGTCGAGCGCGACGCGGCGATCCAGGCGGGCGCGCGGTTGCGGGAGGCGATCGCCGGCTCGAGCCTCGATTTCGAGCGCGACTCGCATCTCGCCCATGTCGATCGCGATGCGGAGCAGACGATCGTGGTCGCGACGACCGCCGGGCGGACGAGCATGGGGTGGCTGCATGGGGCGATGCTGACCCGCCAGCCGTTCACGCTCTGCGTGTACGTGCACGCGCTCGAGCGTCGTCGCGAGCGGCAGCGCCTGAAGCTCGCCTACCGGCGGTTGTTCACGATCAACCGTGGCGCCGAGTCCCGGGGCCGCGTGCCCGACTTTGACCGCTACGTGCAGGAGCGCGAGTACGAGGGGCTGCTCGGCCAGCTCGCCTCGGGCCAGCAGACAGGGCTGTTCCACGTCTCGGTTTACGAGAAGCTGCGCGCCCGGGGACCCGACCCGGACCTGGCTGCTCTGTCCGAGGCGGTCGACTTCTGCGCCGAGCAGATCGAGTCCGCCGGGGACTGCAAGGTCAATGCCGGTACCTTCCGCCAGCAGCAGCTGTGGGAGAGCACGCTGCCGCTCGGACGCGACGTGCTCGCCCACGTGCGGAAGTACCCGACGGTGAACGCTGCGGACATGCTGCCGCTGGTGGGGACCAAGTGCGGGTCGCCGACCGGGATCCCGTTCGCGTTCGCCGACCCGGGGCGGACGGTCGAGCTGCTGAACCTCTACGACGAACAGCACCCCAATCACACGCTGCTCATCGCCGGGCGTAGCGGAGCGGGCAAGACTTTGAGCGCCAACGTGCTGATGTCCCGGTCGGTGGCGCTCGGCGCGCGCGCGTTCGTGATCGACCGCGCCGGCCACTACGAGACCCTCTCCCGGCTCGTCGATGGGGCACAGCAGATCGAGATCGGCACCGAGGGGTCGCCGTACGCGCTGAACCCGTGGGATGTGCCCGAGCCGGCGAAGGTGCCGCGGGAGAAGATCGCGTTCCTGATCGCGCTTCACCAGGTGATGATGGGTCGCCTCGACGGCCAGCAGCTCGGGATGCTCGCTTCCGGCATCCGGGCGGTCTACGGGAAGGCGGCCGGGCTCGGCGGCTCACCGACTGAGTCGCTGCTGCGCGAGGAGCTGCGTGCGCAGGCTGATGACGCGCACAAGGCCGATGCGCCTGAGATCGCGGCGACGCTGCGCAACCTCGCCGACCAGCTGTCGGAGTACTGCGGGGAGGGCACCTACGCCTACCTGCTCGACCGCCCAACGACCGTTCCGCTCGACAGTCCGCTGGTGATCTTCGACACGCGCACCTGCCCGGAGAGCCAGCTGCAGCTCGTGATGTTCGCGATCATGGAGTACGTCACCGGCACCGTGCAGCGGCACTGGGCGACGCACCGCGCCGATGCGGTCAAGCCGGGCGCTCCCATGTTCCTCGGCCGATCGATGATGCTGATCGACGAGGCCTGGCATCTGATCCGCCGCGACGAAACCGGCGAGTACGCCAACGACCTCGCCCGCCGCGCCCGGCATCTCGGACTGGCGCTGATCGTGATGAGCCAGCAGCTGTCTGACTTCAACACCGACTACGGCAAGGCGCTGGTGCGCAACTCCGCCCAGCAGCTGCTGCTCGCCCAGAACCCGCAGGAGATCCCGTTCATCGCCGAGACCGTCGAGCTCTCAGAGCGCGAAGCGAACGAACTCGGGCGGCTGAAGACGGTCAAGGGCCGCCACGCGCAGATGCTGTGGCTCAACGGCGCGCGCGGGCACGGCAAGGTCACGCTGCGTGTCGGTCCGAGCGAGTACTGGGCGTTCACCTCCGACCCGACCGAAGTCGCGATCCGCGACGAGATGATCGCCGAGCACGACGGCGACGTCTGGGCGGCGATCAACGCGCTCGCGCGGCGCGGCACTCGCGCGCACCGCGACCAGCCCAAGGAGCCGCGCGATGACGGCCGCGACCGCTGAGGCACCGAAGCGGATCGGCTGGGTCCCCGTGCCCGAGCCCGCGTTCACCGGCGCTAACGGATCTCCCGCCGCGGCGCCGGTTCGTCTCGGGCCGATCCTTGCGGTCTGCGGGCTGGCCGGCGGTGCCGGCGTGACCACCCTGTCCTACCTGATCGCACTTGCCGCCGTCCGGCAACGGACCGATCCGGTCCTCGTCGCCGACACGGGCGGGCCGAGCGGCGGTCTCGCCGCGTGCGCCGGCGTCGAGGTCCCGCGCTCGCTCGGCGAGCTCGCCCAGCAGTGCGCCGCAGGCGTCGCGCTCGGCGGCGGCATCTACGCCGTCGGGCGAGACGGCCTGCGGGTGCTCGCGGCTGGGCCCGAGTTCTCATCGCCCCGGGCCTACGACCAGGTCCGGGAGCTGCTCGCCGACGCGCGCGAGGCGCACGGGCTGACCGTGATCGACTGCGGCACGCTCGCCAGCGAGGTCGAGCAGACCGCCGCTGCGGCGGCGACGCACGTCGCGTGGATGCTGACCGCGACATCGCATGGCGTGAGCAGCGGCCGGCGAGTGCTAGACGCCGCTCCCCGGATGGCTGGCAAGGAGCTCGTTGTCGCCCGGAACGATGTGCGGCAGGCGAACGCGCCGCTGCGCGAACTCAGGCGGATCGCCGCCGACCGGCGGGCGCCGCTCGTGCTCGTACCGCACCTATCTGGCCTCGACGCGGACAAGCTCGCCGCTGCGGCGGAGGCGGCGCAGGTTCCGGTGCAAGCGATTCTCGGAGCTCTGAGGAGATGACCAGCCATCGGAATGAGCTGCGATGGCCGGCCGCCACCTCGGCATCGCGCGATCAAACGCCCCCAGAGCTCAACGTCACCCGACCAGCCAATGAAGCCTCGCTCGTCGAGGCACCCACGAGAGCCGAGACGGCTCAGCTCGCGGCGCGCACCGCCGGCGTGATCACGATCGCCGTCGTTCTGATCGCGCTGGTCGTACGTGCGGGATTCGCCGTCAACGCGCGGCGCTGGCTGGCGTTCCCGTTCGCCGGGATTCCGGCCAGCCCCGGCGAGGCGGCCAGCATCTTCATCCACAACCTGCGCGCGCTCGCGGCCGTCTGGGGGATGCTGCTCATCGCCCAGTCGGGGTATCCGGCGGCGCGCAACGGTCAGCCCGGGGTTGTTCACCAGACGCTGCGGCGGCTCGGCGAGGCGCTGCTCGGCGCAGCGATTGCGGCGAACGTGATCATCGTCGGCACGAGCTTCGGCGCCTACGGCACGCGCATGGTGCGAGCAGCGCTGCCGCACGGGCCGGTCGAGCTCGCCGCGTACTCGCTCGCGCTCGCGCTCTACCTGCAGGGCCGAAACCGCCGGCTCCCGATCCGACACGTGCTCGCGGTGGCGGCGCTCAGCATGTCCGCACTCGCGCTCGCCGCCGTGCTCGAGGCCTTCGTGAACCTATGAGACCCGGTCGGCTCCTGCTCTGCATGCTGCTGGTCGCCGGCGGGCTCGGGGCCTCGGTCCTGATGTTGGGGCACCTCTCCCACATGCTGCACCCGTTCACGCTTCCGATCGCATCCCGCCCCGTCGCGGGTACGGCCCATACGAACGGGATCGCGAATATCGCACGTCGCGCGCGCTCCGCTCGCGTGCCCGCGAGCGCCCGAGTCCGGCGAAGCCTGTCCTCGGGGAGCGGCGGCTCGTTCGCGCTGCTCGAGCGCGTCGGGCTCGAATGCGCGGCCGGGGTCCTGCTGATCGGGGTGCTCGCGATGCTGCTGGTCGGGCGGCGGGTGCGGCGTCGCAGCCGGCGGGTGTACGGGCTTTACGAGCTTCACCCCTCGACCCACGACCAGGCGAAGGGCCAGGACCTCGAGGACATGGTCGAGTCGATCGCGAACATCGTGCGCGCCTGGCCGGCCGACCGCGTCCGCCACGGGCAGCCCTACCTCGCGCTCGAGCTGATCTGCGGCACCGCGCCGAACGCCGGCGGCCGGCTGGAGATGGAGTGGTCGATCAACATCCGCTGCGAACCCGAATCCGTGAGCGCGCTCGACGGCGCGATCAGCGCCGCCTACCCCGACGTCAGGCTCGGCCGAACGCACGGCGAGCAGCCCCGGCCGCGGGCCGGCGTGCTGCGCGAGCCCGGGTGCGTGATGCGCTTCCGCAAGGAGCGAAGCTTCGTGTACTCGCTGATCGCCGACAGCGAGGAGCAGGCGTCCGCGCCGCTTGAGCAGATCGCGCGCGCCCAGGTCGGGGTCGCCGTGCCGTCGCTGGTGCGCTTCCAGCTGACCCCGACCCCGTCGTTCTTCGAGGAGCTCGCGCGCCAGCTGTATCGTCGTCACGAGAACAAGCTCGTGCGCCAGGAACGGTGGGGTCTGCCCGAGGGCGGACTGTCGTCGACGTTTAACCGCGCAGAGATGCGCGCCGCGGAGCGCACCCAGAACCGCGGCCTGTTCTGGCTCGAGGCGGTAGTCGCCGCCGACACCCGCGACGCATGCAAGACGGTCGCCGCCGCCGTGCAGTCTCGCCGCGGCGAGAACCGCCTACACCGCCGGTGGATGATCGTCCGCCAGGGCCTCTACCGCCGCCGCTTCCCGCGAGCACTCGGGCCGCTGATCCCGTCGTTCCGCTCGCTGGTGTCAGCGGCCGAGGTCGCGCATCTGCTCGAGCTGCCCTCGGCGCGGATGAAGGGCGTTCCGGTTAGGCGGGTGACGATCCCTCGAATCCCGGCGCCGCCTGAGATCGTCCGCGGCACCCGCCAACGCCGCCCCGGCTCGATGCGGGCCAGCCGGCCTTCGCCTGCGACCAACGGTCACGGGGCCGGCACCGAGCCCGTCGCCGCGGCGAGTGGGAGGTCGACGTGAGCTCCGCAGCAGCTCGCAGGAACGCCGAGCACGGCCCGGGGCCCGAGGAGCTGTATCCGATGCTGCGCGCCGAGAACGCGGAGGTGCTGATCCACCCCTCCGACCGCAAGTACGGAGCGCTGCTGGTCGGTGGCCAGGGCTGCGGGAAGACCAGCGCGCTGCTCGCCTTCTACCTCAACGACATCGAGGACGACGACGCCGCGCCGATCGTGATCGACCCGAAGTCAGAGCTGTCTCGGATGTGCCTGCGCCTGACACCGCCCGACTGCCGCAAGCGGGTGTGGTTCCTCGACCTCGGCCGCCCGGCGTTCGGAATGAGCCCGCTGCGCCTGATCGGGGACCGGCCACTCGCGATCGAGGCAGCCCAGCTCGCCGAGAACGTGGTCGCTGCGCTGCTCGACATCAACGAGAACCAGATCTACCAGTCCTCGCGCCGCTACCTCTACCACTCCGTGATCGGCGCGATCGCGATCGCCCAGCGGCAGTCCCGGCGCGCCCGGCTCGAGGACGTCTACACGCTCCTGCGACCGGCGAAGGACGAGTTCCGAAACGCGGTCGCCGAAGCGTGCGCTGACCAGCCCGACCTCGACCAGACCGCCGAGTTCTTCCGCTCAGAGCTCCCCGACGACCTGCGCATGGCCACAAGCCGCGTCGCCGAGCGTATGGACGCGCCGCGCAACAAGATCTCCGGGCTGACCGGCGTCCCGCCGCTGCGCCGGTTCTTCAACCATCCCACCGACGTGCCGTTGCGGGAGATCATCCAGGCGCGCGACATCCTCATCGTCGACGCGAACATGGGCGCGATCGGGACCGAGAACAGCAAGGCCTGCATGCTGTTCATCCTGCGAATGCTGCACGCCCAGCTACAGCGCCAGGTCCACCTCCCCGAAGCCGACCGCCCCCGAGTGCCGCTGCTCGTCGACGAGGCCCACTACGTCGCCGGCGGCGAGAACGTCGTCGACCAGGTCGCCACCCACCGGGCAGCTGGGCTCGAGCCCGCGTTCGGGCTGCAGTACCTCGCGCAGCTCGGCTCCGCCTCCGAGCACCAGCAGAAGATCCTCAAAGGCGTGCTCAACCTGCTGCAGAGCCGCTTCCTGTTCCGGATGGGCGACGCCGAGGACGCCGAGCAGGCCACCCGGATCGCGATGGCCGTCTACTCCACGATGATCCGCGACGACCCCGACTCGCGCGCCCGTCTGCGCGTCACCCCCGAGCAGGCACTGAACTTCCCCAACTACTACTGCCTCGCCTCCTGGATCGCGAACGGCACCCGCGTGCCGAGCTTCATGGGGCAGACCTACCCGCTGCCCGACGCCGGCGACGAATGGGCCGACCGTCACCTCGCCGCTCAAGACGAGCGCGTCGGCCCCTACCCCGAGCAGCTCGAATCCACGCTCGCAACCGACGCGGGCCCGGCGAATGGCGATCCGGCCGGGCCGAACGACACGGCGACGGAGATCGCGCCGGCAGCGGAACCGCCCGAGCCGCCGACGCCCGCGGCGGACTCGAACAAGGACCCGAAACCGGCCACCGGTCAGCCGGCCAAGCACGAGGTGCAGGTCGACTACGAACCTCCCCCGCCGAACGCCTTCGATCTCGCTGACAGTCCGGTTCGTCGCATCGTCGGACGTCGGATCGCGGAGCCGATCGCGTCCGACGGGGACCGCCCGCCGTCGGACACGCTCCGCGAGCTCACCTTCCTCGACCGGATCAACGAGATCGGGCCCGCCAGCCAGCTCGAAGGCGCTGGCGGCTTACCGAGGCTCTACGAGGAGGACTACGCGGTCCTCGCGCTGCTCGACCGCGTCGGGCTCGCGCCCGCAAGCCTGATCGGCCGCGCCGCTCTACCTGGCCGAGCAACCCGCAGCATCAACGACCGCCTCGTCAAGCTCTACCGCCACGGCCTGATCGCCCGACACGCCACCGGACTTCGCGAGCGCTCACGCACCGACGGCAAGTCACCTCAGCTCTACTCCCTGACACCTGGCGGACTCCAAGTCGCGCAGGAACGCAAGCCGGCGCCCGCAATCTCTCCCAAGCGCGAATGGCGGGCGATCGAGCAGCCGCGAGCCGCCCGGCTCGCGCACGACCTGCACGCACTCGGGTGGGCCATCGAATTCCACCGCACCGTCGGCGAACTCGCGACCGATCGCTGGCGCACCCCCCGCTACGCCACCGGCCGTTACCCAGTCCCGCAAGCCGGCTCCGGGCAGCGCCGCCACCCGATCACGCTCAATGAGATCAAGGTCCCCGACGGCCAGGCGATCATCGACATCGAGCTCAAGACGTTCACGGAGATCAAACCCGACCTGTCGCTCGAACTCCGTGTCGAGTCGCTCAAGCTCACGTTCGACCTGCTGGTCGAGATCGACCTCACGGCACGCCCCTCCTACAACCGCGACAAGTTCCTCGCCTACGACGCGTTCCTCTGCGGCTGGGCGCTCGCCCACCCACGCTACCGCGCCCAGGGCACACGCCCCGCCGTTCTATTCGTGAGCCCCAACCAGCACGCCGCGCTCGCCTGCGCCCGAGAAGCTGACGAACTGATGACCGGACGGATCGGGGTCATGGGCACCCCAGCCGAGCACTGGTATTACGCCGGACGCGACCACCTCTTCTTCGCCGACGAGGCAGACATCCACCGCCGGCAGCTTTCGGCATTGGTGCTGCCACCGCAGCCCCCAACTCTGCGCGAGCATCTCACTGGTAGCCGCGAGATCGGCCTAGACGCCGTCGGCCTGATCGAGGCGAGAAGCGCGACGACCTGATCCTGGGCTAGCGGCGAGATGCGTGCGCTAGGTCTGCCGCCAAGCCGCACGCGCGCAAACGCTGATTAGCCGGCGCCGGCGTCTTCGACCCGCCCAGTGCGTTGTAGGGACGACGCCTCCGCGATCCGGCCGGCAGGTCTAAAGTCCGCGTCGGATGTCCGTCCGCCCCGTGTCAGCCTGCCCGCCCTCGGCCCGCCGCTCTGCCCGCGCGCTGCGATGAGACTGATCCAGCAGCAGCTCGAAGCCCATCTCATGGGCGCGGCGAACATCCTGCGGGGCAGGACCGCAGGCCAGGACTACAAGAACTACATCCTGTCGCTCATGTTCTACAAGCGCCTCTGCGACCAGTGGGAGAACGAGGCCGACGACGCGATCAAAGAACTCGAGCGGCAGCAGGGCCGAGAATTCAACGAGACCGAGCGCGCGGTGTTCCGCAAGCGCGGCGAGCATCGCTTCACCATTCCCGACGGCTCTCGATGGGGCGACGTCAAGGCCGCGTCCACGAACATCGGCGAGGTCATGACCAAGGCGATGCGAGCAGTAGCGGACTCGAACGACGAACTCCGTGGCGTCTTCACTGTCGACTGGAACCAACCGGCGCCGGACGGCAGCGGCAAGCCGCTCATTCCGAACGAGGTGGCGCACGCGCTGGTCCAGCATTTCGATGAGCACGACCTGTCAAACAAGAACGTGCAGCCGGACGTGCTCGGCCGTGCGTACGAGTACCTCATCAAGTACTTCGCGGACGACGCCGGCGCTAAGGCCGGCGAGTTCTTCACGCCGCCGGAGGTGGTGGACCTCCTCGTGCGGATGCTGGGTCCCGGGCCGGGCGACACGGTGTACGACCCGACGTCAGGCAGCGGCGGGATGCTGGTGCACTCAGGCGACTATCTCCGCGAGCAAGGACACCACGTCACCAGTGCGCGGTACTTCGCGCAGGAGATGAACTGGGGGAACGCCGCCATCGGCAAGATCAACTCCGTTCTCCACGGTCTCGACGCGGAGATCAAGGCCGGAGCGAGCACGATCACCGATCCAGAGTTCCTGGACAAGAACGGGGGTGTGCGCAGGTTCTCGGTCGTCCTCGCCAATTTCCCGTTCTCAGATGACACGTGGTGGCTGCGACCGGAGCAACAGACCGATGACAAGAAGAAGAAGAGCAAACTGCGCACGGAGATTTTCGGCAGGGAGGGGTATAAGGATCCGTACGGGCGGTTCGGTCGCGGAACCGGCTTCCATGCACCGCCTGCTGAATATGGGGATTACGCGTTCATCCTGCACATCTTGGCTTCACTGAGTGACGACGGACGCGCCGGTGTTGTCTGCCCCCAGGGGGTCCTCTTCCGCGGTCAGCCGGCGATTGAGGAGGAGACCGGCGAGAACGACGCTCGCGGGCGCCCGAGGGTCAGGAGACGCAAAGCAGACGACGAGCACCTCATTCGCGAAGCGCTGATCGACACTCGCGTTGTCGATGCCGTTGTCTCACTCCCGCTCAACATCTTCTATGGCGCCGGACTCCCCGCCTGCCTGCTGATTCTGAGGAAGGATCGTCCGTCCGAGCGCCAGGACCAGATGCTTCTGATCTACGCCGCGCGCCACTTCCGCGAACTGTCTGCCCAGAACGAATTGGGCCCGCAAGACCTCATGCGGATCCTCGTCCACTACCAAGCGTACGGCGATGCCGCAAAGGTTCCCGAGCTCGTTGAGTATCACCGAGGTCGACTCCAGAAGCAGATCGAGCTGAACGAGGAGGACGAGGTGGGGCTCTTGATGGCGGAGTACCAGTCCCACGCCGACGCAGCCGACGCCGTTGACGAGTTACTAATCGCAGCACGAGTCCAGGTCGAGACTGCCGCCACCGCCAAACAGAAGCGAACAGCCAGCAGCCTTGCTACCAGACTGGAGAAGCAGCGCGCCAAAGCCATGGCCAAACTGGCCGAACGCGACGGGCGGATTGCTGACCACAGGCGACGAGCGGCCGAGGATCGCCGCGACGTGAAAACGGTTGGCGACGAGCTGATCCAGCTGTACTCCGATCCGGACGAACTGTTCAAGCACGCTCGAGTCGTCGGCACGGAGGAAGTCGTTGAGAACGAGTTCAACCTGAACATCCCACGCTACGTCGACACGTTCGAGCCCGAACCGTGTCCTCCGGTGGCCACTGCGCTCGCCGCGCTGTGGGATGCCAACGAACAACTGCATGCCGCGCAGGAATCCGTAGCAGCCTCGCTGCGCGAGATCGGTTATGTCGTCGCGAACGCCGATTGAGCGCGCCGTCGCCACGTACTGCTCGGCGTGGTCGACCTCCAACGCTGACTGCTCCGGCATCTCCCGCGTCAATCCTGAGGCGCTGACCAGTAGAACCGAGCCTGACTTTAGCTTCCGCTACATCGATATCGGGAGCGTGACCAAAGGAGTGATCAACTGGGCCGATGTCCAGACGATCCAATTCCACGACGCTCCCAGCCGCGCCCGACGTGTCGTGCGGTCGGGAGACACGCTGATCTGCACCGTCCGACCACTGCTCGGCTCCCACGCATCCGCCGACTGGAGTACGGACGACGCGATGGTGTGTTCCACCGGCTTTGCGGTCCTGCGCTGCTGCGGCGACGGTCTGTTGCCCCAGTTCGCCAAGCATTTGCCCTTCAGCGAGCAGGCGAGCAGGCAATTGGCGGCGTGGCAATGCGGCACGAGTTACCCAGCCGTCAACGAGCGCGACGTTCGTAAGCTCGTCCTTCCCCTTCCCCCGCCGCAGGAACAGGCGGCCATCGCTCGACTCCTGGAATCCCTTGACGTGGCCATCGAGTGCGCCCGTACCGCGGTTGAGGCAGCGCGTGTTGTCAGACGGGCTCTCTTGGCTGACCTGCTCACTCGTGGGATCGGAGGTGACGGTTACCTGCGGCGCCATGCGCACAAGGACGAGTTCGCAGTGACGCCTGTCGGCACAGTGCCGGTGGATTGGAGACTCAGTACGGTCGCCTGCGAGTTAGCCCTTCAGACAGGGATCACTCTCAACGAAGCACGGCGTGGCCTCCGCGACCAGCACCGGTACCTCCGCGTCGCAAACGTGCGCCGGTACGACGTCGATCTGACCGATGTGCAGCAGCTCGGCGCTACCGATATTGAGCTCGCGCCGCGACGTCTCCAAGAGCGCGACCTGTTGGTCGTGGAAGGGCATGCGAACCGACGCGAGATCGGACGATGCGCGTTGGTGCCGCCCGTCGCCGTCGGCATGACGTTCCAGAACCACCTGTTTAGGCTGCGGACGAAGGGAGAGATCGACCCTGACTTTGGGTGCCTGTGGCTGAATTCCGAGTATGCCCAGCGGTACTGGGACGCGCGGTGCGGCACCAGCTCAGGACTGAACACGATCAACCAGCGCGCACTCAGGCGACTCGCCGTTCCCGTGCCAGAAGCGAGTGAGCAGCGGGCGATTGTCAGGGTGGCAGCCGCTCAGCGATCGCACCTCGACCAACTCGTCGCAAGCCACACCGCTCTCACGGAACTCAAGCGTGGGCTGCTCGATGAGCTTCTGACGGGGCGCATCCGGCTCGGCGAACCCGCGGTCACAGCGGCGTCATGACCGAAGCCGGCTACGTCGAGTTGCCAGTCATCACGTGGCTCTCGGGCCACGGAAGCTCCGCCCCCGGGGACGCCGGCCTGGGATGGACGTACCGCGACGAGGCCGCGATGGCTGCGTTCGATCGGCCGCTCGAGGACCCACTCGTGGAGCAGGTGCTCGTCAAGGCGATCTGTGAGATCAACCATGACGTCAAGACGGAGGATCAGGCTCGCCTCGCGGTGGCGGCGCTGCGCAAGACGATGTCGCATCCTGACAAGCTCGTTGCAAACCGGCAGACGCTTGACCTCCTGCGCGACGGCGCTCGGATCGAGCTGTCCCCAGGCAAGGACGCGACGACGGTTCGCTTCATCGAGTTCGACCCTCAGCTCCAGAAGCTCAACGACTTCACCGCGACGAACCAGTACCGCGTGCAGGGGGTGAGGCAATGCCGCGACGACACGGTTCTCCTCGTCAACGGTATTCCCGTCGTCATCGCGGAATACAAGAGCTACATCACCAGCGGGAAGGACTGGCGAGAGGCGGTCCACCAGCTTCATCGCTACCAGCGGCAAGCACCGCTCATGCTTGCCCCCAACGTCTTCTGCGTGGCCGCCGACGAGGACGAGTTTCGATACGGCACGGTGCTCTTCCACGATGCCACAAAGGACGACATCGAACGCCATCTCGATACATGGGGTCGCTGGCTCAGCCTTTACCCCGATGAGAAGGGCTGGTGGAACACCCCGGCCGCGGACGACCCGGACGATCCGCTACTCACACCCGTGAGGGGTCTGCTCCGACTCAAGCCGTGCCACGTTCTCGACTTCCTCCAGCACTTCGTGGTCTTCGAGACCAAGATCGGCAAGACGACCAAGAAGATCGCCCGCTACCAGCAATTCGAAGCGGTGAACGACATCGTTGACCGAACCGTTGGCCAGCTCGGCAAGCCCGTATCGGCTCAGGACCGCACCGGGCTGATCTGGCACACCCAGGGGTCCGGCAAGACGCTGACGATGGTGTTCGCCGGCGCCAAGCTACGCCGCCATCCCGCCCTCAACAATCCCACTGTCTTGATCGTGGTCGATCGCCGGGACCTCAAGACCCAGCTCGCCGACGACTTCGAATCGTGCGACTACCCCAACGTGGAGAAGGCCCTCGGCGTTCAGGATCTCAAGTATCGGCTGCGATCTGATTGGCGGGGGACGCTCGTCACGACGCTCCAGTCGTTCCAGCAGATGGCCGACCTGGCACCAGTGGCACGGGACAACGTGATCAGTCTGGTCGACGAGGCCCACCGGAGCCAAAAGGGCAAAGGCAACGAAGGATTCGCCATGACGATGCGAGTGAAACTCCCGGAGGCATTTCGCTTCGGGTTCACCGGGACGCCGATCGATCGCACCATGAAGAACACCCATCGGGACTTCGGTCCGGAGAAGGACGGGGTCCAGGAGCGATACCTCAGCTACTACGGCATCAAGCGCTCGATCAAGGACGGCGCCACGCTTGAGGTTCATTACATCCGGGACAGGGTGCCCTTCGAGGTCGATGAGGAGGCCCTCAGTATCGGCTACGAGGACATGTGCGAAGAGATGGAACTCGAGGACGAAGAGGCGAAGGACTTCGTCCAGCGCCAGCGGGCGAAATGGAAGACGCTCTGACCGGACCCCGTTTGTCGGTCCACCACGAGTGAGAGCGGTGGGTGGATGTGAC
>CALAQT010000280.1 GCA_937888775.1 uncultured Actinomycetes bacterium | reverse complement strand
GCCCGAACAAAAGCCGGGAGCACTAACCCTCTCGTAGTGCGGAAAATGGGGCTAGTCGTGGGAGGCAGAAAATGGCTGGACGCCCGCGCGTTCGAGGACGCCAATGCCGCCTGCAACCTGCTGCCCGGTCCGGCCTCCACGCAGCTGGCGATCTTCTGCGCATACCGAGTGGCCGGGGCTCCTGGTGCGATCGTCGGCGGACTTGGTTTCGTCGTTCCCGCCGTCGCCCTGATCCTCCCCCTGTCGGCCTTGTTTCTCGCCCACACCCCACCGCTTTGGGCGCGCGGCGCCGGCGCCGGAGCGGGAGCCGCAGTCGCCGCCGTCGCGGTCCACGCCGCGAAAGGACTGCTCGCCCCCAGCTTCAACCGCGTGCGCGGCAGGCACAATCGACAGGTTCGATGGCTGGCGTACCTAGCGGCCGGTACCGTCTCCGCGGCACTGATCGGCGCCTACCTTGTGCTCGCGCTACTCGCCTGCGGGCTCCTCGAGCTCTTATTCCAGCGACGGCCACTGCCCGGGCTAGGCCACCATCGCGGCACGTTGGGCTCGATCGCACCCGCTTCGATCGGCGCCGGGGGAATCGGCGCCCTGGCTTGGACCGCATTCAAGGTCGGAGCGCTCTCGTTCGGCGGTGGGTTCGTGATCATCCCGCTGATGCAGAGCGACGCCGTGCACACCTACCACTGGATGACCAACTCCCAATTCCTGAACGCCGTCGCCCTCGGCCAGATCACTCCAGGCCCGGTCGTAGCGACGGTCGCCGCTGTCGGCTACGCAGCCCACGGACTAGCCGGCGGCCTGCTCGCCGCCACCGTGGCCTTCGCTCCCTCCTTCTCGTTCATTCTGCTGGCCGGTCAACGCTTCGAGCGGCTGCGCCAGAACGCCAGCCAAAGAGCGTTCCTCGACGGCGCAGGCCCGGCCGCCATCGGAGCGATCCTCGGCGCCGCGATCACGCTAGCCACAGCCCTGACCCAGGAATGGCAATTCGCAATTCTCGCCGCTGCCGCGATCGCCCTGCTGGCCTTCGGGCGAAGCGTCGTTCAAACGCTGCTCGGCGCCGCAGTTCTCGGCACCATCGCCGCACTCGCCGGCGCATCGCTCTCCTAGAGAACGCGGTTAGCTCGGTTCGCCACCAGCCTCCGAAGTCGACGGGCGGCGCTCAGCTCAAGGCCAGCAGGCACACTGCCCCGAGCACGCTCGCCCCGACAATCCACCACGCACCGCCAGCAGCACCACGCCGCACCCCGCGTAAGAGCTCGGGAGGGTCTCCTCTCGACTCGTGGCTGGTCAGTGCCGACCGGACTGCTATCAGACACGTGCATCGCTACCCGGTGCGGGCGAGGACAAACGGCCGGCTCGCTGACACCGACCGCTATCCAGGGTCAGGTCGCCGCCGTGGTACGTGCTCGCCTCAGGCGAAGCGGTCACCACCGGGCGTGCGGTGCAGGCCTCGCCGCGGGCCGGGCAAGTCGCCGTCTGAGGCGCTCAGAGTCGGTTCTTCTGGACCTTCCCGAGCTCGTTACGCGGTAGCTCGGGGACGAAGTGCACGACCCGCGGACGCTTGTGCGGAGCCAGCAGCGAGGCGACGTGATCAGCGAGCTCGTCAGATTCGACGGCCGCGCCGGCCCGTACCACGACCCAGGCCACGACTCGCTCGCCAAGGTCCGGATCGGGTTCCCCGGTGACCGCCGCGTCGTCGACGGCCGGATGATCGCGCAGCGCGCTCTCGATCTCACCCGCGCCGATCTTGAAGCCCCCGCTCTTGATCAGATCGGTGGCTCTACGCCCAACAATCCGGATATAGCCATCGGCGGTGCGTGTGGCCAGATCGCCGGTGCTGAACCATCCGGCGCGGAAGGCGCCCGCCGTCGCGTCAGGACGATTGAGGTATTCCAGGAACAGGTTCGGACCGCGAACCTCGATCTCGCCGATCGTCTCACCATCAGATGCGTCGATCACGACGCGGTCGTCGTCGACGAGACGCAAGTCGACGCCGGCCAACGGCGGACCGACGAAACCAGCGCGGCGATCTCCATCGACGCGGATCGCCGTGTTCATCAGGGTCTCTGTCATGCCGTAGCGCTCGATCACGCGACTGCCGGTCAGTCGCTCGATCCTTGCGTGCTCGGCCGCCGGCAACGGCGCCGAGCCCGAGACCAGAAGGCGCGCACGAGCCAGCGCCTGCGCGATGAAAGGATCTTGCTCTGAGGCGTCCGCCAGGCGCCGGAACATGGTTGGCACGCCAAACAGCACAGTGGCGTCATCGTTGAGCGCCTCGGCTACGGCCGCGGGCGAAAAGCGGCCCAGGTGGCGGGCCGTCCCACCGCGGCGAAGCGCCCCGAGCACGCCCAACACCAGACCGTGAACGTGAAACAGCGGCAATCCGTGGGCAACCACATCGGCCTCGGTCCACTGCCAGGCGTCGGCGAGCGCGTCAAGGTTCGACGCGATCGCGCGACGGGGCAGGACGACACCCTTGGGTGCGCCGGTCGTGCCCGACGTGTAGATCACCAACGCAGGCGAGCTGTCCGGCGGCTCCGGCACCGAGGCGGCGGTTCCGTCAGCGGCGACATCCAGATCGAGAGCCAACGTGCGATGTGCGTCGCACTGTGGTGGTAGTTGGGCGCCGGGTCCGACGATCAGCAGTTCGGGTCGGCTGTCGTCAAGGATGTGCGCAAGCTCGCGCTCGCCGGATTTGGGGTTGATTGGGACGATCGGCACCCCGGCGGCCAGCGCACCGACGACGGCGACGCAAGTCTCCAGCCGCGGCTGCGCCCACACCGCGACGCATGAAGTAGCGGAGATCCGGTCCGCCACCCATCCGCCGGCCCGAGCCAGTGACGCGTAGTCGATCGACCGGTCCGGAAAGCGGATCGCCACCCGCCCGCCGTCGGCACTGCCCAGCGATCCGAGAAGCCGCTCGCTCATACACCGTCGAAGCTCGCGGATTGTGCAGGCTTCACGTCGGTGGCAACGGTCATGCAGCAACCTTACGGAGGCGCGACTTCGGGATGCGTCGGCGCATCTCAGCGCAAGCACGACGCAGATGGGGTAATTCGGGCCCGCCCTGACTTGGCGGTCTGTGCGATCGACCTCGATGATCTGCCCAGAGAGTGCGTCACAACGCCCTGGTGGGCAGCGTAGGCGAAGGGATGGTGGAACACGTCGACGGGGCGCCCCCCAGGACCAACCTCCAACCGGAACGCTTCAGCGTTCCGGGTGTCCATCACCGATATCCAAAGTCGCCCATCGTCCCTGCACCAAAGCATCCGAACCTGGATCCCGTCGCTGACCCGGCTATCGGCACGAGGAGTGTCCGGTCAGCTATCTCGACGTGGGCAGATCATCGAAATGCTCGGTCACGACGACCACGAGCACTACCGAGTGCGCTGGGACGAACGGCACGAGTCGATTCTCTACCCCGCTGACGGGGTGGTCATCCTCGGGCTGCACCCCGAGCCCGCCAGTCGTTGAGATCGACGGCCGGCATCCGACGAGGAGCGAGATGAAGCTGAAGGGCAAACAGCAAGGCCAGACGGCTCAAGCGAAGGCGACCTGATCCGGGCCGCTTAGCATGGCAATCCGACGTCCAAGGTTCATCGTCGAGTCGGCTCATCGCAGCGAGCGAAGGCGCGCCAACCAGCGGCTACGCGCCTTGCCCCGGCGAATTCTTCGAGGCTCGACCTTGTCCAGCAGACGAGGCTTGCGCCTGGACTCGAGGTGCCGCCGGGCGAGCAGGCCACCGCCGATGCCCAGGGCGCCGAGCGCGGCAGCGATGATTCCCGTCCGCGCGCGCAACCGGCCGTACTCGTCTTGCACGGCCGGCCAAACGAGCTGATCGATCAGCTCCAACACTGGGTCGGGCGCTTCAGACAGCGGCGCCGGTGAGACCGCGGGTAGGAACGCGACCTGCACGCGCCTGACTCTGGGCAGGGCGCCGCGCCATAGATGCGAGGTACCGGTGATCGCAGCCGGGACGATCGGAGCGCCGGTCTGCAGCGCGAGCCTCCCGGCGCCATGATGCGGCGAACCCAGCGCGTCCGGCTGCTGCACCCGGGTGCCCTCGGGAAACAGGACCACCAGGCCGCCCGCGGACAGGATCGCCCGCGCCGTCTCAAACGACGCCCCGTCAGCCTGTCCGCGGCGAACGGGAAACGCCCCCAGGCGCAGGAGCAGCCAGCTCAGCGGACCCTTGAACAGCTCCGCCTTCGCCATGTAGCGAACGTGGCGACGCGTGGCCAAAGCAATGAAGAACGCATCCAGGAAGTTCTTGTGGTTGGGGGCGATTATCGCTGCGCCCTCCGTCGGGATGTGATCCGCGCCATCGACGCGCAGGCGAAACCATAGTCGCAGCACGATGAGCGCGAGCGTCCGCACCGAGCCGTAGAGCGGACCCCCGGCACCCCGGTGCCGTGCGTAGGCATGAGCCTTGCCGTCCGCCGGCTGCGCGGATCCGGCGCCGACCTCTCGTTCGGACATCGGTTCGGACTCCCTGTCCATAGATGGACGAGTCCCTCGCGCTGCCGGAGGGCCTCATTGCATTGCGTACTTGTAGCAGCGCGGATGCGAGCCGACCAGGCGAGGAAGCCGCGACCTTGAGTCAGGGCTGTCCCGGGTCACGTCAGGGCGTGCCCGCCTGACCCCGAGCGCGCGACTCAGGCGGCGAGCGGCCGGCCCCCTACGCCACGAGGGCCAGCGCGTCCCCCAGCTCGTCGGATGGCGCCGGGCGCGACCGCTCAACCGCGATCAGAGCGGCGACTGCGTCGGCGTCGAACTGGGTGCCGGCAGGGCATGAGAGCTCGGCGAAGGCTTCGTCCTGCTTCATCGCTTTGCGGTACGGACGGTCGACCACCATCGCGACGTACGCCTCGGCGACATGGACGATTCGCGCCCCGATGCCGATCTCCTCGCCGCGCAGGCCCGCCGGGTATCCGGACCCGTCGATGCGCTCGTGATGCTGCAGGACGATCGTCGCCGCCTCCGGAAGGCCCCAGCTGCGTATCAACTCGGCACCAAGCACCGAATGGTCTTGATGATGCGGTATTCCTCTTCGTCGAGGGGTCCCGGCTTGTTGAGGATCGCGTCCGGTACCGCGAGCTTGCCGATGTCGTGCAACCGCGCAGCGGTCCGCAGTTGGTCCAGTCGAGCGTCGTCGAGCCCCAATGCACGGCCAATTTCCACGGTCAGGATCGCAACGCGGACGCTGTGCGTGGCCGTGGCGGGATCTTTCTTGTGCAGCAGTTCGAGACCCACTTCGCGCCGCGACGGCATCAGATCGCGCGTGGTCGCACCGCCGGCGATGCTGGTGCAGTTCTTCCCGGCCCGCTTGGCGGCGTACAGGGCGGCGTCGGCTCCGGCCAGCAGCTCGTCACGCCCGCAGCCATGCTCTGGGAAAGCGGCTACGCCCACGCTGACCGTCATCGAGATCGGCAGCGTCGACACGATCCCGGCGACCTTCTGCCTTATCGCTTCCGCGACAGCGAATGCATCCTTCTCGGCGAGGCCCGGCAGCAGAGCGCAGAACTCCTCTCCGCCGATCCGGAAGACTGTGTCGCCGCTGCGCGTTCCCCCCCGAAGCGCCTCGGAAACGAGACGCAGCGCGTAGTCGCCGGTCTGGTGTCCGTGGAGATCGTTGATCTGCTTGAAGTCGTCGATATCGAACAGCAACACGCTGAACGGGATCGCTGCATCGATTTGCGCCTTGAGCACCTCATGGAAGACCCGGTGGCCGAGCAGTCCGGTCAATGAGTCGTGTCGGGCCTGTTCGCGACTCTGCTCATAGAGCAGGGCCTTGTCGAGCGAGAGTGCGCCCAGGTTGACGAGATGCATGAGCAACTGGCGGCGCTCAGAGCCGCTTGCCGGAGCTCCGGTGACGGCCACCACCCCGAACGTCTTGGCGGCAACCGCGAGCGGGAACGTCGTCCAACGCTCGTCGAGCTTGGCGTTGCGGCCGCCGTCGGCCGCAACGCCAAGCTCACCGGCCTCTCCGGCAGTCGACAGCACAACCAGCTCGCCGCCGCGGTCGATCATCACGACGCTCGAGGAGACATCCACCTCTGCGACGAGCATGTCGGCGACGCGGCGTCCGACGTCGTCGAGCTCCAGCGTCCCGGCGAGCGCCGCGGTCAGCTGCTGCAGGCGGTGGAGTTGCGCGAGTTGCTCCTTCATCCGATCGTGGAGCAGGCCATTTTCGATCGCCAGCGCGACGCGGTAGGCGACCGCGCGCAGCTCGGTCGCCTCGGAGTCCTCGAAGGGCTCCTCGCCACGGCGGGCAAGCAGCATCAGCCCGATCGGCTTCTCCCCGACGATCAGTCGTACCCACGCGACATGACGCAGGGAGTAACGATCGAGCCAGTCGGGGACCGGCACCGAATCTGCGGGCCCGATGCGCACGGACTTCCGCCTCGTGACCTCCTCGACGGCGGGCAGTGCGAACGGCTCGCGCGGCAGGTCGGAGGCGGCAACGCCCCAGTGGCCCGCGATGCTCAGCCCGGCGTCGGAGTCGAGAATCAGAAGCGCGATGTCGGCGAAGAAGAGCTCGCCAAGCTCGATCGCGGCCCGTTCGACCGTGGTCTCCAAGTCCTTCTCGTTGCCGAGCACGGAGATGACCTGTGCCAGCCGCGTCGCCCGCATCAGCGTGCGCGCCATGTGCTCCTCGGAACGCTCGAGGCGCTCGCTCAGAGACCTGATCTCTATCTCGTAGTCCGCCGCGCGGGCTGCTTCATGGTTCAGCTGGTCGGTCGGGCCCATGTCATAGCGCCAGGACGGCCACGCTCGAGTTGTGAACCCCGCTGGAGCCGGGTGTCCGCGCAAATTCGCCATAGGTGTAGAAGCCGCAAACTGGTACGCCGTCGAGCGCCGACGAGATCGCCGCGACCTCGTCGCGACCGCGATCGCCGAGCAGCGGCAGCCGCGAACCGCACGAGAAGACGAGCACGAGGCGTGCCTTGTCGGTGAGATTGCTGACCGCGTCTTGGGCGGCGCTCCTGGCTCCTTCGATCAGCGCCTCGTCGTCGGTGGACATCACCTGAAGAATGCTCTGCTCCGAGACGCCGGTGTTGAAGTTGATCCCGCCGCCGTCGGGCAGGTAAGCGTGCAACTGGCGGACGTCGTAGCGCCCGCGCGCGTTGGATAGCCCGACCGGACTCCCCATCACCTTCCGGAAGAAGTCGGGGTCCCCGGGCTCGACGGGGGCTCCCCGCTCGGCGATGTAGGCCTCAAGCGCCGGCGTGCCGTCGAGTTCGTGGACGATCGTGCCTTCCGCGCGAGTCACGAGCATCGGCTTGCCCGCCGGCCGCCAGCCATGGTCGACGCTGACGCCCATGGGACGCTCCGAGTTGATCCAAACCGCCACGATCCCGTTGGTCAGGACCCGACCCTCGCCGAACGTGTAGGTGCAGCTCCAGGTCAGGTCGTCCCCGGCCGAGCCTCCGACGAACGGGATCAGCGCGGTTGTCACCTCGTAAGCGCCGCGCGCTATCTCACGCTGGTCAGGGGTCAGACCGTCCGTGAGCAGGAGCAGCACGGAGTGGGGATAGCGGTCGCCGGCGCGGTCGCGGGCGCCCTGGGCCGCGCGACGGGCAGACTCGGCGATGTCATTCTCGTCGCGCTCGACGTGGCAGACGCCAAACGAGCTCTCGTCGGCCGCCAGCAGCGCTGCCACGCAGCCGCTTGGAACCTGCTCGGCGTCCGTGAAGCCGCCGGTGCTCGAGCAACCGAAGACGCCGGCCGGGGCTGCTTCCGCAATCGCGGCCCGGTACAGCGCCGCCAGGTCCTGATCGGCGCTGACGAACAGGATGATGAGGTCCTCGGAGGTTGGCTGGTGATCAACTAGCGCCATCCGGACAGCCTCGCGTCCCGCGGTCTCGGAGTCGCCGACGTGGCTGTGGCCCACCCCGAGCAGCGCAGCGCGCTGATCCTTGAGCGTGCTATTCCCCATCGGGTCTCATCGGGATTCGACACAAAACACTTGAGCGGCTCGCCCGCTTGATCCCGCTTGCGCTCGCGAGGGCGAGCGCGGGCGAGCGCCCGCGTTGATCCCCGAGCCCGGCGTTCAGAAGGGCCTGGTTCCGCTCTTCATCCATGCAGCGTGCTAATGCTTTTGCGCTTCGAGGCCGATAGACGATTCGCGTACGAACCTATCTTGCCGACGCAAGGCATGGAGTCGCCGCCTGTCGTGATCGCTGAATCGATCGCGGGGGACATTATTCCCGAGGCTTTTTGGAGGGCCATGCCGGCAGAACTCGCCACCGATGTCGAGACTCTCGACCTGAAGGTGTTGTTGGCCGTGTTGAGCGAGGTAAAGGCCGGCGACTTCACCGCCCGTATGCCAGTTCACTGGACGGGCGCGTCAGGCAAGGTGGCCGACACGCTGAACGAGATCATCAGCGCCAATCAAGCCCTCGGCACCGAGCTTGGACGGGTCAGCCGTGTCGTCGGCAAAGAGGGCAAGCTTTCTCAGCGGATCTCGTTCAGAGGCACCGATCAAGTCTGGGGGGACTGCATAGAGTCGGTCAACAGCCTGATCGAAGATCTTGTCCAACCCAGCAACGAGATGCAACGCGTGATCGGTGCGGTAGCAGACGGCGACTTGAGCAAGAAGGTGTCCGCCGACGTTCAGGGCGAGATGCTCGTGCTCAAGAACACCATCAACGGGATGGTGGATCAGCTCAACGGCTTCATCTCGGAAGTGACGCGCGTCGCGCGCGAGGTCGGAACCGAAGGCAAACTCGGCCAGGCAGCCGCGTACACGATCGAGGTCGGTGGCGTGTGGAAAGAGCTGACCGACAACGTGAACCTCATGGCAGGCAACCTCACGGGGCAGGTCCGCAACATCGCCGAAGTGACAACTGCGGTCGCAAACGGTGATCTGAGCAAGAAGATCACGGCCGACGTACGGGGAGAGTTCCTTGAGCTGAAGAACACCGTCAACGCGATGGTTGACCAGCTCAACCGGTTCGCCGGCGAGGTAACACGAGTCGCGCGCGAAGTCGGCGTCGAAGGCAAATTGGGCGGACAAGCCCAGTCCCAAGAGGTCGCGGGCGTCTGGAAGAACCTGACCGACGACGTGAACCAGCTCGCCGCAAATCTGACCAATCAGGTCCGCGCGATCTCCGAGGTGGCGACGGCAGTAACCGAGGGAGATTTGACGCGTCAGGTCGGTGTGGCCGCAAGTGGCGAGGTCGCGGTCCTCAAGGACAAGCTCAACGAGATGATCCGCAATCTTCGCGAGACGATGCGCCAGAACACTGAACAGGACTGGCTCAAGACCAATCTCGAGCGCTTCACCCGCATGCTCCAGGGTCAGCGAGACCTCGCGACCGTCTCGCGCATGATCTTGGCCGAGCTGGCCTCGTTGGTCTCGGCGCAGCACGGTGTCTTCTACGCGCTGACGGACCTCGGGGACGGTGGGCCGCCCGTGCTCCAGTTCCAAGCGGGCTATGGCTTCAAGGAGCGCAAGCACCTGGCCAACCACTTCCGGCTCGGCGAGGGTCTCGTCGGCCAGTGTGCCATCGAGAAGGAGCGCATCCTCCTAACCGACGTCCCGCCGGACTACGTCCAGATCAACTCAGGCCTGGGTGAGTCCCCGCCGCTGAACATCATCGTCCTGCCGATCCTGTTCGAGGGGTCGGTACGTGCCGTCATTGAGCTGGCTTCGTTTGCGGCGTTCAGCCCAACCCACCAATCGTTCTTGGATCAGCTGACCGAAAGCATCGGCCTTGTGCTCAACACGGTCGAGGCCACTTCGGTTACCGAGAAGCTGCTCGAACAAGCGCAGTCCCAAGCTCAGGAGCTGCAGTCCCGCCAGGAGCAGCTGCGCCAGTCAAACGAGGACCTGGCGCAGCAAGCAACCCTGCTAGCTGACAAGAACAGCGAGGTAGAAGGTAAGTACCAAGAGGTGGAGGAGGCAAAACGACTACTTGAAGAGCAGGCCACAGAGCTGTCGGTGTCCTCGAAGTACAAGTCAGAGTTCATAGCCAACATGTCACACGAGCTGCGCACTCCACTCAACAGCTTGCTGGTCTTGGCCGAACAGCTCGAGGACAACCCGGAAGGGAATCTGACTGCACGGCAAGTTCAATACGCAACCGTTATCCGCTCGTCCGGCAAGGACCTGCTCAAGCTCCTGAATGACATTCTCGACCTTGCCAAGGTCGAGTCCCAGACCGTCCACCTCGAAATCAGCGACCTCCCGCTAGCCGACTTGCGCGACAGCATGGTACAGACCTTCGACCCCGTGGCCGACGGCCAAGGACTGTCATTCTCTGCCGAGCTTGACGCCAGGCTGCCTTCGCTGATCGTCACTGATCCCCACCGACTTCGGCAGGTCCTGAGTAATCTGCTCTCCAACGCCTTCAAGTTCACCGAGCACGGCGAGGTTGTCCTGCGGTTCGCTGAAAGCCCTGACGGCTGGAGCCCAACCTGCGAGTCGCTGGCTCAGGCCGCGTCGGTGATTGCAATCAGCGTCACCGACACGGGCATCGGCATCAAGAAGGAACTCCAAGGCACCGTATTCGAGTCGTTCGCGCAGGCCGACGGCGCCACGGCGCGGCAGTACGGCGGAACCGGCCTCGGACTGTCAATCAGCCGCAATCTCGTCGGCCTGCTTGGGGGCGAAATCAGGCTAACGAGCGAGCCCGGGTACGGCAGCACCTTTACCGTGTACCTCCCGCTGGCGATGCCTCAGGTCAGGGCTCACCCCGCGCCCCCGCCACCCCTTGCGCCCCTGCCACCTTCCCGCCCGCCGGCGGCGAGCATCGAAATCAGCTCCTCACCCACCGAGGCCGAGCTTGTCGGCTGGTCGGGCAACGGCCACAAAGCGCCGTCGCCGGTGGATCTAGGAACCTGGCCCGCCCTGAACAAAGCCGATCACGCGCCGCCATCAGACCGCGTGCTCCTGGACGGCGGCTCGATCCGCCAACCGCATGCGCAAGCGCCGAGCCGGAAGGGAACTCGCGACGGCGTAGCAGCTCACCCAACAGTCCTCGTCGTCGACGACTACTTTCCCAACGTCTTCGCACTGACGGCGCTACTCGAGCGCGGAAAGCTGAACGTCATATCAGCGCAAAGCGGCCCCGAGGCGCTCGCGATTCTCGACAAGCAGCCCGACATCGACCTGGTTCTCATGGACATCATGATGCCGATCATGGATGGCTACCAGACGATGACCGCGATTCGGAAACGTCCTCACTTCGCCGCTCTGCCGATCATCGCCGTGACGGGGAAGGTCGTCGGTCAGGAGCGCGAACGCTGCATCGCGGCCGGCGCGTCTGACTACATCAACAAGCCGGTTGACACCACCGAGCTGCTCGCGGCCCTGAGCGCATGGCTGCCCAGCGCCTCTCAGTCTCAGGCGCAGCCTTGATCGCGCGCTGATGTTGGAGACTGCTACACGGGAGCATTCGGCGCCCGCCATTCTGGGCGCGCCGATCCTCGTCGTCGACGATAACCACGCCAAGCGCTTGGCGATCAGGGCGCTTCTGGAACCGCTAGGTCACGCGATCACCGAGGCCAATTCAGGGGAGGCTGCCCTGCGTCAGGTGATAGACCAAACATTTGCGGTGATCCTGATGGACGTGAAGATGCCGGTGATGGATGGCTACGAGACGGCCAGACTCATCCGGCTGCGCAGAGAATCTGCGCAAACCCCGATCATCTTCATCACCGCGAACGCCAGAGACGAAGCCGAAATACCGATTGCCTACGAGAGTGGAGCCGTCGATTTCATCTTTGCTCCGATCGTGCCGGAGACGTTGCGCGCCAAGGTGTCGATCTTCGTGGAGCTGTTCCTCACGTCACGCGAGCTGGAGCGATCCCTGAGCGAGGTTACGTGTCTGAGCGACCGCTTTCGTGACAGCGAAGCGCGGACGCGGTCGATCCTTGAGAACATAGCCGACGGCATCGTAACCGTGAGCGACGATGGTTTGATCGAGACGTTCAATCGGGCGGCGACCGCTCTATTCGGTTACGGCGAGCAGGAGGCAATCGGCCAGCCGTTCTCGATCATGGTGGCCTCGCTGTACGGAGGCGATGGCGCGATCCATCACCGGCCGGCGCAGCAGCAGCTGGGCCAGCAAGATCGGAGCGCGACCGCGGCGGAGTCGATCGGGCGCCGTAAGGACGGCTCGACGTTTGCGATGGAGCTCGCCCTGAGTGATGTACAGCTCGGAAGTCGCCGGGTCCACATCGGATGCTTGCGCGACATCTCTGAGCGTCAGACCTACACCGAAGCACTCCGGCACCAGGCCCTGCACGACGCTCTCACCGAGCTTCCCAACCGTGTGCTGTTCGGAGACCGCGTAAATCACGCCGTTCGCGCGGGGGCGCGGAGAGGTGAGCGATTGGCGCTGCTTGTCTTGGACTTGAACGAGTTCAAGCATGTCAACGACACACTGGGCCACCAGCACGGCGACCTGCTGTTGAAGGTCGTCGCGCAGCGCCTGGTCGACTCGCTGCGGGAGGGGGATACGGTCGCGCGGCTAGGGGGAGATGAGTTCGGGATCCTGCTGCCCGGCGGCACCGACCTGGTTGGCGCCGTGGCCGTCGCCTGGAAGATCACGCAATCGCTCGAGCAGCCGTGCCTGGTTGGGCGGCACACCATCGACGTGCGAGCGAGCATCGGAATCACCCTCGTCCCTGAGCACGGCGAAAACATCGACGACCTTCTCCGCCGCGCTGACCTGGCAATGTATGACGCCAAGCGCTCCGGTCGTGGTTACGCGGTGTTCGCCGCTTCGCAAGAGGAGACGCCCGCCCGCCGATTGAAGCTGCTTTCCGGCCTCCGCCGCTGCATCGAGAACGACGAGCTCGTTCTGCACTATCAGCCAAAGATCGATCTCGCAACACAGACGACCATCGGCGTCGAAGCGCTCATCCGCTGGAATCACCCATCGGGGAGCCTGCTCATGCCCGACGCGTTCATGCCTGAAGTCGAGCGCAGCGAGCTACTGATCCCGGTCACGGAGTGGGTGGTGCACGAGGCTCTGCACAGCCTCCGGACATGGCGCGACGCCGGCTACGAACTCACGATGGCGGTCAATCTCGGAGCTCGCAGCCTGGCTCAAGGATCCGCTGTCTTTGAAACGGTTGAGCATCTCACCAACGCTTGGGGCATCCCCGCAGGCGATGTCACCCTCGAGCTCACTGAGAGCGCACTGATCGACACCGCCGTGCCAGGTCTCTGGGAACGGCTGGAGGCCATGGGTCAGCGGTTTTCAATCGACGATTTCGGCACCGGGTATTCCTCACTCGCGTATCTGCAGCGGTTACCCGTCTTTGAAATCAAGGCCGACAAATCGTTCGTGATGACGATGACGTCCGTCAAGGACGACTCCGTCATCGTCCGGTCGATTATCGAGCTCGCCCACAACCTCAGTCTGCAGGTCGTCGCGGAAGGGGTCGAGGACGAGGCGACGATGGAGCTCCTGATCGATTACGGATGTGACGCGGCCCAGGGCTACTATTTCAGCCGGCCACTTCCGACCGCCGATCTTCTCCGATGGCTTGAGGCGTCGTCATTTGGGGTGCCGCACCGGCAACCGAACGCTCGCGCGGTCGGCGCCGGTCCAGAGCTGGTTGTCTAAGCGACGAGCGCGATCGCTGGTCACACTCGGGGCGGAGGCCACGTTCTCTTCGGACACGTGTCAAGCTTCGGAGCCGGTCGCGTGGCGCAAGCGAGTTGGCGGTCGCATCTGCGATCGTGTGGCAATGCTCGACGAGGTGAGCGCCGTATTGATAGATCTCGACGGCGTACTTTACGTGCAGGACGATACGATCGACGGAGCCGCTGATGCCGTCCGACGTCTCCGGGCAGGAGGCTTGACGCTGCGCTTCGTGACCAATACGACGGCGCGGTCGCGCGCTCGGACGCATGCGAAGCTGGACCGCCTCGGTCTCTCGCTCGCCGACGGAGAGCTCGTCACTCCCGCCGCGCTTGCGGTGCGCTATTGCCACGAGCGTGGGCACCGGCGGGTTGCGCTGGTCATGAACGAAGAAGTCAAGTGCGATTTCGTCGATCTGGAGGAGGCAGAGGAAGGTGCGGGCGCGGTAATCATCGGCGACCTGGGCTCCGAGTTTGGCTATGACGTCCTCAACCGCGCATTTCGCTGCGTCATGGACGGCGCAGAACTGATTGCCTTGCAGAAGAACCGCTACTGGCTGCGCGCCGACGGGCTGTCGCTCGACGTCGGCCCGTTCGTGGCGGCGATAGAGTACGCGACGGGCCGCGAAGCCTACGTGGTCGGTAAGCCAGCGCGGGGGTTCTTTGACCAGGTCCTCGATGATCTGGGTGTGGCCGCCGCAGCGGCGATGATGGTGGGCGACGACATCGAATCGGACATAGGCGGCGCTCTTGACGCCGGGCTGCAGGCGGTCCTCGTGCGCACCGGCAAGTACCGCGAGCAACAGGTACGCGACTCAGGCATCGAGCCGACCGCGGTAGTCGCCTCGATCGCCGACGTGCCGGATCTCCTGAACTGCTGAGCGAGCGCCGGTTGGCCCTGATAGGCGCGGCTTACTTCACAGCCGCGGACTGCACGGTCGCGCTCGGGCGGGCAGAAGCCGTCGCTGCGCGGCGGCGCGCGATGTAGCGTCGCAGCTCGTCGGCGCCGCAGACGATGAAGGGATAGGGGAGCAACAGGGCCAGGTCGTGGACGGGGAGCGCAGCCGTGCCCAGCAGCGTCTCAAGCGGCGCAGCGAACACGAACACGGCGGCGAGGGCCAGCTCGGCAGCGACGCCGACCAGTAGGTAGCGGTTGCTGAAGAGGCCAACCGACCGCAGCGACGCGCGCTGCGTACGCACCGCGAACGCACTCCCTATCTGGCCGAAGATCATGCCGAGGAACGTCATCGTCGTCGCCTGCAGGTAGGCATGGTGGAAGCGGCTTCCCACGCCAACCGGGTCGCCCGGGTGCCAGCCTGCGTGTGTGAGCACGTACAAGAAGCCGCCCATCGATAGCGCAGCGACGATCAAGCCCAGAAACAACCAAGCGCGCAGGAGCATCGGTCGGCGGATCACGTTCTCCGATCGGGCGCGGGGCGGGCGCTCCATGATGCCTGGTTCAGCGGGGTCGCGTCCGAGCGCGAGCGAGGGGAGCGTCTCGGTGCCCACGTCAAACGCGAGCAGCTGCAGCACCGTCAAAGGCAGTGGCACGGCGCCGCCGGCGAGCGCGAAGACTAGGAACGGCACGACCTCGGGTGTGGCGTGGGCGAAGATGTAGACGATGAACTTGCGGACATTGTCATAGACGACACGGCCCTCCTCGACGGCCTCGACGATCGAGGCGAAGTTATCGTCGCTGAGAACGATCGTGGCCGCTTCGCGGGCGACGTCGGTCCCCGACAGACCCATCGCGACGCCGATGTCGGCGCGACGCAGCGCCGGAGCGTCGTTGACACCGTCGCCGGTCATCGCCACCACGTGACCCTGGGCACGCAACGCCTCAGCGATGTGCAGCTTTGCATCCGGCGAGGCGCGCGCGAAGATCACCTCGCGGTCTCCCGACACGATCTGTTCGATGTCCCGCTCGTGACGGTGATCGAATCGATCCGCGTTGACGACCACGAGGTGCTCGCCGCCGATCCCTACCTGGCGTGCAATCGCCGCCGCGGTCAATGGATGATCGCCGGTGATGACGATGATCCGGATCCCTGCGCTGTGACAGCGGGTGATCGCCTTGCGAACCTCGGGGCGGGGCGGATCGAGCATCGTGACGAGACCGAGGAAGCACAGATCGCGCTCGGCCTCCTCGCGCGAGGGGACCTCTGCGCCGACTGGCAGCGCCCGCCGCGCGAGCGCGAGCACGCGCAGTCCCTCCTGCGCGTACCCCTCGACGCGCTGCATAATCTGTTCACGCTGTGCCGCGTCGAGCGGGATCTCCCCGGTGTCCTCGGCGAGGACTGCGACGCAGCGGGGCAGGACCTCCTCCGGGGCGCCCTTGGTGTCCAGCCACTCGCTCCCGGAACGAAGCTCGAGCGTCGTCATCAGCTTGAGCTGCGGGTCGAAGTTGTACCGGTGGCGGCGTCGGGCGTCGCGGCGGTCTGCGTCGACGTCGGCGCCGAGCGCGCGAGCTGCCTGCAGCAGCGCGACCTCGGTCGGATCACCCGTCCCGTGGTCGTCGGCCTCGAGTCGGGCGTTGTTGCAGGCCGCCGCCGCCCCTGCGAGCGCCGTCAGCACCGGCGTGCCCGCACCGGTAGGAAGCTGCGCGCCGTTTGCCTCGATCTTCGCTGCGCCGCCCGTGGTCCACACCGCGACTGGGCGCATCCGGTTCTCGGTCAGCGTCCCGGTCTTGTCGGTGCAGATCACGTCGGTGGAACCGAGCGTCTCCACAGCGCTCAAGCGCTTGACCAGCGCGCCGCGACGCGCGAGCACGCGCACGGCGACCGCGAGCGCGAGCGTGATCACCGGCAGCAGCCCCTCGGGCACGTTGCCGGCCAGCAACCCGACCGCGAACACGACACTGTTCTTGACCGAAAGACCGGCCACGAAGATCGCGATCGGCACGAACGCAATCGCCATCCCCACTGCTATGCCAGCAATCAGCCAAGCGACGCGACGGACCTGCCGCTCGAGCGGGCTGGGCTCCTCCTTGACAAGCTCGGTCAGCGCCGCGATGCGACCAAGCTCGGTGCGCATGCCTGTCGCGAACACCACAGCTTGGGCTTGGCCACCGGTGCACGTCGTACCACTGAACACAAGGTCGCGGGCGACCAGCCGCGGAACCTCCGCGTCCTCCAATTCGGCCGAGCGCAACGCCGGCACCGACTCGCCGGTGAGGGTGGAGAGATCGACCTCGACCGCACCCGACAACAGCCGCATGTCGGCCGCGATCCGCTCGCCCTCCTCCAAGAACACGACGTCTCCTGGGACCAACCCGACCGCCTCGATCACCCGCGCGGCGCCGTCGCGAAGAACCGTGGCGTGCTGGGGCATATACCCGGCCAGCGCCTCGACCGCCCGCTCGGCCTGCAACTCCTGGACGAACGCGAACGCCGCGTTCAGCACGATCACGAGCACAACCGCGATGCCGACCGTCTGGCTCCCGACCAGAAACGACAGCCCAGCTGCCACCCAAAGCAGCAGCGCAAGTGGATGAGTCAGCTGACGCGCAAGCTCGCGCGGCCACTTGGCGCCGCCGCGGCGCCGCAACGCGTTCGGGCCGTACTGCACCAGTCGGCGGTCTGCCTCATGCGCGGACAGACCCCGCAGCGTCGTGTCCAGATCACGCAGCAGCAGCGCCTGAGACTCAAGCACCTCCACCCCGTCAAAGGAACTCGGCGAAGGCATCAGCTGCAAGCTACCCCCACCCGGGTCGCTCTGCATCCGAATCCAGCCGCGTCCCCGGTCACGGCGTTCCACGGAGAGCCGACCGCGCTCCGGCGAGCCCAGCTTGAGCCAGGCAGAAGCCCGTGCCACCGTGCTTCTCCGCGCAATGCTACGGCGCAGTCCCGATTCGCCGCGGCTGACCGGGGACTAAGCTCGGTTGCGACTCTGATGAACGCTTTCTCGTCATCGGTCCGCCTGCTTCCCCCGAAGCACGGAAATGCTGGTCGCTTGCATATCGCGGTGCTAGCCCCGCCGTGGATTCCGGTACCGCCGCGCGGTTACGGGGGAATCGAGGCGGTGGTTGACCTGCTTTGCGGAGCGCTGGTCGCCCGAGGGCACGAGGTGACGCTGTTCGCTGCTCCCGGCTCCCGTTCCACGGCGCACGTGTATCCGCTGCTGGAGGACGCGCATCCAAACGAGATCGGCTCATCGCTGTACGAGTCAAGCCATGTCGCCGGTGCGTGGGAGCAGATCGATCTCGCCGCCAGGCGCGGCTTTCCATTCGACATCCTTCATGACCACTCAGGGTTCACGGCATTGGCGATGGCCGATCGGGTCGACGTTCCCGTGGTGCACACGATCCATGGCCCGTTGGTCGGAGACACGGCGCGCTTTTACCAGCGTCACGGACACAAGGCCCGGCTGGTGGCGATCAGCCGCTCCCAGGCGGCGAGCGCCCCCGCCGGCGTGCGGATCGGAGACGTCGTGCCCAACCCGATGTCGGTTGATCGCTGGCCGCTACGAACCGAGAAGCAGGACTACCTGCTGTGGGCGGGGCGGATGGACCCGGTCAAGGGTGCCCACCGGGCCATCGAGGCGGCACGGCTGGCCGGACGGAAGCTTGTGCTCGCCGGACCGGTGCAGACCGGACAGGAGAAGTACTTTCGCGAGCGCGTCGAGCCGCACGTCGACGGCCGGCGAGTGGATTACGTCGGCGTGGTTGCCGGATGGGCCAAGAAAGAGCTGTTCGCAGATGCGGCTGCACTGTTGATGCCGATCCGGTGGCTGGAGCCGTTCGGGATGGTGATGGTCGAGGCGCTCGCCTGCGGCACGCCCGTGATCGCGTTCCCCGAGGGCGCCGCGGCTGAGATTGTGATCGACGGTGAGAACGGCACGCTCGTGGACAACGAGCGCGAGATGGCGCTCGCCGTCAAGCGAATCGGGTTGATCGATCCGAACCGCTGCCGAGCCAGCGTCGCGGAACGCTATGACGTGTCCGCAGTCGCCGCGGCGTATGAGGCCGTGTACCGCACGACGATCGAAACCGACCCCGGGCACGAGCTCGCGATTCCTCACGTGAACGAGCTGCCGCTCGCACAGGATCCGGTGACCATCCGCCGCCAGCATCGGTAGGCCGCACCCGTGCGAGGAAGTACTGAGCGGATCACGCAGACTCCCAGGATGGAATTGCCAGACAGGCTAAGTAGGGTCGATCGATGATGTCTGGAGCGAACAACAAGAACAGCAAACAGCAGACGAACTCGACGAGCGACCAGCGCCGGATGTACCACGAGTTGCGCGAGCGTGCTGCGCGTCAGGAGCGCCGACGCCAGGAGTTGCTGGAGCGACTGCTCCAGCAACGTCTCCAACGTAGCCGGCGATCGTTTCGCCATCCCAGCCGCTAAGAGTGACCACGTGAGGCAGATGGCGGGGGATCAAAACGCACCGGCAACCACTCAGGCCACGACAAGCTCGATCAATATCGAGATCACTGCGCGCGGCGACGTAGACGAACGTGCTCGAGAGCGGGCACGCCAGAGGCTCGCCGACGTGGAGCGTTTCGTCAAGCGGCCGATTCTGGGAGCTCGCGTCGTCCTGATTCAGGAGTCCAATCCACGCATCTCCCTGCCGGCGCGAGCCGAGGCGGAGATCGACCTCCAGGGGAGGTCGGTCCGTGCTCGTGTCGCCGCACCGTCGATGGAGGCGGCGGTCGACGCTGTCGCCGAGCGCCTTCAGCGGCATGTCCACCGGTACGTTGAACGGCTCGTTACGCGCGAGCGCGAGCCGGCGGAGGCTCTCGTCGGTGAGTGGTCGCATCGGTCATGGTCCAGTCCCCGGCCGTCCACTTTCGCGCGGCCTGTGCAGGAGCGGGAGATCATCCGCCGCAAGTCGTTCGCCTTCGGTCCGATGTCGGTCGATCAGGCCGCTGACGCGCTCGAGGATCTCGACCATGACTTCTTTCTCTTCCACGACGCTGAGACGGACGCCGATGCGATCGTGTACTGGCGCGATGACGGCCTTCTCGCCCTGATCGAACCAGCGTCGGTGCAGGCAGCGGACAATCGCGGTCCGATCCATGAGCGCAACCGGTTCTCCTCGCCGATCGAGCTGCAAGCGGCCGTGGCGGAAATGAACGCTGTCAGCCACCGGTTCCTCTTCTTCGAGAACGCGGCTGATGGTCGTGGCAACGTCATCTACCGTCGATACGACGGCCACTACGGGTTGATCGAGCCCGCCTGAGCCGGACGCTGCCGACGGTTCCTTGCCGCAACGGCTCCTCGTCGACGCGATCGTTCAGGCGAGTACGGGCGAGCACCGGTACGGGGCGGGCGACTGACGAGAGCGCCAGCCGCCACGAGCCCGGACCGAGCGCAGGCGCCCATCTGCTGCCCAATCCCGGCGCTGCGCTCGACGCCTACTTCTCGCCGTCTGACCCGCTCAGCGACTTGCCGGCGCTGTCGATCACCTTGCGGATGAACTCGTACTGCATGTGAACCAGCCGGTCGGCCATCTCCATCGCGGAGTCGACGATCTCCTGGCGCCTGGAAGGACCCTCGCCGTGCGCGGGCAAAGCTTCGTCGACGGTGTCGACGAACTTGCGCACAGCCTCGATCGCGGCCCGCTGACCCTTCTCAACGGAATCGATTACCTCTTCGGACAGCTTCGTCGTCTTGTCAATCGCGGTCGTAGACCCGCTGGCGGCTGCGCGGCGTTGCCGTTTCGCCGGGGCCTTCGCCACCGGGCTGCGCTTGGTCGTACTTTGAGGCATTGCGGTGCTCCCCTCAGAAGGTGGATTCGTACCCAAGACGGTAAGCCTGGAACGGGCCCGCGCCATCCGTAAACCGGTGTCGGCCGGATGCGTAGAAATGTGCGCGGCACCGCGACCGCCCGCGGCTGGACCGGCACCGTCGTAGCTTGCAGGTAAGCGCACGCTGTCAGCGGCCAGCCGCGACCGGCGCACGCGGACTGCCGGGGTTTCTACCGAACGTCCATGTGGCGCTCTCCGATGTCCGACGGCGTCCTCACTGAATACCGTCACGCAAACAACCGTCCACGATCGACTAGGACTAGGGAGCACCGGTGGGCCTCGAGCTTGCGATTCTGACCTTTGAGCATCACCACGGCGCTGAGCAGGCGTTCGCTCACTTGGGTCAACCCTACGAGGATGCTCCTTGGCGGCACGAGTTGGCATTTGTGGAGCGACATCGGCGCGGGCGGATCGTTGTGCGCGGCACGTTCGCCGGTCATTACCTGGATATCCAGGACGCGGGCGACGTGATCGGACGCGACACGGTGATCGGAGCCCTCACCGGCGCTGTGATCGGGGCCGCGTTCGGACCGCCCGGCTTCGCGGCCGGTCTAGTGGCGGGTGCATCGGTTGGCGGGTTCGTTCAGTCCAGCGAGGTCCCTGAGTTAGAAGGCGAGCTGTTCGGGCAGATCCGAGTGCACGTCCCTGAGGGCTCGTCCGCGATCGCGCTGCTCGCCGCGCCGGAGCATGTCGACGCGATGGTGCCGGCGTTTGCCGACCTGGGCGGCCACGCTTACCGGCGATTGCTCACCGACGAGGAAGCATCAGTGCTCCAGACGGCCGCCGCGCGATCCCCGCTCGCGAGTGTCTCTCCGGCCGTCGTCGTCCGCTGAAGCCCTTGGCGTCTGGTCCGAGTCTCGATCGCATGTCACGCGATCGCTGGTGAGCACCGGTCCGGGCCATAATCGCGGGATCCGCGTCGCGATCGATCTCCACTGCCACATCCTTCCGGGTCTCGACGACGGAGCTCGTGATATGCCGGACGCGGTGGCGATGGCGCGCCAGGCACAGGCCGACGGGATCGAGGCGATCTGCGCCACGCCCCACATCCGCCACGACCACGACGTGCGCATCACGGACCTCGCTCGGCGACTGGCGGAGCTGGCGGCGGCCGTACGCGACGCCGGCGCGACCACGCGCATCCTGCCCGGCGGCGAGGTCGCAGCGACCGCGGTCGCGGGTCTGGATTGCGACGAGCTCGCCACGGTCTCGCTCGGCGGCTCCCGGCGCTGGATCCTGCTCGAGCCTGCTCCCGGCCCGCTCGACGAACGGCTCGACGATGCGGTCAAGATGCTGCGGGACCGGGGCTACCGCGCGGTGATCGCCCATCCGGAGCGCCACCTCGCCGCCGATCTAGTCGACCGTCTGGCCGGGCTGATCGACGGCGGGGCCCTAGTCCAGGCGACCGCTGCGTTCTTCACCGCGGATAGTTCGCGTGAAGGCATGCTCACCCTCGCTCGCGCGGGGGTAGTGCACGTGCTGGCGAGCGACTCGCACTCCGCTCGGGCGGGCCGACCTGTCGCGATCAGCGCGGCCCTGCGCGAGCTGCGAACGGTCGAGCCGCTGGCGGCGCACCTGGACTGGATGGCGAGCACGGCGCCGGCGGCGATCGCGCGGGGAGCGGAGCTCACGCCCCCGTTTCAGGCACGACGGCTGGGAGGGGTGCAACCGTCACGCTCCGGCTGAGCTCTTCCGTCGCCGCGCGCTTGCCCGTCCCGAGCCCGTGCCGGAGGAAGTTCCCCGCGCCCGCCGCGGCGCCGAGCACCAGCGCGTCTCGCAGCGGCAAGCCCCGTGCCAGGCCGGCCGCCAGAGCCCCGGTCATCGAGTCACCGCATCCCTCTCCAAAACCGTTGGTGAACCGTGGAGGCACGATCTCGTACGGGTGAGCGTCACCATCGAGAACCAGGATCGGGGCCTGGGCTCGCGTCAGCGCGACGGCGGCAGCGCCGGCCCGGCGTAGTGCCTGCATCGCGTCCAGCGCCAGCGGGCCATCGACCGGACCGTGCACGTACTCGGCGAGCTCCCAGTCGTTGAGCTTGACCACGTCCGGACCGTAGGCGAGCGTGCGGTCCAGGCGGGGTGAGGAGAGGTCCACGACCACCTGGACACCGGCGGCCCTGACGTTGCCGACCACCGTCTCGTAGACCTCGTCCGGCAGCCCCTCGGCCGGGAATGGATTGCACATCACCAGCACCGAGCTCTGAAGCGCCGCGGCGCACGTCGCGGCCACAAGATCGTCAACCTCGTGGCGCCGGGGCGCGGGACGATTGGAAATCGCCAGGACGCGGCGGTTGCCGCTGCGGCGGTCGACCACGTAGCTCCCGGTCGAGCCCGAGGTGCCTACGACGCGCCCCTCCCCCGGAAGCGCTTCCAGCAGCGGAGCCAGGGTGGCGCCGGTTTCGCCGCCCAAAAAGCAGCACAGCACCGGATTGGCGCCGAGCTCGGCCGCCATGCGCGCGACCCACACCCCCTGGCCGGCGGCGTGGACGTGGACATCGTCTTCGTCTCCGCGATGCTCGATCGTGATGCTCAGCAGCGGATCGGGTCCGAACACCGTCACCCGGGGAAGCCCAGTGCAGTCCACCGAACCATCGTCCAGGAACCCCCGCCGAGCGGCATCGGGACAATGCCGCGACGTTCACCCGCACTCGGCCGCAACGCCAGCGTCGTCTCTGAGCTCCTGCAGCTCTGCGGATTCGACCTGCTCGGCGTTGACTCCGAAGTGGGTGTGGTACTCGGCACCCATCGCCTCGACCAGATCGAGCTTGGCCCGGAAGGTGATCCCGCGGGCGCGGCTGTCGCTGTCAACCTTGGCGGCCGAGTCGCGCACGCGATGCGCCTGCGCGTGCCAGCGACCTCGCGATGATTGGATTTGGCGATATCGAGGTATCGGCGGCGCTTGGGCTGACGACTGTGCGCCAGCCTCTGCGCGAGAGTGGCGCTCGAGGTGCCGAGCTCCTGCTATGGGCGATCGAGGCGCACGATGGCAATCCCGTTGAAGAGCTCGCGCCGCTCGCCGTGATCGAACGCCGCACCACGTAGCGGTCCTAACGTCGCCGACGGACGGCCCCAGCGTTCACGATGTCCGAACGGCGCTAGGCAGACCACTTGTCGGAGCGATACAAAGCGCTAGCCGTAAGCCGCCGCTGGCGCGGGTTTGAGCCACGAGAAGGAGGAGTGGATGTCGCCTGGGAAGTCATCGTGACGCAACCGGCCGTTGAGCCGACCGGGGTGGATGAGCGCGTGGTCGTCGCCAGGGCGGCGGCGCTGTCGCTGGAGCAGAAGGTGCGCTTGCTCACCGGCGCGGATTGTTGGTCGTTGCACGCCGAGCCGGCGGCGGGCCTGCGCCGTCTGGTCGTCTCAGACGGTCCGGCCGGCGTGCGCGGTGAACGGCGGGACGAGCGCGACACTTCGGCCAATGTGCCGTTGCCGACGTCGCTGGCGGCGACGTGGGACGAGGCACTCGTTGAGGATGTCAGATGTCTGTTGGCGTTCGAGGCGCGACGCAAGGGCGTAGACGTTCTGCTGGCGCCGACCGTGAACCTCCACCGGACGCCTTACAGTGGGCGGCACTTCGAGTGCTTCAGCGAGGATCCGCTGCTCACCGCGCGGATCGGTGTCGCGTTCGTGAGGGGGGTGCAGGGCGGCGGCGTGGGCGCCACGGTCAAGGATTTCGTCGCCAACGACTCCGAAACGCAGCGGATGACGCTTGACGCGCGCGTTGACGATCGGACCCTTCGCGAGCTGTATCTGGTGCCGTTCGAGGCGATCATCCGGGAGGCGGGCGTCTGGTTGGTGATGGCGGCGTACAACGGCGTCAATGGCCGGCCAATGACGGAAAGTTCGCTGCTTCGCGACGTCTTGCAGGGAGAATGGGGCTTCGATGGGCTCGTGATGTCGGATTGGTTCGCGACGCGTTCGACCGAAGCGTCCGCGCGCGCCGCGCTCGATCTGGTTATGCCGGGCCCAGCGGGACCGTGGGGTGCGGCGCTGCTCGCGGCTGTGCGAGACGGCAAGATCGATGAGGCGACGATCGACGAAAAAGTCGTGCGCATCCTGCGCCTCGCGGCCCGGGTGGGAGCGCTGGAGGGGATCGCCGCCACCGCCGCGCCCCGCTTCGACGACGCCGAGGTGGCCGCCACGCTGCGTCGCGCGGCGGCGGCTGGTTTCGTTCTGGCACGCAACGCCGATGCCGTGCTTCCACTCGACCGCAGCGCGGTCAAGCGCCTCGCCGTCATCGGTCCGAACGCCGCGACGGCTCGGACGTTGGGTGGTGGCAGCGCGACGGTCTATCCGCCCTACGCCGTGTCGCCACTGGACGGTTTGCGCGCCGCCCTCAAGCCAACGGCCGGCATCACGCACGGCGTGGGCGTTCTGGCGAGCAGCCGCATCCCCGTGGCTGGTGCGCCCTGGCTACGGGGGGCGACGGCACCGGTTCCGGCGTCGAGGTGCGATTCCTCGCCGGCGACGGAACCGTCCTGGCCACCGAGGAGCGCCCCGGGTGCACCTTCGACTGGCCGGGCTCGTCCTTCGACGACCCCTCGGTGGCGCGGGTCGAGGTGCGCGCGGTGATCCGGGCGATCGACGCGGGCACGTATACGATCGCCGGTTCCGGGGTCGGCCGTTACTGGTTGTCAGTCGGCGGGGAAGAGGTCTTCGACGGCCGCCTCGAGCTCCCGCCGGGCGCGGACGTAGCCGAAGGGATGATGATCCCGCCCCAGGCAGCGCACAGCGTGCACCTGGAGCGGGGCGAGGCGGTCAAGGTCGTCCTCGCGCACGAGGTCGGATCCAACCAGAGCGATCTTGGGGATCTTGGCGTGAGGTTCCAGCTCAACCTCGAGCCGCCACACGGCACCGACGACGAGGAGATCGAGCGCGCAGTGTTTCTCGCGGGCGACGCCGATCTGGCGGTCGTCGTCGTCGGAACGACCGACGAGGTGGAGAGCGAGGGCTTCGATCGCGCGTCCCTGTCGCTGCCGGGCCGGCAGGACGAGCTGGTGCGGCGCGTCGCCGACGCGAATCCCAGGACGGTGGTAGTCGTGAACGCGGGCGCTCCCGTGCTGCTGCCCTGGGCCGACGAGGTCGCCGCCGTGCTGCTCGCGTGGTTCCCGGGTCAGGAGTTCGGCAACGCGCTGGCCGACGTGCTGCTCGGGCTCGCCGAGCCCGGCGGCCGGCTTCCGACGACATGGCCGGAGGCCGAGGACGGTCTCCCCTCGGTCCGGCCCGTCGACGGGATCCTGGCTTACGACGAGGGATTGTTCATCGGCTACCGCGCCTATGACCGTGACGGTCGAAGACCGCTCTATCCGTTCGGCCACGGCCTGGGGTACTCGACCTGGACGTACGTCTCGATCGACGCGCCGCGCGACTGTGAGCCGGGTGCCGACGTCGCGGTCACCGTTGGTGTTCGCAACAGCGGCATCCGGCGCGGCAGGGAGATCATCCAACTCTATGCGAGCCGACCGGGCAGCAGCGTCGAGCGACCCGTCCAATGGTTAGTCGGGTTCGCGACGGTCGACGCGAACGCAGGTGAGGGCGCTACCGCCACGATCACCGTGCCGCCGAGGGCCTTCGAGCACTGGGACGTGGACGCCCATCGCTGGGCGATCGAGCCCGGCGCGTTCCAGTTCGCCGCCGGCTCGTCTTCCGCGGTGCTGCCAGTCTCGACCGAGATCGCGGTCCTGGCGGGAAATCGAGCCCCGGCTAGCCCGTCGCACACGCGCTCTCGTCAACCTTCGAGTGAACCCGCAGATGCCTAGCCCCAAAAGGCCGGCCTCCGCCGTGCAGATTCGCGAGCGCTGCCAACTGGGAGATCCAAGTGCGACACCGTGGTGGCGCAGCGCGGTCATCTATCAGGTCTACATCCGCAGTTTCGCGGACGGCGACGGCGACGGCCTGGGCGACATCGCAGGGCTGCGGTCCCGGCTGCCCTACCTCGCGGACCTCGGCGTCGACGCGCTGTGGATAAACCCGTGGTACCCCTCGCCGATGAAGGACGCCGGCTACGACGTCTCGGACTTCCGCGACATCGAGCCTGTGTTCGGCACGCTAGCCGCGGCCCAGGCGATGATCGGTGAAGCTCACAACCTCGGATTACGGGTACTGCTCGACATCGTCCCGAACCACATGTCAGACCGCCACGCCTGGTTTCAGCAGGCGCTGGCGGCCGGTCCAGGCTCGGCGCAGCGCGCCCGCTTCATTTTCCGCGACGGCCATGGGCCCGGCGGTGACGAGCGACCGAACGACTGGCGCAGTGGCTTCGGAGGTCCGGCCTGGACCCGGGTCACCGAGGCCGACGGCCGCCCCGGGCAGTGGTACCTGCACCTCTTCACCCCCGGGCAGCCAGACCTCAACTGGACCAACCCCGAGGTGCAGGCCGAGTTCGACGAGACGTTGCGCTTCTGGTTTGGGCTCGGGATCGATGGATTCCGCATCGACGTCGCCCACGGCCTCGTCAAGGCCGACGGCCTCCCGGACGTCGGCGCGACGGCATGGCCGCCACTCTCTGCGGATCCGGTCGACCACCCGCACTGGGACCGCGACGAGGTCCACGAGATCTACCGGATGTGGCGCCGGCTGGCGGACGCCTACGAGGATCCGCGAGTGTTCGTAGCCGAAGCGTGGGTCCACAACCCCGAACGCCTAGCGCAGTACGTACGCGGCGACGAGCTCCACACCGCGTTCAACTTCGATTTCCTGCTGGCACCCTGGCAGGCCGAAGCGCTACGCAGATCGATCGTCGACACGCTCCACACGCACCAGGCGGTCGGCGCTCCGCCCACCTGGGTCCTCTCAAACCACGACACGGTCAGAGAGGTGTCCCGCTACGCCCGCCCCCAAGGCGTGCGACCGCTGCGAAACCTCAGCGACCTGATCGACCTGCCAGCCGACTTCGCCGCGGGCGTCAGGCGGGCGCGGGCCGCCGCGCTGCTGATGCTCGCTCTACCCGGCGGCGCCTACATCTACCAAGGCGAGGAGCTCGGCCTCGCCGAGGTCGAAGACCTCCCCGACGCTGCGCTGCAGGACCCCAGCTGGGAGCAATCCGGCCACACCGACCGCGGCCGCGACGGCTGCCGAGTGCCCCTCCCATGGTCCGGTCGGGAGCCTCCATTCGGGTTCAGCCCGCAGGACGCGAGCGCTCCGCCGTGGCTGGGGCAGCCGACGTCCTGGCGCACGCAGACGGCCGAGGCGCAGGCCGGCGACGAAACCTCAATGCTCGAGCTTTACCGCCGCGCGCTGCGCATCCGCCGCTCACGGCCGGCGCTCGGAGACGGCACGCTGGAGTGGCTCGACGCGCCCGACGGCGCCCTCGCGTTCGCCCGCGATCCGGGATTCATCTGCATCGTCAATGTGTCCGGCGATCCGGTGTCTCCGCCGGCGGACGCGGAGGCGCTTCTCTCCAGCAGCGCCCTGACCGACGACGGGCAAGTGCCGTCGGACACCGCCGCATGGTTCGCGCGCTGACCTCGCGCCGAAGCCAGCTTCGCCTGCATCGCTCCAGCGCCAGCGCCGCGTGGACAGCAAGAATGCCGTTGTATCAACGGGGGATGGAACCCGTAACGAGGATCGCGCCTCACCCCCGCGACAGCGGCCTCTGAGTGCGTCTGGGGCCAGCAGCTCGCCGGCGGCCTCGGCCTCAAGCGGGGGGCCGAGGAGGTAGCCCTGGCCGAGGTCGCAGCCGAGCTCGATGAGTAGCGTGCGCTGCTCGGGCCGCTCGATGGCCTTGGCGACAGTCTTCAGGTCGAGGTGCCGGCCAAGGCTGAGGATCCCGGCCAGCAGCCCGTTCAGCTTGCGGCCGTCGCCCTCCTTCGCTTGGAGAAAGGGCCCGGCTATCTTGAGGAAGTCGACCGGCAGGTCGACAAGGTTGAGCAGCGACGAGTACCCAGCGCCGAAGTCGTCAAGCGCCACGCGGACTCCGAGCTCCTTGACCGCCCGCAGCGCGGCGATCGCGCCGGGGACGTCCTTCGGCGGCGCGCTCTCGGCGACTTCAAGGATGAGCGCGCAAGGCGGGAACGCGCCAACGATCGCCCGCTGAACCCCGGTCGCGTAGCCCGGCTGCTGCAGTTCGCGCATCGACACGTTGACGCTGACCGCGACCGGCGCATCGCGCCACCAGAGTTCGAGCTGCGAGCAGACCTGCGCCAGCACCCAGCGACCGATCTCTTGGATCACCCCGGTTTCCTCTGCGACGGAGATGAATTCGAGCGGCGGTACGAGTCCGCGCAGGGGATCGTGCCACCGAAGGAGACCTTCGAACGACGCGAGCTTGCCAGAGCGCAAGTCGAACACAGGCTGGCAGTGCAGCTCGAACTCGTCGCGCTCGACCGCGCGGCGAAGGCTCGTCTCGAGCTCGAGTCGCGAAACACGGGCTGCCTGCATGCTGGGCTCGAAGTGCCGGTAGTGGCCCGCGCTGGCGCGCTTGGCGTGATACATGGCGACGTCCGCGTTGCTCAGCAGAGCTTCCGCCTCGTCACGGCCGCTCGCGATACCGACGCTGACGTTGACGAACACCTCGTGTCCGCCGATCTCGAAGCCGCGCTGCAGCGCGCCGATGATGCGCTGCGCCAGGCCGACGGGGTCAGACGTACCCGTGAGCAACACCGCGAACTCATCTCCCCCAAGCCGCGCGCAGATGTCATCCTTTCGTGCGCAGCGCCGCAGTCGCTCGGCCACTGCCATCAAGAGCTGATCCCCCAGCCTGTGCCCGAGCGAGTCGTTGACCAACTTGAAGCCGGGTTTATCGGCACGAGCGCTCCTAACACGAGCCGCTATGACCTTCGGAGGTCCGGAAGTCCGGCCTTTCAGCCCGTGCGTTACCGGGGGAGGTTGCTGGCTGTGGTGAGCTCGTCGAGCCGAAGCGCGAGGGCTAGCTCGGATTCGGCGCCGGTGCTCCCGCGGATGACGTCGAGTCGGCCGTGGGAGCAGCGAGCGGTCTACAGCCCGACGGGTCAATCAACCTGATTCAGGTGGGGCTGCGCCAGCATCATGGGTTAGTGTCCCGCACAGCAAACCGCTGATCTTTACCGCTAGCTGACCGTGGCATACGATCTAGGCGTGCACGCTCGGAGATCACAGGAGCCGCTCTCAGACACCGAGCAGACGCTGGCATCGATCCGCACCGAGCTCAGCGACAGCAACTACCTGATCGTCGCGGTCGGCATCAAGCTCAACTGGAAGGCGATCAAGGGCTTGAACGTCGACCAGGTGGGCAAGGGCTCGAACTACCTCTACGACGGCTGCGAGGGGACATGGCGCACGCTGCACGAGTTCAAGGGCGGCACCGCGAGTTCGATTACGACCTCAAGCCCACGCCCCGGTTCCCGTTTGACTCCACGAAGGAGCACTGGTCGATGTATCAGCTGAAGCGCTACGTGCTGCCCGCGTTGTACGGGAAGGGGATGCTCACGGGGCTCGCTTAGCGACGTCAACCAAACCCAATCCACCCCTCGGGAGCCGCAATGATCTTCCGTCAGATCACCCACGACGATCTAGGCTGCGCCTCATATCTGATCGGCGATGAGAAGGCCGGCGTGGCCGCGGTCGTCGATCCCCGCTTCGAGGTCGACGAGTATCTCGAGCTGGCGCGTTACATGGGCGTGGGCATCGAGCACATCTTCGAGACCCACAACCACGCCGACCACGTCTCCGGCCACGGCCGCCTCGCGGCTGCAACCGGAGCGACGATCCACATCCACCGCGACGCCCAGCCGGCCTACGACCACGCGCCATTCGTAGACGGGGACGAGTTCGAACTCGGCGCGCTGACGGTGCGGGCGCTGCACACGCCCGGGCACCGGCCCGAGCACACGGCTTTCGCGCTGATCGACACCCGTCGCGGAGAAGAGCCCTGGGCGGTGCTGACCGGCGACACTCTGTTCGTCGGAGACGTAGCTCGTCCTGATCTGGCGATCGAGAAGTCCGAGGGAGCGCGCGGGATCTTCCGCTCCCTTCACCGCCAGCTACTTTGCCTCGACGATGATGTTGAGGTGTGGCCCGGCCATCTCGGCGGGTCGATGTGCGGCGGTCCGGGGATGGACATGAAGATCTGCTCCACGATCGGCTACGAGCGCGTGCACAACCCGATCCTCTCGCTGACCGACGAGGACGAGTTCGTCAAGCAGGCGCTCGCCATGCTCGGCCCACAGCCGCCGAACTTCAAGGCGATCGTCGAGCTCAACAGGGGGCCGCTGGTCACCAACGGCGTCGAGCTCTTGCCGCTCGCTCCTCGGCAGGTCGAGCTGAAGCGCACCGAAGGCGCGCTGCTGATCGACGTGCGCACCGATCAGCAGTTCGACGACGCGCACATCACTGGGGCGATCTCCAACCCGATGCTGCGCGCCGGGTTCGGCTCCAAGCTCGCCTGGCTGGCGGATCGTGACCAGGAGATCGTGTTCATCGGCCGCGACGACGATGACGGCCGCCACGCCGGACAGCTTGCCATCGCCGTCGGTGTCCGCAAGCTGGCCGGCTACCTGCACGGTGGGATGACCAGCTGGCGCCAGGAGCACCGACTCGCGCAGCGCATCGAGCGAATTGGCATCGGCGAGCTCCGCGAGCGCATCAAAACGCAGGCAGACGTGCAGATCCTCGATGTGCGCGAACGCAATGAATGGGACGCGAGCCACATCCCCGGCTCCGCGTTCGAGGCCTGGCACGACATCACCGAGATGCCCGCCGGCCTTGACCCGAGCAGGCCGATCGCCGTGATCTGCGCGTCCGGACAGCGCGCAGGCACCGCCGCCAGCTTGATCCAACGGTTCGGAGGGCAGGAGGTCATCCATATCGTCGACGGCGGCGTCGCGGAGTGGGGGCAGCTCGGCGAGCCGCTGGAGGCCAGCGACCAGGCCGCGAACGCCGCGGCCTGAGCTCACTTCCAGCGCTCGTGACCCGCCCCAGCGACGTCATGTACTTCGTCGGCCGGCCGGGCGAGGACGGGTTCGCCGACCGGTTCCTGGAGACCTGAGGCTGCGACTGTCATAACTCTCACACCAACGTCTGCTCTTCGGGAGCCCGCGCCGGTTACGGGCTTGGATGGGCACCGACCGGCCACCCCCACTTCCTGCTCGATGGCGACCGCGGCTCACAGCCCATTCTCTTCAGGCGGGTGCTGAACCCGGTCTGTTCCTACCCGGATGGCTACTCATGGCTGCGCGCGCTGCGCGACCAAGACGCGGTCGCGCTGCACGGGGCGATGACCCCGACCTGGTCAGAGACCGCCTGGTGGGCGGACTACGTGCTGCCGATGGGGCTCGGACCCGAGCCACGACACCCACTCCTACGAGACGCACGCCGGTCGCTGGCTCGGCGTTCGCCAGCCCGTGCAAGGCGTGGCGATGCAGCGCGCCGGCCACGAGGTGCAGTTCACCTATCAGGCCAACCCCGGCGAGGTCTGGGAGGAGGGCGAGTTCTGGATCGAAGGCTCCTGGCACCGCGGACCCCGACGGATCGCTTGGGATCCGCCAGTACTACGAGTCCCCATACCGTCCCCGTGAGAAGATCCGTCTGGAGGAGTACTACCGCTGGATGTTCGAGAACTCCGTCCCCGGCCCACCCGAGAAAGCGGCCGATCGGAGTCCAGACCGGAGAGCTGACTCCGTGGAAACCGATCCTCGACGCCTACGCCCTGCCCCAAGACGACCGCACGCGCTCGGTGCGCTCCCAGGCCGCGGAGCGCACCGACGCCCGAGACCTCGCGCGCCTGGTCGACTGGGACCCCGCGGAGATATGGGGACCGATCGAACCGGAGTCCACCGGCCCGGGCTGAGTGCTTCCCGCCATGAGTACGGCCCCACCGGCGAATTAGATCGCGGAGGGCTGTCAGCAGGCGGTGCGTGGGGGGAGGTCGTCGGGGATGTCGGACACGTCGACGAACTCTGCGGCGAACTTCATGAAGCGATGCAGATCGGGGAAGTTGGAGACGAGTCCGAGCGATGCGCGGATCGCTCCGCCAGAGTGCAGGCCGACCGCTCGGACGTAGTCATCCAGGCTCATCGCGTCACCGAACTCGCCGCCGACGAGCGTTTCACGCGAGATCGTGAAGGCGACCTCCCCCGCACCTGGGTTGCAGAAGCAGCCGGTGCGAAGCGAGATGTTGTGCTGCCGTGCAATCCGATCGACAAAGCGCTCGTCGACCACGCTGCCGTCGGGATGCAGGAAGTTGAACGCGAACGTGGCCCCGCGGTGCTGCCACGGTCGCGGTCCGTAGATGGTCGCTGCCGGAGAGCCGTTGGTGTGACGCAGCGAGTCGAGCGCGTCGATCAGCCAGGCACCGAGCGCGGCGACGCGAGCGTGGATCGTCTCGAGGCCGATGCGGTCAAGAAACCGCAGGCCGATCTCGACGGCCGGCAGGCTCAGGTAATTGACGGTCCCGTCCTCGAAGTGCGCGGCACCAGGAGCGGACTGGTAGTACTCACGTTGGACGAACGCGGCGACGATCGTTCCGCCTGAGAACCACGGTCGCTCGAGCTTGGCGAGCGCCTCGCGCCGGGCGAGCAGACAACCGACGCCGGTCGGCCACCCGAACATCTTGTAGAACGAGATCGCCACGAACTCCGGCTGCCAACGGGTCAGGTCGAGTCGGTTGGTTGGGACGTACGCGGCGGCGTCCAACAGGACGTCCCAACCGTTCGCCTGCGCCTGCTCGATCCATTCCAGCGGATGTTGCACGCCGGAGAAATTCGACTGCGCCGGGTAGGCGAACAGATTGTGGTGAGCACCGGCCGTTTCGGTCAGGTAGCGCGGCAGCAGGCTCTGATCGACACGCAGGTCCGGCGCGACGCTGGGAACGTAGGTGGTTTGCGCGCCGCGGGCGCGTGCGAACTCGCGAATCCCGTTGACCGAGTTGTGGTTGTCAAACGTGAGCAGGAATCGGTCCCCGGCGTGGAACGGATAAGCCTCGCCGACAAGGCGCAGCGCACCGGTCGCGTTGGGCGTGAAGATCGCGACGTACTCCTCCGGCGAGGCTTTGAAGAACTCGAGCACGTAGGCGCGGGCGCGCTCGACTAGCTCGGTGCTCGCGGCCGAGGTCGGGTTGACCGAATGCGGGTTGCCGTAGACGTTGCTTTCGAGCAGCTGGACGTGCTGAGTCAGCTGCGAGTCGGCGAACAGCCCACCGCCGGTGTAATCGAGATACACGTGCCCACCGCGGTCCAGCCGCCGGAAGTCGGTGGCGCGAAGCTCGTCGAGAACAGCCGTGTCGGCGTAGCCTGGGTAGTCGCAGCGAAACGCGGCTTCCGCCGCCTCAAGCGACTGGAGCTCGGAGCGCGCGACGCTCATTCCGCCCGCTGCTCGCCGCTCGGCTCGACGGCGACGTCGATGCCTTGCCGCACGCTCTGGGTAACCGCGCAGAGGTCCCCGAACAGCTCGCGCATCCGATGGGCTTCGATCCGAGCACGATGGAGGCAGCAGAGGGCGCTTGTGAGTCGGCCGGGCTCGGCCCGCGTGCGAGCATCGCGGGCACGGGGAGCGGCAGGCCGGAGGTCCGCACGACCGCGGCGGCGACGAAGATCGGGTGGATCCCCCGGACTCGCCGGCCGCTCCGGGGCGCCGCGGTCGCGAGGTAGCTGGCATGACGGTCGAGCAGCTCGAGGATCAAGGCGCCGACGGGAGCGTCGCGACATGGCCATGCCTGTGGCGCGAGCGATGTGCTGCATCTAGTGGATGATCGAACCCGGCAGCGGCCCGGGCATCAGTGGTTCCCACGCCATCGCGTCGGGTCAAATCCCGCACCCTCCTTTGCAGCCGTCGCGGTGGCGACGCTCAGTCTGCTCCTACGAGGCCGCCGTTTTCACGGATCCGATCTGCCGCTTCGCCGCGGAAAGCATGCAGCCCCGCACGGATGGCAGTCGCCGCCCGCTGGCCTACGTTTGCAACACAATGACGCTCGGAGGCCGACATGGCGACTGCACCTAATCAGACCCATCAACACCGCCCCATCTTCCGAGGCTTTGACCAATCAGTCACGGGGATGCTTGGCGCCGACATGCGCCTGCTGTACGGGATGGCGGCTCCGATCCTGATGATCGTCGGTCTGGTCATTCTGCTTGCGCTATACCCGGCAACATGGCTCGTCGGCGCAATTGTGATTCTTGAGATCGCAGGGCTTGCAGTCGTAGTGACAGCAATCCTTGAGATGATGAGCGATGACGAAGACGACCAACTCGAGCAGTCTCTTCAGCGCTACCACCGCGTAAGCGGCGAGGATGACCGCGGAGCCCGACGGTGATGCTGAGCCCCTGCCCGGACTCCGTCACGAGAGAGCGGTCCGAAGCGGCTCCTCAGTCCAAGCAGGGCGGGTCTGCGCTTGATTCGCACAAGCCAGTAGTCTCGTTGTTGGACGGTCGCTGACCAAGCCGACCAGCCGTCGCTGCAGCTGACCTTGCCGTCGCTGCGACCTGTTGACGGGATTTGACCTGCGCTCTAGTTGATCCCTTTGGAGGCTCGCGACCCGTCGAGCGTTGCCCGGAGGGGATCGAAGACCAAGAGCTTGCAGAGCACAAGGGGCGGCCATACGTCCGGCCCAGGAGGGAGGCCAGTCGCGGCCGGAGGAATACGATCCGGGTTGGTGCCGCAAGATCAGCCACTCATGCTTGTCCAGGCTCGCAACCTGATCACGAACCTGGCGCTGCCGGCGCTACTTTCCGATCCCGACGGCCAGTTGCTTTTCTTTAACGATGCCGCGGCATCGTTGCTCGGGCGTGGGTTTGAGGAGGTCGGTCGGTTGCCGCGCGAGCAATGGGCGCGCGAGGTCGGCCCGTTCGACGATCAGGGACGGGCGCTGTTGGCCGACTCTGCGCCAATCGTAAGCGCGTTGCAGAGCGGACGTCCAGCACATGGCCGCTTCCACGCCCGCCTTGGCGAGGCCGGAGTCTGCGAAGTGGAGGTCACCGCACTCCCACTGCTGGAGCCGGACTGCTTCGAGGGTGCGCTCGTTGTCTTCTGGCCGGTACAAGCCGCGGCGCCGAAGACGAGCTGAACCCGATGCAGATCAGGTTCTGGGGCGTGCGCGGGTCGATCGCAGTGCCGAACGGGCGCATGTTGCGCTACGGCGGCAACACGTCGTGCGTTGAGGTAACGCTGGCGGACGGGACCGAGATCATCCTCGACGCAGGAACCGGCATCCGCGAGCTCGGCGAGGCCCGCACGCCAAAGGCGAAGATCGTGCGGGTGTTGCTGACCCACCTCCACCTCGACCACATCCAGGGGCTGCTGTTCTTCCCGCCGCTCTTTGACCCTACCAACGAGATAACGGTCTACGGACCGCCGGCGCCCGGACCGAATCTCGATCAGCGGTTGGCCCGCTATCTATCCGAGCCCCTCTCCCCGATCGACCTGCACGAGCTCCCGGCGCGCGTCGCGTTTACGCACTGCCCCCACCATGAGTGGGAGATCGGCTCGGCGGTGATCGAAGCCGCGATCGTCGCCCACCGCGGCGTGACCCTCGGATACCGCATCACAGAGGGCAACGCCACCCTGTGCTACCTGCCCGACCACGAGCCGGCGCTCGGCGCACCGGTCGCGAGCGCCGAGTCCGGATGGGTCTCGGGGATCGGACTAGCAACCGGCGCCTCCGTTCTCATCCACGACGGCCAATACACCGACGACGAATACGCCGCGCACGCCGGCTGGGGCCACAGCGGGGTCTCCGACGCGGTCACCTTCGCTCAGCGCGCCGACGTGCAGAAGCTGATCCTGTTCCATCACGACCCTACTCACGACGACAAGATGCTCGACCAACTCGGCGAGCACGCCCGGCGGGCGTGGCAGCGCACGGGCCACGACCCCGCCACGGTCTCGCTGGCCACCGAAGGCGAAAGTATCACGATCTGAACAACACCCCACTACCTCATGCTGGCGCTACATGCAGCAGGACCTCCGAGGGTGTGGGGCCTTGCCGCCCTTGCCGGCGCGAACTATGTCGAGCTCGACGCGCGGGGCGGCCCCATCGGCGAGATGGGCGTCAAGCACGATGATGCCGGTCGCGGGATCGATCTTGACGACGATCGTCACGTGCGCGTGGGGGATTCGACCCCGCTTAGAGCGCCCGTGGACTGTGCGCGGATAATCGCATCGAACTGGGCTCCCAGCAGGAACACTGTGGTTGAGATGTAGAGGTAGGCCATCGCGACTATCACCGCTGCCAGGCTTCCAAACACCGATTCATATGACGCGAACTTGGTCAGGTAGAAATAGAACACGAGCGACACGACCAACCAGGACGCGATCACGATCGTCGCGCCGAGACTGACCCACGGCAGTGGTTGCGCCGCCCCGGGAGCGTGTCGAACGAGCAGGCCGACGGCGAGCAACAGAAGCGCCACGGACAGCGTCCAGCGCACTACGAACGCGAACACGTCCCAGGCGGCGCCGGGGTGGGCCACCGAGAAGAACGGCGCGAGCAACAGGCACAGGGCTGCCAGGATGAAGCACGCTCCCACCTCGATCGAGAGTACGAATGAGATTGAGTAGCGCCTGAGGAACGGTCGTTCGCTGGGTGCACCGTAGATGCGAGCGAGCGCGCCCATCACCGCGCGGACCGCGCCGGACACCTGCCACAACGCAACGCCGCCGCCGACGGTGGCCCACAGCAGCTGCCTGCTGGTGAAGACCTTGTTGACCGCATCTGAGATCACCGCGAACACGGCGGCCGAGACATTCGCCTGGATCTCGGGCTCCAGGTGGTCGCGCCAAACGCTGTTCAGATGAAGTAGCCCGGCCACCGCGAGCACGAACAGCAGGAACGGGATGATCGCCGTCAGGATCTGAAACGAGATCGCGCTCGAGTACGTCAGAAGATCATGCTGCTTGAAGCCGTCCAGCAGCGCGCGTCCCAGCTCGCGCGCTCGCGCCGCCAGGTGCAGGCCACCGCCGAACGACCGAGCCGCGCCTCCCGCTTGGGGCCGGGCCGACGCGATCCGCCGCGACTTCAGCATCGATCGACGCTACCACCGCCCGCACCAGAAAGGCCCACAAGTCCGACCGCAACGGACGCCTAGCGTGGAGTCGGGCCCGGTGGACGTTGCCGGTTGCGTTGCAGGTGGTTGGCGACGTGCGAGCGGCGCGGATGGACGCTGGCGATCGCGAGACCCGCGGGACTGCATCAGCTTGCAGCTCGGCTCCTACCCCGACGCCGGCCCCCACTCGTCCATCTCAGGTCCACAGTGCGCTGATCGGGACCGCCCATAGGCGGTCTCCGAGGGGGAGCGTCTGGCGGCCGGTGTGGATGACGACGCCGGCGCGGAATCTCGCGCGGGATTTGTCGCGGAGCTTTGCGAGGGCGCGCCAGTCGCGGGCGTGGAGCGAGGCGCCGGCCTTGACTTCGATCGCGGCGATGGCGCCGGAGCGGCTTTCGAGCGGCTCGGTGCCGGCGGCGAGCAGATGGGCGAGGAGGCCTGCGTCTACGAGTGTGCTGTCGAGGTAGTCGCGAAACCAGCGCTCGCGCCGGCGCCCCTCGTGGTTTCGCGCCTCAGGACGCGCGCTGGATGGTCGTGCTCGGCCACGACCGTGGTCAGCGTGCTCTTCCCCACCTGGCGCGCGCCGATGACGAACACCACGCGCGTGTCCTTCGTCAAGCCGATCGATCAGCCGTTGCCCGCGTTCGCGCCGAGGCTGTTCAGCCACGCGCGCATCGACTGACCGGCCGGTGTGACCTGACCCTCCTCATAGCCCGTCGTCGCTCTCGCGAGCGTCACCCCATTCAGAGTCGACCAGCCGTACTCGACAGCCGTGCCAGACGCGGCGTAGCGAGCGATTGTCTGTCCCTGCTGCACGATGCTGCCGGCCGGCGCGATGTCAGTGATCTGCTCCGCGACGTACTGCACCCTGCCCGCGTCCGGGCCGTCCAGCAGCTCGAAATACACCAGCGGCTGACCGGCATACCAGTCCGCAATGATCGCGAGAACCTTGACCTTGCACGGCGCAAAGATCGGCGCTCTCACCGGCATCCGCGCGTCCACGCCCTGATCGGTGCGCTCCCAGACCGTGACGTACTGCAGCGGGTCGATGTACGTCGCGCTCGTCACCCGCGCCGCGATCAGCGCCAGTCGCAGCTCGTCTTTGACCTCAGCGAGTGATGGTGCGTGCGCGTTGACGTCACCGACGGGAGCGTCTGGCGTGACCGCCACCGCCTGCTGGCCCGCGGTCGGTTCGATCACCTGCGGTCGCGCTTGGGGGATCGCGCCGGTCGGCGTGCTGCTGACAGCGCTAGTCGCTCCACACCCGGCGAGACTGAGCGCGACGATCAAGCACGCGGCGCGGCTCAGCATCAGACGAGGCGGCCGTGTGACAGCCACCCGAGGCCGGGGCCTCGGGTGGCGCGCCGATGCTGTTGAACAAGCGTGTGGGGCGGTCAAATTCCGTGCCCGTCAACCTCGACGCCCGTCTCGACCTCCGTCAGGCGCTCCGAGGCGGTCGTGCCAGCTACCTCCGGGCCACACCGTGATCTTGCGAACCAGAGCCACTGCACACGCTAACAGGCGGTCCCGTGTCAGGCGCGACCTCCCCAGGCCGTGCAGCTCACGAGGTTCGGCTGACATTTCGAATCGTCATCAGACTGTATGCGACTCGCAACAGATCACCGCTACGGTCGCCACCGCCACGACCCCCGCGCATGGTTGCCTGATCGGGTAGGGCCAGCGGCTCAATCCGCTGGGGAAATGAGTCGTGTCTCGTAGGCGTAGATGACGGCTTGGACGCGGTCCCGCAAACCCAGCTTTCCCAGAAGGTGGGAGACGTGCGACTTGACCGTTGCCTCGGACACGACGAGGGCTTCAGCGATCTCGGCGTTGGATAGGCCGTTGGCGAGCATCCGCAGCACCTCGTGCTCGCGCTCGGTCAGGAGGTCGAGTTCCTCGGGGCGCCGGGAGACCGCGGCGGGAAGTCGACGTGCGACCTGGTCGAGCAGCTGGCGGGTCACCGCGGCCGAGAGCACCGCGTCTCCGGCCGCCACGGCTCGCACCGCCGCAACCACTTCTTGGGTGGGGGCGTCTTTGAGGAGAAAGCCGCTAGCGCCGGCGCGCAGCGCTTCGAGGATGTATTGGTCGAGCCCGAACGTGGTCAGGATCAGCACGCGCTGTCGCGGGAGTTGTCTGGTCGCCTCGATGCCGTCGATCCCCGGCATCCGGATGTCCATCAGCACGACGTCGGGTGCGTGCTCGTTGGCGGCTCGGACGGCTTCCTCGCCATTGCTCGCCTCGGCCACGACCTGGATGTCCCCGGTGGCCTCGAGCACGGCTTTGAACCCCGCCCGCATCATGGGCTGGTCGTCGGCGATCACGACTCGTAGCTTCGTCATGATGGCGTCGGCGCGTAGGGCAACGTCGCTGTTACCTTGAACCCATCGGGGAGCGATTCGGTGGTCAGCCTTCCTCCGAACAGCGCGGCGCGTTCGCGCATCCCGATCACGCCGTGCCCGTCGGAGGGTTCTTGCAGCAGCGTGGTGCGTGCATCGCCTTCAGTGTCGATGATCGTCAATTCCATCCCTTGCGCTTGGTAGATAAGCGTTACCTTGGTGCTCGCGCCAGCGGCATGCTTGACGACATTCGTCAGCGCCTCCTGGATGATGCGGTACGCCGACAGGTCGACGCTCTGTGCGAGCGGTCGCGGCTGCCCCTCGACCGTGAGCTCGATCTCGAGTCCGGCTCGGCGTAGCTGCTCGATGAGGCGCTCCAGCTGGGCCAGTCCCGGCTGCGGTGATAGTTCGGGGGTCTCGCCGTCGCCTCGTAGCAGCCTCAGGGTCGTGTGCATCTCGGTCATCGCCTGGCGTCCGAGGTCGGCGATCGCGTCGGTGCTCTGTGTAACCCGCTCATCGGGGACGGTGGCGCCGAGCGCCTGCGCCTCAACGACCATCAGGCTTACGTTGTGAGCCACGATGTCGTGGAGCTCCTGAGCGATGCGCACACGTTCTTGCGCGACCGCCCGGTCGGCAAGCAGCTCCCGCTCGCGATCGAGGCGCTCCGCGCGTTCATGCAGACCGTCGCGGACCCTCCGCTGGGCGCCGACGTAGAGGCCGACCGCGACGGCTGCGGCGCACGACGCGGTGAATCCGATCGCGTAGCCGAGTAGGCCCCCGTGGTCGGTCGCGCTACCGCTGCCCCACACGGCGCCGGCGATGATCGCCACCACTGCGGCGCCTGCGCCCGCCGCCGCCGCCGGCTTCCACGGTGTCCGAGTCGCGATCGTGTACAGAACGGCCATCACGGGCAGCACCAGCGCCCGGTTGCCGGGCGTCGCAGCGGCAACGGCGACGGCGACGGGCAGTGCCACGTCTGGGCGGTGACGGCGGAGAAGAATTGCCGCCACAGCCCCCGGAATCAGCAGTAAGACGAGCGGCTGATCGTTGCGAATCGCGCTCTCAACCAGCGAGGCAGCGACGAGGACGGTCAGCGCGAGGGCGACGAGGACGTCGCCGCGCTCCGCCGCGAATCTTCGTAGACGCCATCGGCGAGCCAGGAACATGGTGAAACTATCCTCCTGGCCCGCCGTTGGCACGTCTGCGCCTCCGTCTGCTTTGCTCGCGGGCGTTCAGACGTCGCGCCTGATGAGCAGCACCGCCGCCGCCGCGATCACTGCCGCCACGTAGGCGGCAAATACTGCCAGGCCCGCCCCCGGAGTGAGCGTGTGCGCGTGATGGCCGATCTGCATCATTGCCTGGCCGGCGTTGCTGGGGAGGTAGGGATCGATCGAGTTCGCGACGCTCGACGGGAGGATCGAGATGAGCGGCGGGACCACGTACATGATCCCGGCGAACGTCGCGATCCCTGCCGCGCTGTTGCGCATGATCGCGCCGAGTCCCATCGCGAACAGACCGACGAGCGTCAGGTAGCCCGCGGCCCCGAGGACAGCGCCCGGTACACCCGCGTGCGAAAACGCGATCTGGATGTGCTGGCCTGAGAGGATCGCCTGGCCGGCGAAGAACGCGATGAACGCGGAGGGGATCGTGATGACGAGGGCGACCAGCGCGTATACACCGGTCTTTCCCCACAGGACGGGCAGGCGCTGAGGCACGGCCGTCATCGTCGAGCGGATCATCCCGGTCGTGTACTCACCGGTGATCAGGAGCACCCCGAGCACGCCGATCGCGAGCACCCCGAACCTGACTCCGAGCAAGCTCGTTGTCAGCGGGTCGAACGTCGCCTTGTCAGCGGCGCTCATCGAGCCCCAGCGCGAGACCGTCACCGCGCTAGCGATGATGCCAAAGCCGATCGTCATGACCGCGGTGGCGAGCAACGCGTAACGGGTTGATCGAAGCGAGCAGAGCTTCGTCCACTCCGATCGGAACACTCCGAGCTGAGTCACCCGGTCTCGGGCCCTAGTCACCCGCCCCCCGGCGGTTGCGGAGGGGCGATCAATTGCGGTAGCTAGAGAGCTCATGCTGCGATCCTTTCCTGCCGGTCAGTGCCGGCGCGGTTCTCGTTAGTGGGGGTGATGGCGCGGTACTCGGTCTCCTCGCGCGTGAGCTCCATGAACGCGTCCTCGAGGGAGGTCTTCTCAGGGGTCAACTCGTGAAGCACGAACCCGTTCCGGGCGGCGGCGTCCCCGATCTGCTCCGCGGTCAGCCCTTGGACCTCGAGCACGCCCGGCTCGTCGCTCGAGACGCGGATATCCGGGCCGAGGATCACCTCGCGCAACTGCGTCGCCTCGGGCGATCGGACGCGAACGACGTTCGTCGACCACTCGTCCACGAACTCAGCGAGGCCGACGTCGCGGATCAGACGGCCGCGGCCAATGATGATGAGATGATCCGCCGTGACAGCCATTTCGCTCATCAAGTGCGAGGAGAGGAACACCGTGCGCCCCTCCGCGGCAAGCCCCTTCAGAAGGTCTCGGATCCAGCGGATCCCCTCCGGATCCAGCCCGTTGATCGGCTCGTCGAGGATCAGGACCTCGGGATCCCCCAGCAGGGCGGCGGCAATCCCCAACCGCTGGCCCATCCCCAGGGAAAACTGGCCGGCGCGCTGGCGCGCGACCTCATCGAGACCAACGAGCGTGATCAGCTCCTGCACCCGCGAGCGCGGGATCCCGTGCGTCTGCGCCAACGCCAGCAGATGATGATAAGCCGAGCGGCCGGTATGCACCGAGCGGGCCTCGAGGAGCACCCCGACCTCATGAAGAGGCGCCGGAAAGTCCCGATATGCCCTTCCGGCAACGGTCACCTCCCCTTCGCTGGGAGCATCAAGCCCCAGGATCAGTCGCATCGTCGTGGACTTACCCGACCCATTCGGACCGAGGAAGCCCGTGACAATCCCAGGCTTCACGGTGAAAGTGAGGCCGTCAACAGCCGTCTTGTCCCCGTAGCGTTTCGTCAGATTGTTGGCATCGATCATGTTGGCTCTACTTCCTTCGCGGTTTCACAGTCCATGACCACAAGCTAAGGGCCACAAGGCCAACGCACATCGGCCGTCAGGTCGGCTAACACCCCAGCGAAAGAGGGCAATTTCTGCTGTCTCTCATCCGGACGGATGAGACTAAACCGTGCGTTGATGCTCGACCCCATGCTCAGATCAGAGGATTCCGACTCGTCGGACTTACCTGCACGGGATCGCTAGCAAGGAGGCTGCGAGCACGATCTATCTCAGACTGCTGTTTGTCGGGCGCAAAGATAGTTGGTGGGTCGGGCTGAACGCTGCCGGCGCGTGACGGTTGGATCGACACCGAGACGGGCGAGGTCTCGCGCGGAAGGATCACGTCGGCGGACCGTGGTCGGGCTCGGTCCGACCAGTCGTTGCGATGTTGCGCCAGTGGCGGCGATCTGTCACTCGGCTAGCGCCTCGTCGGGCGGCTTGTTGGCTTGTTTGGCGTGCGGTACGAAAACAGGAACGTCGACAGCGAACAAATCCCTCCTTCACGGGCCGGCTCGCCGCCGGCGGTTCTTGGTGTCGTGTGTTGAGCCACCGGCGCGCGCGAAGGGCCGGTCGACCACTTTTCGCCTCATTGGGGTCATTACTGGTGATGCCGGCGAAAGGAGCTGGACATGCGAGGATCCCGTCGTGAGCGAGTGTTGCCGCTCACGATAGTTTCCCATTTGGAACGTAGTTGGACCCCGTAGTTTCCAATGTGACAAGTAGTTGGACCCCGCCGGGCGATCGCGGTGGAGCATGGCGCCGGCTGAAGGGACGGTGCTGGCACTGCAGTCCGGCCGTGGATGGCTTTCGCGGCGGGAATGCAGGGGTCCCGCTCGTCTCGCAATGGCGAGAAAACCGCCGCTGCGCGTTCGCGGCCGTCGCCGCACCGCTTCGACGCCACGAACGAAAGCGCATCGCTGGGCGCTTGGGCTCCTGCTGGTCGTCCATCTGATCTGAGCAGTGGCGTGAGCGCCCCTTCGGCGACGAGAGCGAGAGCGTCGTGCGCTTACTGGCCTGCGCGTATCGGGTGATCAGCAAGCGCCTGGGCGACAGCCGCTTGAGCGGCGTTGCAGGCACGGCGGGCCGGCTCGTGCGTGGCTGCTGAGGCCAGTCAGGCTGTCATGCCGCCGTCCACGGCGAGGACGGCGCCGTTGATGTAGCTGGCGCGGTCGGAGAGCAGCCAGGCGGCGGCTTGGGCGATCTCTGTGGGTTGTCCGCCGCGACGCAGGGGGGTGGCGGCGTCCAGGCGTGCTTCGACGGTGGGGTCGCGCCGGCGCCAGTCGATCATCATCGGGGTGAGCGTTGTGCCCGGGGCGATGGCGTTGATCCGCAGGCCTTGCGGGCCGTAGTCGTGGGCTGCGCCGCGGGTGAGGCCGATCACACCGTGCTTGGCGGCCAGGTAGGCGCTGAGGTCCCGACCGCCGCGGATGCCGCCGACGCTGCTGGTGTTGACGATCGCGCCCGCGCCGTGGCGGAGCATGGCGTGAATCTCGGCACGCATCGCCAGCCATACGCCTTTGAGGTTGACGGCCAGGACCTGGTCGAAGGTCTCTTCCGTAATGTCGGCGAGCAGGCCGCCGCCCTGGCTGATGCCTGCGTTGTTGAACGCGCCGTCGAGCCGTCCGTAGTGCTCGAGCGCGGTGTCGATGAGCCGCTGGACGTCCTCGGCGCGGCTGATGTCAGCAGCGTCGTAGGTGGTCTCGGCGCCGGCGCCGGTCAGCTCGTCGCACAGCTCCGCGAGTCGCTGTTCAGAGCGGGCGCCGAGCACGAGCCGAGCGCCCTCTCGGGCGAAGAGACGAGCGGCGTCGGCACCGATGCCGGTGCTGGCACCGGAGATGACGATCACCATGCCGGCGAGCAGGCCGGCGCCCGGCGAGTGCTCGGCAGTTGCGGGGGTCGTGGTGCTCATCAGGGGTCTCCGCCTGGTGGGGGGCTGAGCAGCGCGTATGTGTCCGCGTCGGCGGACAGTGGCTGAGAGGCGGGCGTTACCCCGCTCGGCGGGTTCGGCGCAGATGGCGGCAGTCACGCCGTGCAGCGCGGCCGACAGGGTGCGGGTGGCGTGCTCGGGCGTGACCCCGTCGCGCAGTAGGCCCGCCCGGGCGATCCGCTCGAACGCGTCGCGCAGCAGCGCGATGCTGTCGCTCGCGGCCGCCGACGGTGGCGCGCCAGCGGGAAACATCAGCTGATAGACGGCCGGGTTCCCACGCGCGAACGCCACGTGGGCGTCCCAGCCGCGGCGGATATCGGTGGCCGGATCCCCGGACGAGCGCCGAATCCGCTTCTGCTCCAGGTAGCGCTCGAAGGCGTCGGTGACCATCGCGTCCATCAGGCCGCGGCGTCGGCATTGCCACCACTGTCTTTACGAGCGTTTCTCGCCAACATGCTGGAGCGCGCGCCGGATTCGTCGCCGGCCTGCACGCGGGTCTTCGGGTGGAGGTCGCAATCGCCGTCTGTGGCGTCGCCGCGGTCTGGAGGGTCGTGCGCTCGCCAGGCTCGACCGCGAAGCTGGAGCCGGCGCAGTCCACCGGCTGAGCACTCGGTAGAGTCTCCGACATCGCTCCCTCGCCTGAGCATCCGTTGACGGGACGCTGCGCGTGCGGGGACGTGCGCTTCACGGTCAGCGGTCCGTTCGAGTCGGCCCGGTATTGCCACTGCCACAATTGCCAGCGCCGGACCGGCACGTCGTCGGCGGCCAACGCGCGCCTGGCTCTGGACGCGTTCGAGATCGTTCACGGGGCCGAGCGGTTGCGCTCGTGGCAGCCCGCCGGAGGGCAGGCGAAGTGGTATTGCGTCGCCTGCGGCGGGCACATCTACAGCAGACCGGATGGGGAGGATCACGTGTTCGTCCGCCTCGGTGCGCTCGATGGCGATCCCAGCATCCGTCCCGAATACCGACAGTGGGTGAGCTCCGCCGTCTCGTGGGAGGCGATTCCAGACGATGGCCTGCCGCGCTTTGACGGACCCGGCAGCCCCGAGCAACTGCCGCGCCCCTAGACGGTCGGCGCGCGAGCAGCGCGTGCCGCCGGACGGCGGACCTCGACGCGCTTGACGAATACGCGATCCGCCAGACCGTCGCCAGGCCGCACACGGCAAACGCGGCCTCGACGCGCAGACCGAGTCCGTGCGTCCAGGCGATCGGGCGCCTCCGTCCCCGTCATGGTCACGGCAGGGAGCTCAGCAGTACCTGAGAGCGCCGAGCAGCTCCAGTGCCTCGGGCTCGACCTGGTCGGCCATCGTCCGGACGTCGGGGATCAGGTCCGAGTCGACGCAGAAGCCGAAGCAGAGTTGGTCGGCAAGCGAGATCACCGAAACCCTCAGCGCGTGGCGCTCGCTTATCTCGGCCAGCGAGTGCAGCTCGCGGACGGCTGCGGACATCACTGTGACCGGCTGTCGCGGGCCCGGCACGTTTGAGACGTTGAGGGCGAAGCGCCGCGGGCTGCGCTCCAGCTGGACCGCGAAGCGCTCGAGCCGCGGCGACACGCCGGACATCTTGTGCAGCAGCACCTCGCGCTGCTCGGCATCGCGAGCGGCCTTGCGTGCTTGCGTCCGGGCGTGGACGATCCGCAGGCGAGCCACCGGATCGGGCTCGCTCAGCGGCAGGCCGAGCGAGAACGACGAATCGCGGTTGGCGACCGCGTCGCCCTCGTGATGCATGCTCACAGGCACCTTGACCCGGATCGAGTCGATGCGGCCGTGATTGCGGTGAACCCAATGACCAATGGCGCCGGCGACGATCGTCAGGACCGCGTCGTTGAGCGACGCACCGTCGATCGCCTTGGCGGCGTCGTGCAGGGCCGCGAGCGGAGTGGTCGCAAAGCCCACGCCCCGACACGCACCGATCGGGCTGTCGAATGGAGAGCGAGCGTGTGAGCGTTTGAACTCACGACGCAGGTAGCCCGCCAGGTGGCCGCGCCGGCGAGCTTCGTCCTTGGCGTGCTGGGCGATCGCCTGGGCCTGTGTCATCGTCTGCTCGGGAGCGTCGTCCCAGAGCAGCGCCCGGGAGTAGCGGATCGAGGTCGCCCCGTCGGCGAGCGCGTGGTGGATCCGCCACACCAGAGCGCACTCGTCCTGTTCGAGCTCGATAACGTCCATCTGCCAGAGCGGCTGGCTGCGGTCCAGCCGCTGTTCGAACAGCCGGGCGACGCACTTGAGCAATCCGGCGGGATCGACGGGTCGTTGATGACGGTGCTCGACGACGTGCTGCGCGAGGTCGAAGTCCGGGTCCGGTTCCCAGGCCGGGGCATTCGCATCGTCGCTGAGTCGCCGTGTCAGGGCTGGCGTGAGATGGATGCGCTCGGCGATCCGCTCACGCAGCGCCGTGACGCTCGGACCGCTCGGTCCCAGTCGCATCACCTTGCAGGTGTGACCTGCGACGGTCTCGCACTCCAGCGCGAGGATCGCCCGATCCTCGGGGCCCAGCGGGATGCGAGGCGGGACGTCCGCGTTGCCCTGGTCCTTCACGTTCGGATGATTGTTCCGTATCGTGGCGCACTTCGCATCCGCCAAGCCGAGGGAGACAGCATGGGGCGCCAATCGATCATCGCGGAGCTCACAGCCAAGCGCTGCGCACCGGCGGACGTGATCCGCCACATCGAGCCGGGGATGGACGTCGTCGTCGGCGCGGCGAACGGTGAGCCGGTATGCGTGTTGGATGCGATCGAGGCGGCGTCCGAGTCGCTCGACGAGGTGCGGCTGCACCAGATGATCCCGTTGCGATCCCGCTCCTATATCGAAGGAGAGCGGCCGGGTCTGTGGCATGTGTCGTGGTTCCTCTCTCCGCATAACCGCGCCGCCTTTCACCGCGGGGACTGCGACCTAGTCCCGAACTCGTTCAGCGACGTACCGCGGTTGATGCGCCAGTCGCTGCGTCCGAGGCTCGTCCTGGCAGCCGTCTCGCCGCCCGACCGCCATGGCTATTTCTCGCTCGGTATCAACGCCGAGTACACGGCGGCGATGATCGGTGAGGTGCCGTTCTTCGTCGAGGTCAATGTCCGCATGCCGCGCACCTTCGGCGCCAACCAGCTGCACGTCAGCGACCTGGTCGGGTTCTGTGAGAGCGATGAGGCGCTCCTCGAGCTGCCGGTACCGAAGGCGGCCGAACGCGACCGGCGGATCGCGGAGCTGGTGGCCGAGCGGATCCCGGACGGCGCCACGATTCAAGCCGGGATCGGTGCGGTGCCGAACCTCGTGCTCGAGATGCTCGGCGACCATCGGGAGCTTGGCGTTCACACCGAGCTGCTCGGGGACGGCTTCGTGGACCTCGTCGAGTCCGGCGTGGTGACCGGGACGCGCAAGCGCACGCACCGCAACAAGCTGGTCACGACCACGGCGCTTGGAAGCCAGCGGCTATGACTTCGTGGCTGACAACCCGGGCGTCGAGTTTCACCCGGTGGAATACACCAACGATCCGCGCGTGATCTCCCGCGAACCCCTGATGACGGCGATCAATGCGTCGCTGGAGGTCGACTTCCTCGGTCAGTGCGCGTCGGAGTCTCTCGGCAGTGACTACTGGTCCTCCTCCGGGGGACAGCCGGACTTCGCTCGCGGCGCGGTCATGGCCGAGCAGGGCCAGGCCTTCATCGTCCTGCACTCGAGCACCGCAGAGGATCAGGTATCGCGGATCGTGCCGCAGCTGCACCTCGGGGCTGCGGTGACCACCTTCAAGAACATCGTCGTCAAAGTCGTCACCGAGTACGGCGTGGCTGACTTGCGCGGCAGCTCGATCGCCGAGCGGACCAGGCGGTTGATCGCGATCGCCCACCCGAACTTCCGCGAGCAGTTGAAGGCGGAGGCCCGCACGCTCGGCTATCTGACCTGAGCGGCGATGTGCTCTCCGACGAGATCGGCAGTGACGTGACGTTGGCCGCGATCATTGTTCAACCGGGACCGTTTCTGGCCATCATCGCCGCGGCGGCGCTCGCCGCGACGTTGGCGGCTCTGGCGAGCGGCCGCGGGGTCGTCGTCCCGGTGGTGGTGATCGAGCTGGTGCTCGGAGTCGTGATCGGGCCGCACGTGCTCGGTCTGCACGTCGATGAGTTCATCTCATTCTTTGGCAACTTGGGATTGGCGCTGCTGTTCTTCTTCGCCGGGTACGAGATCGACGTGGGCCGCATCCGCGGGCAGCCGCTTCGGCTGGCTCTGGTCGGCTGGGCGCTGTCGGTGGCGCTGGCCTACACGATCGCCGGGGTGCTCTCCCTCGCCGACGTGGTGCTGTCGGTCCTGTACACGGGTTCGGCGTTGACGACGACCGCGATCGGGACGCTGATCCCGATTCTGTCCGATACCGGCGAGCTCCGGACGCGCTTTGGCACGTACATGCTCGCCGCGGGAGCGGTCGGTGAGCTCGGACCGATTCTGATCGTGACCCTGCTGCTCTCCGCGCAGGGCACGTTGCACAACGCCCTGATCCTGATCGCGTTCATCGCGGTCGCGGTCGGCGTAGCGGTTCTGGCCGTGCGCTCTGCGATGTGGACGCTGCCGTTGTTTGAGCGCACGCTGGAGAGCAGCTCGCAGCTGGCCGTGCGCTGGATCCTGGTGCTCATCTTCGCGCTGGTGCTGCTGGCGTTTCACCTCGGTCTCGATCTCCTCCTCGGCGGCTTCGCCGCCGGAGTGATCACCCGCCAGGTGCTCGGAGAGCGCGAGATGCCGGCGTTTGACTCCAAGCTCACCGCGATCGCGTTCGGGGTCTTCGTCCCCTTCTTCTTCATCCTCAGCGGCATGACGCTCGACCTCCCCGCGCTGTTCGCCACCACCGCCGGGATCGCGAGAATGGCCGTCTTCCTGGTGCTGTTCCTGGTCGTGCGCGGCACGCCGGCGCTGCTGCTCTACCGCCACGTGCTCGACCGACGGGAACGCGCCGCGCTGGCCCTGATGAGCTCGACCCAACTTCCCCTCGTGCTCGCGATCACCACCCTCGCCACCGCTGATGGCCACATGCGCGCATCCACCGCCGCCGCGCTGGTCGGGGCCGGCGTCCTGTCGGCGCTCGTGTTCCCGGTGCTCGGCCTACGGCTACGAGGCGACCTGGCTTCGCTGCCGTCTGGCTAGAGCTGGAACGGGATGGAAGGCCAGGCGCGCGCCCGGACTCGAAGTCGTGTGGCCCTGAAGACTGGTAAGACATGCGCATGGCGCCCGCCGGCCTTCAGCGCATGCGCTCTCGACTCGCGCTCCGCCAAAGGTTCCGCAACCCGGTGACGGTCAAGAACGACGCCCAGCGGCGCTGGTGGCTGGAGCAATGGGACCCGGTACTCCGGCCCGGCGGCCTCAATCCGAACGACGCGGCCTCGTTCACCCCAGCCCCTCACATGCCCGCGCCTAATCCGCAGCATCGACAACCCTTTGGGTCGCCCCGACGCGACCACCTCGGGACCACCAGCCTCTCGGATCCCCGCGAAAGCACGAGCGCCACCTCCTCCAAGTGCGTGACCGCCGTTCGCAGCACACGGAGACGAATGCTCGGCCGTGATGCGTGACCCACCGCCGCAAACCGGCCCGACGTTCTATTGACAACGCAGCGGGCGTAGGAGCTCTGCGATCACCATGGGCGGCACCCTCCGGCTGGGCTGACGGTGATGCGGCGCGCTGGCGGCGGGGCCTCGGTCGTCCCCGCCGCCACGGCTTCTTCTACTGCGAGCGCTTGTGGCTACTTGTACGTGCCCTTCGTGTGGAACACGAACGGCCCGAGCGCTGTCTTTCCGGTGCCGGTGAAGCTGGTGATTAGACTATGGCCCTTCTGGCCGCCTGTGCCGTGGGTCAGCTCGAGCTTGCCCGTCAGCGTGACAGTCCCGTCCGCCTGGGTCGTCTCGGTCCCGGCAGCGGTGCCGTAGAGCGTTCCGGTCGAGCTGAAGACCGTCACCTGGTTGGCCGTGATCTTGATCGTCCCTGGCTTGGTGCCCGTCCCCGCTTTGATGTTGTAGGTAACGGCGCCCTTCCCGAGGATGTTGTCGGTCGTGTCCCCGGCGGCGATATACGTCGATCCAACCTGGTGCGTGACAGCCACGTACGAGGTGCCGTGGTCGGCCTTCCCGCCGCTCTTGGCCGCGACCGCCGCGACGCCTATGACAGTCAGCGCGAGTGCTACGACTAGCGCTGCGGTGGCGATACGCCGCCAGCGTGTGAGCATGAACATGTGTGTTCCCCCTCTTGTAGTGATGGCATTGCGACCCAAACGCCGCGGAGTTTGCCGCCACAGCCTACCCCGGCCGCAGTCAAAACGCGCAACCGCATCTGGGGGGCCGCCTGCTCAACTCCCGCTCGATGCTCCGGCGCAACCTTGACTATCAGCGCCGAACCGTTGCCAACGATAGCCGGACGGCGAACCGCCGCATGCGGTCGTCGGCGCCCACTGGCTCGGCGGTCGGGAGAGAAGACCTCATCGGTGGCGTACGAGGTCGGTCAAGGCCCGCACCTGCGCTGCCAGAGCCCGCAGCTGAGCGGCCTGGCGGCGGACCTTCAGCGCGAGCGCCACGTCACGCCGGGATGATCTTCAGGACGCCGAGATTCTCTCTGCCCGGACGCCGCTCGCGAAGCCGGGCGCGAGGCCCTTCGCAGCAGCCGGAGTCGGTCCCTGCGTTGATCGCCATGAGAGCGGATCGAAGCTGAGCGGATCGCCCGTGCTGTGTGGCCGGTTCGTCGGCGGGTTGAGCACGTTCGATCTCCTTTGGTGTGTGGTTGTCCATCGGCTTCTTGTAGCCCCAGCCGCCCAGAGCTGGCGGACAGGTGCACAGCACGCTCAGGCGCCCCAAGACGGCCCGGAACCACCGGTTCGTCGCGACGAAGCAGCGACCCGGCGCCGGGGTCTAAACCATCGCGGCGACGCACCTTCGCTGCGGGTTCCCACACCCAAGGCACCTCTGTCGGCACCGGCGGCAACGCCGTGCGACCACTCGTGATGGCGGCCGTGGAGCCGCCCTTGCCGCGCCGGCAGTCCAGGCGGCACAGAGGGTCAGGGTCGCGCGGGGATCTGGATCCCTGCGGCGACCGCTCAGACCCGCACCCGTCGGGTGTGCAGCGCCGCGTAGATCGGGCGGCACGCCTCGGCGACGGCGGCGTCGTGGTCGGAGAGGGTCGTCTCCCGCGGGCGCCAGGGCTCAAACCCGGTGGAGGACCAGACGGCGGCGTACCAGTGCGGCGCCCATACGCCGTCGGACGCGCGCGGGCCCGGCGGCCAGGACAGCATCCGGGCGGTGAACGGGATGCCCAGCCAGTCACACAGCCAGCGCAGGTGCGCCTCGGGCGCGCGCAGGAAGTCGCTCGCGTCGAGGATCGGCACCTCGATGTCGTGCTCGTCCCACAGCTCCACCAGCCACCCCTGCTGAGGCAGCCCGATGTCGGCCGGCTCGCAGGACTCCCGCGCGCGCACGTACGAGGCGACGACTTCGACCGGGTCGCGGACGAGCAACACGTTGCGGAAGCGCAGCGTCCAGCGCAGGTCCATGTCGCGGGAGACGTGGTGCGCCATGTGCTTGGCGTAGTGGACGCGGCGGCCAAGCGGCAGCGGCGCGCAGAGGTCGGCGACGGCCGTGGCGAGGTCGGTCGGCTGGGAAGCGATCACCGCCTCGCGCGCCGGGTGCTCGATGCCGGTGCGGGCGAGGTAGGCAGCGTACAGCGGCTCATCGACGACGACCGTGTCGGGGCGGTTCTCGAACGCGCGCATCATCGCCGTGGAGATGTTCCGCGGGCCGGACCACATCGCCACGCGCACGACGTCGCTCATGGCGCGACGCGCGCCGCGACGTCGGCGTCGACGAGCTCACGGTACAGCGCCTGAAGGCGCTTGACCATCGGCCCGCGGTGGCCGTCGCCGATCGTGCGACCGTCCACGGACCGGACGGGCACGACGCCGGCGAAGGTACCGGTGACGAACGCCTCGCGGGCGGCGTACACGTCGGTGAGGCTGAACGTCGCCTCGCGCGCCGGGATGCCGTTGGCACGGCAGATCTCCAGCACGTTGGCGCGCGTGATCCCTGCCAGGCAGTAGCGCCCATCTGAGGTCAGCACCCCCGGCGCGTCGTCGGGGCCGACGACGGCGAAGAAGTGCGTCGAGTTGCACGTCGCCACGAACCCGTGCGGGTCGAGCATCAGCGCCTCGTCGGCGCCCGCGGTGTAAGCCTGGATGCAGGCGGTGATGTCGTTGAGCTTGGAGTGCGCGTTGAGCTTGGGGTCAAGCGTGTCCGGCGCGGCGCGACGCACGTGCGTCGTGAAGAGCGTGATGCCGTCGGTCACCATCGCCGGCAGCGGCTCCTTGTGCTCAGCGATGATCACGATGGTCGCGGGCCCGATCGTCACGCGCGGATCCTGGTAGGGCGTACGCTTGACGCCGCGGGTGACCATCAGCCGCACGTGCACGCCGTTGGTCATGTCGTTGGCCCGCAGCGTCGAGTAGATCGCCTCGGTCAGCTCGCGGCGGCTGCGGCCGACGTCGAGCATGATCGCCTTCGCGCCCTCAAACAGGCGGTCGAGATGGCGCTCCAGGAAGGCGGGATGGCCCGCCCGCACGCGCAGACCCTCCCACACGCCGTCACCCAGGACAAAGCCCGCGTCGAACACCGACACGACCGCCCGCTCGCGCGGCACCAGGTCGCCGTTGACCCAGATGAGGATGCGCTCGTTGCGCGCATCGTCCTCGAAGTCGTGCGTGCCGTGGGCCATGATGCGACATCCTATGGGCCGGCGGGCGGCGACCCCGGGTCTTGACGGCGCGCGGGCCCCGGGCCTCGGCGCCGAGCCCCCTCCGGCCGGCCTGCATGGCTGGCTGACAAGCCCGTCATCGCCGTTCGGTCGCGCTGCCGCTTTCCATGCAAGGGGGCAGGCGCGCTTGAACTCCTGTCGACGCGCCCACGCTGGCCGTTGGGCGCGGGTCGCACTCAGAAGCGTCGCAAGGCACCAGTCGGGTAGCGAGCAGAGTGAAGAGTCGCGTCAGATCAGATTGACAAGCGCCTCGGCGCTTAGATCCTCGATTGCGGCCGGCGGTGGCCAACTCATGGAACGCACCGACGCCGGCCAGAGCGGCAGAAGCGCTTTGCCGGCGGCCCGGGTCTCTACGCGGAGTGGCTCGTCGGACACGCTGCAGCGCCCACCGCAGAGAATGAGGAGGTTGCCGATGCTTAGTGCGGCGAAGTAGGCCGGGGCTGCGTGTGCTGAGCATCGTCATGTCGACGCGCGTGGTGACCTCATGCAGGACCGAGCTGCCTTGGATGACGACGCCGAGCCAGAGGCGGGTGTCTGTCGGCGGGCGACGGAGTCGATAGAACTCCGCGTAGCGCTGATGGGGAATCAGGGTGAATTCCCCCGGCCGAACGAGTTGCATGAGGAGAATCGTCTTGTAGCACCAGGTCGCAACGGCGATCTGATCCTTGGACCCAAGCTCGACGGGACGCCCCACGACCATGTCGCCGACCGCCGCGCTGATCATGGTCTCGAGCTGACTCAGCATTTCAGTGTTGCAGGTTTCGCAGACCTCCTTTGTCACCAGGTCCGGGCCAGGCGCCGACCATTCGCGCACGGGGCCACCGCTGTCGGGCGGAGGTGTGTAGCGGTGAGTGAGGCCAATCCTGAGCCTTCCCGGTGCGAGTGGCCACGACCCCTTAATCGGCGCGTCCAGCCAGCTAGGGATGACGTGCTCCCGACTCGCCGTCCCCTCGCCACAAAACACGCATCGGCCCATTGCTCCGGAGCCTACGGCCCCGCGATCTCGCGCAGCTCCCGAAGGCTCAGACCAGCGACACCGAGCGGTTCGCAGCCAGCACTGAACGGCACGAGAACTCTGGCGGGACCGGGGCCAGACGCGTCCTTTCCCTTCGGGCGGTCGCGGTGCGGACAGATCCCATCAACGGGATCCACGCGCTCGGACAGCTCGCCGCTCACGCCTCCTTTTGCGACCTTGCAGTCGTCCCGATTGAGCTGGGCGCGCCTCGCAGCGCGCTTTCGGAGCCCAGCAGCGAGCGTCGCGCCCGACGGCGGCGGACGCTCGGCTTCTCCGACCACCCCGAGCATCCCGACAACCGCGGCCGGCGAGACGGTTGTCGGCGCCGCGAGCGCGCGGAGACGGGGCGTGTCCGGCTGCCCCTCGTCGTCCATTGCGGTAGCCGATGCATGCGGCGGAAGAAAGCGCAGTCACGTGAACGAGGAAGCGCGGGTCGCAGAACCCGCCGCCGCCGATCGGGCCTATGTAGCGCATAGGAATTGGCGGACTCGCTGGAGACTGCTGGGAGCGTTCCGATGCGACAGTCAGCGAGTGCTAGCTGGGCCCGATCGCGACTGCTGGATTCGCGGAATCCAGCAGTGCGGCGCCCGCCCGTAATTGCTCGCGCTCGTCGTCCAGGGCGAGACAGGTTTCCGACGCAATCGACCTTCTGCTTCCACCGGCCGCGGCGCTTGCCGACGTGCGGCCATCGCGGACCGAGCAAGCGGGACCGCGCCTCCCCCTCATCCTGGCAAGGCGGAGCAGTCGAACCTAGGTGTCCCCTGCCTGGAGCGTCGTCATGGTCGCGGAGCGCTTCTTCGTGGCCCCCGGAGTCGCGGAGATCCTCGGATTCCGTGGAACTTGCCGTCGTGTTGACGCCGTGGGTCTTGCCCAGTGCATGGTGTCGTCGACTGCGTACCGATAGCGAAGCGTGTCGCGAGGAACGTGCGGATGGGGTTATGTGATGAGACTGCGGGTTAGCCGTCGGGTTCCGGGGCTGGTTCTGGCAGCTCTCCTGTGTGGCTCTGGATCCTCACCAGCCTCGACGACCCGTCGCCCAGCAAGGAATCGTGCGGTGGGGCGGCCGGAAAGCGGCGCTGTGCGGGCGGCAGCCTTCGCCGGCCGACGCGTGCTCGTGTGGGAGCGTTTGCATCGCCAGTACTTCTGCTCTCTCTAGAGGCTGACCGTTGTCCACGGCGTGCAGTGCGTGCCGGAAGGCGTACCGAGCCGTTTGCGACTGGCCGGCAACCCACGCATTTCTACCCTTGTCCGACGCGCTCGAGGTCCGTATAGTGGTGTTCGCGATGTTGGGGGCAACTGATGCATCGTCGACGACGAGCGTCAACGCCGCGTCGACGGCAAGAGGCACCACGCGACAGGATCCTCCGCGCATGATCCAGCGGTTCCTGGCCGGTCGTCCGCTGCGAGCGCTGGCACTGCCCGGGCTGGTCTCGCTGATTTTGGCTCCCGCTGCCTCTGCGGCGATTCCGGCCGCGAAGACGTTCACCTACACCGGCGGTGAGCAGAGCTATGCGGTTCCTGCCGACGTTGAGGTGCTCGGCGTGGAGGCGGTCGGGGCGAACGGCGGTGGCGGGAACGCTGGGATGCCCTTGGGCGGGTATCTGAAGGTCCAGGCTGGCCAGACGCTGTACGCCGAAGTCGGTGAGAACGGCTCGTATGGCGGCGCCGCGACGTTCGGTGGCGGTGGCGCGGCGGGCGCGTACCCGGGTCCGGGGAGCAACAACACGTTTGCGGGTTCCGGTGGCGGAGCGAGCGACGTGCGGGCGTGCTCATAGCTCGCGGCGAGCTGTTCGGGCGGCGGGACTTCGAACGTGTCCCGGTTGATCGTCGGCGGTGGTGGCGGCGGCACCGGCGGCCAAGGCGATGGTCCCGGCTTCTACTGCACCCAGCTTCCGCAGAACGGTAGGGCGTACAACCAGCAGCGTCCGCTCCCAGGCGGGAACCCGTCACAGGGGCCGGTGCCGATCATGACCGCGACCGGGCTCGTGATTCCGGGCGAGAACGCGGATTACAACTACGGTGCGATCAAGGATGTGACTGCGGCGCAGGGAGGGTCGACCACTCCTGGGGCTGGCGGGTCGCTCAGCACCCGCGACGTCTACGAGGTCAACAACGGTAACGTGCTGTCGGCGGTCTTCTCGCCGACGGTGCCCGGCGGGGCTGCGAGCGGTCCGTCTGGCGGAGCGGGCGCGTCGGTAACCGGCACGAACTTCGCCACGCCCGAGGGCCCAAACGACTTACCTGCCCGGCGCCGGCGGCGGTGGCGGTGGCGGTGGCGGCTACACTGGCGGCGGCGGATCGGCAGGGTATGTGTGCACCTACTCGGTGAACGCGTCGCCGACCTCGGACTGTTACAACCCGTCTGCGGCGATGGGCGGTGGCGGCGGTTCGAGCTTCGCATCCGGCACCATCCTGGCTCCGTTCATCGATTCCGGTCCGTTCGCGTCGGGGTCGGTCACCTTCGCGCCGATCCTCGAGATCAACAGCCCGACCAATGGGGCGGTGTACTCGCTGGGCGAGGTAGTCGACGCTCAGTGGTCATGCGGTGGCGCAGGCAGCTCGTTCCAGGGCACGTCGTGCTCGTCGGCGACCGACAATTCCGGCAGCCCGATCGACACCACGCCGGGGCAGCACACGTTCACGGTCACCGTCAACCCGATCCAATCCGGCCCGAGCTTCACAGTCTCTGTCAGCTACACGGTCTCATCAGCGGCGAACACGGGGACCATCCAGACTCACGGCAGGGCTGGCGGGACGACATTCACGCTGACGTCGCCGCGCCAATGCCTCGCTCCGAACAGCGACCTCGCACTACGCCTCGGGCTCACCGGAGTGTTAAAGAGGTACCGGGTGGCGCGCTACAGCTACTCCATCGGCCGCGGGGTGGCGCACGACAAACGCGTCATCCGGGCCGGCAAGCGCAGGACGCTCACCTTCTACACGCCGAATCTGGTCGCGACCAGCGCCGGGCCACACAAGATCCCGCTGCGACGGCTGATAGCCGGGGCGCACAAGCTCAAGCTCGTCGTCCTGCTTCGATCGACGGACAAGACGACGCGGACCAAGCAGCTGACGTTGACTGTGCGCTTCTCGATCTGCTGATCGGCAGGCGACCCGCACACGGCTCCTCTCGGTGCCATGCGTCGCAGGGCCTCGTGCTTGCTCGTCGGACCTCAGCCGCGCCCCAGCAAACCGATGACTACCGCGGGTGCGGCTCTTCTGAAGGGAGCTGAAGGCACTGATCTGAACGTGATAAATACCCTGCAAATCGACGGCTTCGTGAGACCGCGCCAGACCGTGCCCGACGCTGCCGATCAAGAGGCGCGCGTGGGATCCCCCGCGGTCTTGCGACGTCCGAGCGCCGTGTCGCCCTCTTCTTGGCCTTCACAGCCCATTTACGCCAGCGAATACAAGGGTACAAGGTCGTGACGCCGTCGGGTGTCCCGGATCACCAGCAAATCCGGGCGGGTACACACGTCTCCGACGTCCCTTCAGAAGGGCGAACCCGACTACCGCTTGGGCGGCGACGCCGACGAGCGCAGTCTCGCCTGGGACGAGATCCAACACTGCGACCAAGGCGGCGTTCCGACTGTTCTGCTCCGCCAAAGCGGAGCAGCGGTCGCGGTCCTACTTGCGCGATCGGCGACGACCTTTACGTCGGCAAGCGCCGCGGCCGGTGGAAGCAGAAGCGTCGATCGCGGTCGATTGGCAGCCCATACCGCTAAAGCCGATCATCGGTTGCCTGGCCCCTCCGGGCTCCACCTCGTTGGCCAGCTCGCCAGGGTCTGTCGTGACCGGTGACTCCAGCGCGGCGGGAAGTTCCGCCTACGTGGGCTGCCTGACGGCTGACGGACGCGAGCGCTGGCTCGAGAGCTTTGGCCCCGGAAACATCGACAATCGCTCCGGCGGATCCACGGCAGCCGTCGCAGGCGACTACGCAGCGCTGGTGAATTTCACGATCGACCAGCACTGCGGAGGAGGCAGCTACACCGTCGAGGTATACGAGCTGCGGACCGGATCTCGGATCCCGGATCGGGGCGGCGAGACGGTCTCCGGTCCAGTTTTGTCAGGATGCTCAAGCTACATTGACCACGTCGTCGTGGGCAGCGGCGGCGTCTCGGCGGCACAAACAATCTTCGGAAGAGGGTGCCCGCCCGTGACGTCGACTCAGTGCCCGACCGAGCAGATTGTGGCCAGCGACAGCACCGGCGTACACACACTTGACACCTGCACTGGGTCGGATTTGGAGGAGCCGTCAGCGCTTACCGGGCTCAGCTTGTCAGGAGACATGCTCACGTGGCTCCATGTGGGCAGTCCCAGAAGCGCGGTACTGCACTGAAGCTCCGGATTCGTGGCTCCAGGCTCGCCAAGGTGGTCAACCGTCCGCCGCCGGCGACATGATCACGTTCTTGGACAAGAACGTGACTCGATGCGCTGGCCTCGTTCCCTTTGGGCGTGTCTAAGCCGTGATCGCAGCCGTCGCAGATGCCGTTACCCGCAGGCTGGCTCCCCGCCCGTCCCGTAGTACCGATGGCCTCACGACGAAGCGACAGCCAGGCCCGTCAAGACGCCGCGCGCCTGCCGCCCGCAACGTCCGAAGTCAAGAGTGACGTTGAGGTAAGCCTCGATCTTGCAGTTGGCGCGAAGTCTCGGCGTTTGCAGTAAGCGTCTGTCCT
>CALAQT010000279.1 GCA_937888775.1 uncultured Actinomycetes bacterium | reverse complement strand
GCGGCCCTGCTGAGCACCGCGCCACCGCCGCCGACGCCGCCGCGATCGCCGGAGGTGCGCCGCATCCTGGTCAGCCGGACCCGGCCGCCGCATTTCGTGGGCGAGCTCGCCGCTCAGCTCGGCGCCGAGCTGGTGCCGATGGGATCGGCCGGGGCCAAGGCGGGTGCGGTGATCCTCGGCGAGGCCGACGCGTACGTCCATGCGGGCGGCCAGTACGAGTGGGACTCCGCGGCCCCGGTCGGCGTCGCGCTGGCGGCGGGGCTGCACGCGTCCCGGCTGGACGGATCCCAACTCGCCTACAACCGGCGCGACGTTCTCGTCCCCGACCTGCTGGTCTGCCGTCGCGACATCGCCGAGCACCTGCTCCGTGCGATCGCCGCGTGCGCGTGAGCACGTCCGCGAGGCGCGTCCCGGGTCCGTTGGATCGTGATCATCGTGGCGGCGACGCTGCCGCGGTGGAGCGGGCAGTCAGGTGCTCGCCACGTGGGCAAATGGCTCACACTGAAGGGATGGCGCGTTCGCTGACCACTGCGGCCGCGGGGTTGTCGCTCGCCGTGGCGATCGCCCTCGTCGGCGCCGCCGTGGAATACGGTAGTCCCAGCCTGGCGCTCGTGCTGTTCATCGCCGCGGTGGCGGCGGCGATGAACGTCACCGCGCTGCTGCTGGCGATGGGATGGCGAGAGATCGCCGCTGCGCGGCGGGCGGCGTTGGCGGCACGCGGGGCAGTTCGGCTCACACGGTTGGAGCGCGTCCCTGGGCCTTCGTCGCACTGGAGGCCGGGCGGCGACGCCGTCGAGCTGGCCGGTCGCGCAGGCGCCGCGCTGGGCACGATCGCGCTGATCGGCCGCTCCGCGGGGCGCCCGCGCCCGGTGCTCGACCGGCTGAACCGCGTCGCGGTCACTCGAGAGCTCATCGGGCGCATGGCGGAGTGGCGCGTGCCGCTTACTGACCTGGGTGCGGGCTGGGGGAGCTGAGGGCGCGAGGCGCGTAAGAAGGACGGAGGCGTAAACCGGCCCGTCAGACTGTTGGACCATGCCCCGCTCGAGGAGCCACCCCACCGAGGTCGTCGCGCGCCCCGCGTCTGAGGGCACCGCGCGCCGGCGTAAGCGCAGCCGGGGGCGGAGGCTGTGGCTGCGCGTGCGGTGGCCGCTGCTGGCGCTGGGACTGCTCTTCGTGGCGGCGGTGGTGGACTTGGCGGTGCGCTACCTGCCGGCGGTGCAGGCGCTGCAGCACGGGCGCAATGACGTGTCCCAGGCGCAGACGCTGCTGACCGGGGACCTGGCCCACCTGGACCATGCACGGGTGGCGCAGGCCCACGATCTCCTCGCAGACGCGGAGCAGGACTTCGGCTCCCGGTCGGCGGTGCTCGCGGACGGATGGATCGGCGGCGTGGCGGCACATCTGCCGTGGGTGGGCTCACAGGTGGACGCTGCCCGGCTGCTCCGCGCCGCGGGTGAGGACGGCACGGTGGCGGGCACCAATATCGTGGGACTGGTGGAGCAGCTAGTGCCGAGTGGGACCACTGCACAGCTGCCCCTGCTGCAACGGCTGGTCACGGTGGCCCAGGATCACAAGGCGGACCTGAGCACACTTTCCATTCAGCTCGCCGCGCTGCAGGCGGACGTAGCAGGGCTGCCCGACGGTTCTCTCGTTGGCCCGCTGGACAGCGCCCGTACGACGCTTCGCACGCAGGCGTCGAAGGTGCTGGCCACCGCGTCGCCGGCGATCGCGCTCCTCCAGACGCTGCCGGCCGCGATCGGAGCGGGGCAACACACGTATCTGCTGCTGCTGGAGAACCCCGGCGAGATGCGGCCCGGCGGAGGCTTCATTGGTGCGGTGGGTCAGGTGACCTTCGCCAACGGCGCCATCAGTGGGCAGATCTTCCGCGACGGTGCCTTCAGCGACCCTCTGGTGACGAACATCCCCGCGCCCCGCCCGCTCAAGACCTATCCGCAGAACAACCAGCCATGGCATCTCGCCGAGACCGACTGGTCGCCCGATTTCCCAACAGCTGTGACGGACGCTGAGCGCATCTATGGCGCCGCCACCGGAGTGCATCCGGATGGGGTCATCGGGGTAGACCCCGTGGCGCTTGCGGGCATTCTCTCGATCACTGGCTCAGTAACAGTTCCTCCCTACCCGCAGGTGATCACGGGCACCAATGCGCTCTTGGAGCTCAACTACATCGCCAACAAGGCGCGGCCAGGCGACCCGGGCAAGGTATTCCTGCCGCCATTTGGACAGGCGATGGTGGGGCGGCTGCTCCATGCCAGCGTTGGCGAGAGCCCGGCTCTGGCCAACAGCCTGGCTGCGTCGGCGCAACAGAAGCACATCGTTCTCTACTTCGCTGATCCCCGTCTCGAGGCACTGGTACGTGGGGCCAGCTTCGACGGGGGAGTGCGCGCGCCACTGGGCGACTCCGTGGAGGTGCTGGACTGCAACCTCGCTGGAACCAAGGGCGACCTGTTCGTGACCCGACGTTTCCAGCTTCAGGTAACGGTGGGAGCAGACGGCCAGGCGCACGACCAACTTACGCTCACGTACCACGATCCAATCCCGGCGAACGCAGCCGATGAGGCGTTGAACGCGGGCTCCAACGGCGACTACCGGGACTACATCCAGGTGCTCATCCCCGAGACAGCCCAGTTCGACAGCATCACGGTGAGCGTCAACGGCACGGCGCCGCAGCAGGTGTCGCCCGAGGCGGTGACGTACGACTTTCAGCGGGAGGGCATCGCCTACTGGTTGATCGTGCCGCGGGGTGGCTCAGCGACGGTTGTGCTCAGCTATGAGGGCCCGTTCGCGGACATCAGCCGGTCGCCGACCACGTACGCGCTCAGTTGGGAACGCCAGAACGGCGCACTCACCTGGCCCATCGACATCGCGGTGACGATGCCCAAAAGCGGCCGTCGGCAGTGGACCTCCGACCTCTCCGTCGACCGGTCCTGGTCGTTGGCCGCCGCAGGCTGAGGGCCCCTACCGGTCGCGAGAGATCGCGGTTTCAGCAATGGCCACGGATGCGCGCTCCGACGGGCCGCTGCCGCTCGCACTGGTTCCCTGCGCGGAGACCTGCTCGTAGTAGTAGTAGGTGGCGAGCTGGCGGTCCTTGGCCTTGTTGAGCACCACGCCGAGAACCCGGGCGCCCACCTTGTGGAGCGCGTCGATGACCTGGCGTGCCTGCTCGGCGTTGGTTTTGCCGGTCTCGACGACCAGGATCACGCCGCTGCTATGCGCGGCGACGCTCAAGGCGTCGGTGAGCGACTGGGCGGGAGGGGTGTCGATGATCAACACGTCCCGCTGCTTTTCGAGGCCGCGAATGAGCAACTTCGTCCGCTGCGAGGCGAGCAACTCCGAGGGGTTGGGCGGAAGAACCCCGCAGGTGAGAACGGACAGGTTGGCGTAGGTGGTCTGGTGGCGGCCGTTCAGGACGGGATGCTCGGTTGGGGTCGTTGCGATCAGCATCTCCGACAGCCCCTGCGCGATGTTCTTGTGGAAGACGCGATGCTGGTTGGGGCGGTGCATGTCGGCGTCGATGATCAGCACGGACTTCTCGCTGCTGGCCAGGGAGACACCGAGGTTGGAGACGGTCCTCGTCTTGCCCTCGCCGGGACGCGCCGAGGTGACCACGATGGTCTTGAGTGGCTCGTCCAGCTCGCTGAAGAGCAGGTTGGTGCGCAGGCGCCGGTACGCCTCGCGCGCCCTCTCTTCGTGTCGGTGATCCCGTCGCCCGCCTGGTCGGGCATTGAAGCGGGGGATGATGGCAAGGCAGGGGACGCCGAGGCGTTCCCTCACGTCCTCCTCTGAGTTGAGGCCCTGGTCGAGGTATTCAGCCAGGGCGGCGACGCCAAGGCCCACAAGCAGGCCGGCGATGAGCCCCAGGGCCAGGTTGAGGAGGAGTTTCGGGGATGCGGGCTGGGTTGGCTGCGAGGCGGGTGCAGCGATTGACACCGTCTCGAGGTTCTGGGCCTGGGTGGCCTTGAAAGCGCTGTACTGCGCGGTCACCGTGGTGAGCTCTGAAGAGTTGGCAGTGATCTCTGCGGTGAGCCCGGTGGTGTCCTGATTGCGGGGTGCGTTGGCGAGCTTGTTCTCCTCATCGCTGAGGGTGTTCGTGAGCGCCGTGATTTGGGCCTGGTACGCCGCGCCGGCCTGGTTGATTCGCTGAGTGTTCTCCGTGGTGACCTGGTCGACGAAATCACTCGCCACGGTATTGGCAATACGAGTCGCAAGAGCCGGATCGGCATCCTGGGCGGCGATCGTGACCAGTTGGGCGTTGGTGATCGGGGTCGCGGTCACGCTCTTGGCCAGCTGAGCGGTCGTGGTGTTGAGCTTCAGCTCGTTGATGACCCGTTGCAGGAGCGGCGGCTCGGTCATGAGCGAGGCCGCCGTGGTGGTCACCTGATCGTTGCTGAGAGCCACTCCCGTGTTCGCCCCGGCCTGCTGCGGGCCGGCGACCACCAGAACCGTCGCCTGGGCTTCATACATCGGCGTGATCTTGCGAGTGATCGCGTACGAAACCGCACCACCGACCAGGGTGATCAGGACGACGGGGATCGCCCAGCGTTTGACGAGCTTGCGAAGCCTTTGAGGATCCATGGAGCTTGGGGTGCCTGTGAGGCCGTCGCCGAAGCGAGGGCGCGGCGGACGGTGCGTGCCTGGCGAGGCCATTGTAGGGTGGGTGCGACTACGATGGCTCCCAGTGGACGATTCTGGGCGCATGCGGCGACGGCGAACTCCCCGCCGAGTCGCGCGACGGCAGCGCTGGGTGCTCGCGGTGATGCTGCTCGCCGCCATTGTGGGGGTGGTGGCGCTGGCGGTGGCATTGCGGCCGGCGCCGGCCCAGGCGCCCTACGCGGCGTCCGCGCCTCCCCTGCAACTACCGTCGGGCGGCTCCCTGGCGGCGACGCCGACCGCCCGCCCCGAGCTCGCCTCGGTCCGCATCGAGGCTCCGGCTGGGGGGATCGATCTCGGGCTGGTGGAGGGGGATGGCATTCACGTGCCCCTCAACCTGGCGGCACACTACCCGGGGACAGCGGAGCCGGGGGAGACGGGCAATGCCGTGTATTACGCGCACGCCCAGCCCGGGATGTTCCTGGGGCTCTATCAGCTTCACCTCGGGGATGAGATCCGGGTGGTCCGCCAAGACGGCACCCAACTGGTTTTCCACGTGACCGCGTTCGAGAAGGTGCCCTTCAATGACCGAGCGGTGCTGGCACCCACCCCGTTCGAAGAGCTCACCCTCCTGACCTGCACCTCCTACGATCCGTTCACTCCGCGATTCATCGTGATCGCGACCTGATCGTTTCGGGTTATTGACCGCAGGGGAAACCCCCGTGGTACCCTACCCTCCATATTTGCACTTCTCTTGGAGGAAGGATCTTGCGCCGCATTCAACGCCTGCGCCGCCTCGGCGCCTCCCTGGCGCTGGCCGCCATCGCGGTGCTGGGGACTTCCGCCGTTGCCAGTGCAGCTAGCACTAGCGGATCTACGGTGACAGTAACGGCCAGTTGCGCCACGACCAACCAGGGCACCCCCTGCACGATGACGTTCCACTTCCAGGACAGCAACGGCAACCCAGAGGGCGGCGTCAACGCGACCTTCACGGTCAGCGGAGTAGCAGGGTCAACTGTGACGAGCCCGGGAACGACTGATTCCGCCGGGAACGTGTCCACGACCTTCAAGGCTAGTACGACCTCGTGCGGCACAGCGACAGTAACGGTTACAGGGGCGGGTAACACCGGTAGCGCTCAAACGACGACCAACGTGCCGTGCAACTCGAACGGGACGCTGGCGAACACAAGCGCTTTGCCGCCGTCCTCGCCTTGGTGGCCGCCCGCTGCGCTCGGCCTGGCGTTGGTAACGCTCATGGGCGGTGGCTTGGCCCTCAGGCGGATGCGCGTCACATCCTGATGGTCTGGAGCGGGCTGTTTGCCGCTCCAGACGCGGTAGAGGTCATCCCAGGGCTGCACATGGGTGCTGCCCCAAGTCGGCGCGCTGTACGCGCAATCGCGCGGTGTGGTGTGTCCTATGCCGTGGATCTCCGCGCTAAACCGGTGGGCGCTTCCACGTGGCCACCGACCGTCCAGACGTTCAGTTGTCCCTTCGAGGAGTACGAGGCGCCCGATCTGGCCGCCCTGAGCGCGATCAGCAAGCAGATCGCCGCGCTGATTGAATCCGGCGAGATCGTATACGTGCACTGTCGGGCGGGGGTGCAACGAGCGCCGTTGGTTGCCTGCGCGGTGCTCGTTAATATGGGATGGACGTTGGGTGACGCAGTCCGGCTGGTCAGCACACGCAGAGCGGTCGCCGCAATGACCGAATCTCAGTTGGCGGTCTTAAGGGAAATGGAGACCTCCGTCACATCTGTCCCCGGCGCGCTTGGAGGCATCGAGCACGGGAGGTCCCGGTTAGTACGCTCCCCGCCCACGGATGACGGTCATGAGCGTCTTTCCCAGTAGCACGAGATCAAGGCTGAGCGACCAGTGATCAACGTAATGCAGGTCGAGGCGTAGCGACTCCTCCCACGAGAGGTCCGACCTTCCACTTACCTGCCAGATCCCGGTGATTCCCGGTTTGACGAGAATGCGACGACGCGCATCCCCATCAAAGCGTTCGATATCCGCGAGTGGCAGCGGGCGGGGTCCAACCAGCGACATCGAGCCGTGAATTACGTTGAACAACTGTGGGAGCTCGTCCAGCGACCATCGCCTCATGAATCGCCCGAACGGAGTTACTCGAGGGTCGTGCCGTATCTTGAACAGTGCACCATCAACTTCGTTTAGGTTGGCGATGGTCGTCCGCACCACGTCTGAACCGACGCGCATAGAGCGGAATTTGAGCATGGCAAAGTTCGTATCGTTGAGGCCCAAACGTACTTGGCGATACATCACCGGACCTCGGCTGCCCAACCGCACACCGACCGCGCACGCGATCAGCAAGGGCGACGTCACGACTATGAGACTGGCGGCTACAACTCGGTCAATGGACGACTTCAGCGTGAGCTGTGCTCGGCTGAACTGGGGGCGCTCAATGTGCAGCAGCGGAAGCCCATCGATCGGTCGCATGCGAATGCGAGGCCCAGCGAGGTCGGTCACCGCGGGGACCACCACGAGTTGGATGTTGGTGCCCTCAAGCGCCCACGAGAGCCGCCGCAAGCCACCGCGCGCGAGAACGCGCGAACCAGCGACGGCGAGTGTGTCGGCTCCGTGGTCCTCTGCCCACTGCACCGCCGCGTCAAGATCACCGCCTGCCCATACCACGTTGTCGGGGAGACCGGGTGGCTGCGTCTCACCGGGCGTCAGCGCTGCGATGACGCGAAAGCCGGCGTGCGAGGCCCGGTGCATGTGGACTGCGAGATCAGAGACGTCACTCACGGAGCCAATGGCGACGACGCGGTGCGCCGACCAGTCGCGCGCAAAGCGACGGTGCAGCGCCTTGCGAAGCGCGTAGCGTTCGACGACCGTCAGGAGCGTCGTCATTGGGATGGACACCAGGACGAACGCACGCGAGACATCGGCGTGGAGCGCGAAGGATATGAAGGCGAGCAGTGCCAGCAGCCAAACACCCCCGTTGAGGATGCGACGGTACTGCTCTGCCCCGGCGGCGATGAAGCGGCTGTCGTAGGTACCGGCAAGCGCCATGGTGATCAGCCAGGCCGGAACTAACATCACCGCGAGGCTGCGATAGTCGACCCCCGCCACAACGCTCGAATCGAGACCGAAGCGCGCAACCCATGCCGTGCCGGCCGCGAGGATCACCGCGACGGCGTCCGCGGCTACGAGCCGTCCGGTCCAGCCCCTCCACTGCAGAGCGACCACGCGGTCGCGCGATCGTGGCTCGGGGAATGCGACCTCGTCCGACGCCTCGACGTCTTGACGTGCGCGCGAGGTGTCGCTGCTGATCAAGCCATCTCTCCGTCCACAGGTATCACTCGCTCCTCGTTGCCCCCGGCATGCCAGAGGCCGACCGGCTGGTACGGGCAGCGTCCCTTTGCTTCTGCCCCCGAGCCCCGAATACTAAGACCTCGGGGCACTATAGAGTCATTGGTCGGTTTGGTGCAATCGTGGAGCTGCACACCGCAGCCTGAAGGGAGCCAGGTGATCGTCTAACTTTAGCCCGGAAACACCGATCAGTGCTGCGATTCGTCGTTCAGTGCGGATCTGAGCGGAGGTCGTGCAGCCGGCGTCGGTGGCTGTGCCTCTGCGGTTGGTGATTGACTCGTTCGCGCGGGTCAACCTGGTGGAGCGCTGGTTCAAGGAGCTCACCGACAAGCGGCTACGTCGCGGCGTCTTCACCAGCGTGGCCGACTTGACCGCAGCTATCGAGAAGTGGGTCGCACATTGGAACGACGATCCCAAGCCGCTCGTCTGGCACACCCCGCCGCCCAGATCATCGAGAAGGTGCAGCGGGACCGGGCGGCCCTCCACCAGATCAAGTCGACGACGGACCACTAGGGGGTCCCCTACGAGCGGTGAGTCGGTCGATGAGGCGTATGCCTTCGTTCACCCTCGATCCCGTCGTGCGCGCTCTAGCTCCGATCGCGAAAAGGCTACCCTCGCGAGGCGATCACGTCGTCGTGAAGACGGTCCTCAGCCTGCTCTCACTTGAGTGGATAGTCAGCGGCTACCAGCCCCAGGTAGTGATTATCGAACGCAACGAGCTCAACGTCGTCGCAAGTTGGCTGGCTCTTGACATTCCAATGGGCGAGCTCGAGTCGCCGGCGGTGTTAGAGGTGTTCGCGCGCCCCCTGGGAATGCCAGAGCCCGATCCGCTGGCTCCGAAGTACGAGCGGGTGGCATGGTGCGTCGGGATGTTGACCCGGGTAGTCCGCGAGGCAGTTTCGCGACACCCCGAATGGTACTTTGTGAGCCACGCACAACTTTGTGCCGATCCAATGGGGGTCTTCGGCCCGCTCTTCGCTGCGGTCGGCCTTCAGTGGACAGATCATGTTAGGAAACACATCGCTGCCTCCGACACGATGGGCACTAGCTTCGAGACCCGTCGCGTCCGTGCTGAGCTGGCGGAAGCGTGGCGGTCGCGCTTGTCCATTGACGAGGAGCGCGGCATTCGCTCCGTGTTGGAATGGTTCCCAGTAGGGCCCTAGACCTACTTCCCCCTGAAAAACCGGTAGACCGAGTTGGAGATCCGGTGGGGTTCGGAC
>CALAQT010000278.1 GCA_937888775.1 uncultured Actinomycetes bacterium | reverse complement strand
TCCTCGGCGCGTGATCCACGACCATCAGGACAGGACTTACAGGAGACACCACTAGGCTCCGATCATGGACGCCGACTACACGCCGCGGGAGGTCGCGAGCCTCCTGGCCGAGGGCGAAATCCAGCTCATCGACGTCCGCACGCCCCACGAGTACGAGGCCGGCCGGATCGCCGCAGCGCGTTGGATCGAGCTCAACGAGCTAGGTGCCCAGGCCGAGACGATCGACCGCGACCGGCCGGTCGTGTTCTACTGCCGCTCGGGCGGGCGCTCGGCGATGGCAACCGAGGCATTCGTCAACGCCGGCTTCGATGCGCACAACATGTCCGGCGGTCTGCTGGAGTGGCGAGGGGCGAGCCTGCCGATCGAACCCGACGACGGCTACGTCGCCGACCCCTGAGACACGTCGGCTGTCGCCGACCCCTGAGACACGTCGGCTGGTGCGCTAGGGCTTCCACTTGATCGAGCAGCCGACCGGCTTGGTCTCCAGGCGCTGGGGCGGGTCGCCGGACAGGACGGCGTCGAGCGCGTCACGCAGCCAGGCAGCCCGCTGAGCGGGATCGTCGTAGTCGGAGTCGGGCGCGCCACGGTAGCGCAGCACGCCGCCGGCGTCGAGCACGAACACGTGTGGTGTGGTCTTTGCCCCGTAGGCGCGCGCAACCTCCTGGCCGGCATCGTGGAGATAGGGCATCGGCCAGTCCTCCCGCTCGAGGCGTGCCTGCATCGCCTCGTAGGAGTCACGCGGGTAGCGCTCGGAGTCGTTGGAGTTGATGGCCAGGAAGCGCACTCCCTGTTTTGCGTAGTCCCGCGCGGCCTGCGCGATCCGGTTCTGCCAGGCGAGCGCGTAGGGGCAGTGGTTGCAGGTGAATACGACGACCGTGGCGCGCGTCCCGTCCCCGCCTGGGGAAACCTGGCGTCCCGTGGTGTCGGGCAGCTCGAAGACCGGTGCCGGGTCGCCGATCGCGACCGTCATCGTCTCGTCTCCGCGCGCGTGGCAGCTCGGCGCAGCGCATCGCGCAGATCCTCGGGGTCTGGCGTTGGAGAGATCCGGCCGTCACGACGCCGATAGATGCGACAGCTCAAGCCGCCCTGCTGATCGCCGTCGCCCTGCTGATCGCCGTCGCCCTGCTGATCGCCGTCGCCCTGCTGGTCGCCGTCGCCCTGGCGGGTCGACGGGGCGCCGGCCAGATCCTGCCCGTCGATCAGGATCGTGGGCGAACCGCCGAACCCCACGGCTCGTGCCTGCGCTTGTGTGCGGATCTCGCGCATCCGGAACTCGGCGCCCGGCAGGCCCAGCTCCGCCAGTGCCAGCGCCAGCTCGGAGCGAGCCCGCTCGGTGGACGGACAACCCTCCCACCACAGCAGTTCGATATCCGGGACGCGCATGTGTCTGAGGCTACCTACGGTCCCCGGGGGGGCGAGCCGGGTTCATGGGCGCCGGTCAGGCGACGGTCCACGTGTCGCCCGCCAGCAGCAGATCCTCCAGCTGCGCGTCGGAGGCGGGCTCCGCCGCGGCCGCCGCATGACGGCCGTACACCGGGCGCTGAACGTCACGAAAGATGCCGATCGGCGTGGGCCCGGTCGGCGTCTCGGCCAACTTGCAGAGCGAGAAGGCCAGCCCCGGGTCACCGCGCTGAGGATCGTGGACCAGCAACGCGCCGGCCCCCACATCGGCCACCTCGACGATCTCCAGGTTCCCGTCCGCTCCGCGCACGATCCCGTGCTCCGATTCCGCGCCGAAGCGGATCGGCTGACCAGCGGCCAGACGGATCTGGTTCGCGTCCCTGGTGTCCTTGTCGGTCAGCGCCGCAAACGCGCCATCGTTGAACACCGGGCAGTTCTGGTAGATCTCTACCAACGCCGCGCCCTCGTGCTGCGCGGCGGCGCGCAGGATCTCGGTCAGGTGATGGCGGTCACGGTCGATCGTGCGCGCCACGAACGACGCTTCGGCGCCCAGGGCCAGAGCGATCGGGTTAAACGGATGGTCGGCGACGCCGAACGGCGTCGACTTGGTGATCTTGCCCAACTCGGAGGTGGGCGACGCCTGGCCCTTGGTGAGGCCGTAGATCTGGTTGTTGAACAGCAGGATCTTGACCGGAACATTGCGTCGCAGCGCATGGATCAGGTGGTTGCCACCAATCGACAGCGAGTCGCCGTCACCGGTCACCACCCAGATCGACAGATCCTCGCGAGCGGTGGCCAGACCGGTGGCCAGTGCCGGAGCCCGACCATGGATGCCGTGCATTCCGTAGGTGTCCATGTAGTAGGCAAAGCGCCCGGCACAGCCGATCCCGGTGATGAACACGATCCGCTCGGGCGGAATTCCCAGCTCGGGCATGAACTGCTGCACCGCCGAGAGGACCGCATAATCGCCGCAGCCTGGACACCAGCGGGTTTCCTGATCGGACTGAAAGTCGGCCTTGGACAGCTTCGCTGCGGCGGAGCCGTCTGCGTCGCCATGAGCGCGAGCGTGCGCAGAGCCGTTGCCGGGCGCGTGGCCGTGCCCGTGGCCCGTGCCGGGCGCGTGGCCGTTGCCGGTACCGGGCGGGCTTGGCGCACCGTTGCCCTGCGGATCGGTCACTGTCGCTCCGCTATCTCTCGTTCGATCTCGGACGCAAACAGGGGCTGTCCCTCGACCTTGCCAAAGGACTCGGCGTCGATCAGGAACTTGGCCCGCAGCAGCTGCGCCAGCTGGCCGGAATTCAGCTCGGGGATCAGCACGCGGTCAAACGATCGCAGCACGTCGCCGAGGTTATCGGGCAGCGGGTTGAGGTTTCGCAGCTGGGCGCTGGCGACCTTGTAACCCGCCTCGCGCGCCCGGCGCACGCCGGCGCGGATCGCGCCCTCGGTCGAGCCCCAGCCGATCACCAGCAGCCGCGCCCCCGGCTGCGAATCGACCACCAGCGGCGCGATCTCGGCCGAGATCCCGGCGATCTTCGCGGCTCGCAGCTCCGTCATGCGGGCGTGGTTGGCGCCGTCATAGGAGATGTTCCCGCTTCCGTCGGCCTTCTCCAGCCCGCCGATCCGGTGCGCGAGACCCGGCGTGCCGGGGATCGCCCACGGCCGGGCCAGCCGCTCGTCACGGCCGTAGGGGAGGAACCCCTCGCCGCAGTCGGCGCCCGGCGCGGTGGCGAAATGGGGATCGATCGCCGGCAGGGCGCTGACGTCGGGAACCAGCCACGGCTCCGAGGAGGAAGCCAGGAACGAGTCCGACAGCAGGATCACCGGCGTGCGGTAGCGGATCGCGATCCGCGCCGCCTCGAAGGCGGCGTAGAAGCAGCCGCCCGAGGTGCTCGGCGCGATCACGGGAAGCGGCGATTCGCCGTGTCGGCCGTAGAGCGCCATCAGCAGATCCGACTGCTCGGTCTTGGTGGGCATCCCGGTCGACGGCCCCGCGCGCTGGACGTCGACCACGACCAGCGGCAGCTCGAGCATCACCGCCAGCCCGATCATCTCGGCCTTCAGGTCCATCCCCGGGCCACTGGTGGCGGTGACGCCGAGCCGCCCGCCGAACGAGGCCCCAAGCGCCATCCCGGCCGCTGCGATCTCATCCTCGGCCTGGATCGTCGAAACACCGATGCTGGCGTGGCGCGAGAGCTCATGCAGCAGCTCGGAGGCAGGCGTGATCGGATAGCTGGCGAGCACCAGCGGCAGTCCACTGCGGACGCTGGCGGCAATCAGCCCCAGCGACAGTGCCGTTGTGCCGTCGACGTTGCGGTAGGTGCCGGGCGGCACGTCGGTGGCGGGATTGACGCGGTACTGGACGTCGAGCAGCTCGGTGGTCTCGCCGAACGACCAGCCGGCATTGAAGGCAGCGAGGTTGGCCTGCGCCACCGCCGGGGTGCGGGCGAACTTGCGCTCGATCCACCGCTTGGTGACATCCGTCGGCCGGCCGTAGAGCCAGGACAGGACCCCCAGCGCGAACAGGTTCTTGGCCCGGCCGGCATCGCGGCTGGAGGCGCCTTCAATCGCCTCCACAGCCCGTACGGTCAGACTCGTCATCGGGATCCGGTGTACGCGGTGGGCCTGCAGCGAGCCGTCCTCGAGCGGATTGGCGCCGTACCCGGCCTTCTCCAGGTTGCGTTTGGTGAAGGCGTCCTCGTTGACGATGATCGTGGCGCCGCGCTCGAGCTCCTTCAGGTTGGCGCTCAGGGCTGCGGGGTTCATCGCCACGAGCACGTTGGGGGCGTCCCCGGGGGTGAGGATGTCCCGTGAAGCGAAATGGATCTGGAATGCCGAAACCCCGGCCAGCGTCCCGGCCGGAGCGCGAATCTCGGCGGGGAAGTTCGGCAGCGTCGCGAGATCGTTGCCGACTACGGCGGTGGCATCAGTGAAGCGGGTCCCGGCGAGCTGCATGCCGTCGCCGGAGTCGCCCGCGAAGCGAATGATCACGCGCTCGCGTTCCTCGACCGCCTTGATCACGGGACCCCCTCGATATTAGTGCGCGTAGACCGGCTCACATCTTCCTTAGCTGCTCAACCAGTCTACGCAGGCGCGCAGACGCGCGGTTAGCGCGCGTGAGTTAGGCGCACGGTTTGAAGATCGCCCGCGACGGTGAACCTGTGCTCGATGGCCGAGAAAGATCACGGACAGCTGGCCGCGGAGCTGGCACATGAAACCGACCGGCTCCAAAGCGAGAGCGACCGCGTCGGGGCCAAGATCGATGAGGTCAGGTCTGACTGGCGGCGCAAGCAGGCCGACGGCGCCGTGCCCGGAGCCGTGCCCGCCGAGAGCGAGCCTGAGGGCCCGACCAGGCCGGACGATTCCGCTAGCGCGGATCCTCCCGGTCCAGATACCAGTACCTGAGCACCGATGCGCGCTTGCCGTCGACGTGGTGGCCGTCGTCTTCGGGCCAGGGAGCGAGCAGAAAGCGCGTGATCGCGCTGTCCGCCCTCGTGGTCTCCGTAGACCAGATCGACCATCAGGGGAACGTGGTCGATCAGCGCCTGGCGCACCCGCTTGAAGTTGGGGCTGCTGGGATCGCTGATCCGCCCCTGCCAGTAGCCGGTGTCGCCGGCCGGGATGTAGAGGTCGAGCTGCTGGCGTTGAAACCCCTCTACATCAGGCGCCTCGTCCAAGCTGGTCTCACGCGGCTCCGCGTGCCAGGCGTGGAGCACCGCCAGCCCCGAGCCGCCGTTGCGCAGCGCGATCGCCATGTAGATGTTCTCCTCATCCTCGTCGAGCAGCACCGCGCCGCCGTGGCCGTGCACGGTCAGCAACACGCCGTCGCCGAAGCGAACACGCTCGCGCGGATCGTTCTCACGGGACGGAACCAGTACGGGGCGCAGCCCGACCATCAGCGACCGTTCGGCCAGACGCGCGGAACGGTTGGCCGACCTGACCGAGCTGAAGGTGGCGACTGCGAGCACGAGCGTGCCACCCGCGGTCGCCAGCGAAGAGATGGTTGCCCAGTCGGCCATCGGCGGCTAGGCGCTCGTGTCCTCGGTGCCGGGCCTGGAGCCCGGCGGGGATTGTGCGCTAGAGCTTTTGGACGTTGACGGCCTTCGGTCCCTTGGGACCCGCCTCTTCCTCGTAGGACACTTTCGCGCCCTCCGCGAGTGAGCGGTAGCCGTCGGTCTGAATGCTCGAGTGGTGGACGAACAGGTCCCGGCTGCCCTCATCGGGTGTGATGAAGCCAAAACCCTTCTCGTCGCTGAACCACTTGACCGTTCCGGTTGCCATGTGGAGTGCTCCTCCGTAGTCAAGTGCTGCTACCGCGGAGGTCGTCTATACCGATAACCCCGAGGACTGCACCTGCTTCCCGCCGCTCGTACGTCAGACAAACGGCCTTACGGCGCGGGACGGTAGCACGGCGGCCCGCGGCCGGCCATGCCCCGGGATCGCCTTCACAAGCTCGACACACGTCATCCTTCCCGGGACGATGGAGGATCCAATCCCGGTCGCCCGCAACACCGCCATCCCCCTGCGCGAGGTGGTCGTTCGCGCCTCGCGCTCGTCGGGCCCGGGCGGCCAGCACGCCAACGTGACCGACTCGCGCATCGAGGCGGTGTTCGACGTGGCCGCCTCTACCGCGCTGAGCGAGGAGCAGAAGCGCCGGGTCACCGCGCGGCTGGGCAATCGCGTAGTCGCCGTCGCTCAGGACGGCCGCAGCCAGGCGCGCAACCGGGAGCTGGCGCTGGCCCGCCTCGCACGCCGCCTGTCGGCCGCGCTGGCCGTCTCACGCCCCCGCCACGCCACGCGCCCCAGCCACGGTTCGGTACAGCGCAGGCTCGAGGCCAAGCGCCGTCAGGCCGAGCGCAAGCGCGGCCGCCGCCCACCCAAGGACGACGATCGCTGACCGGCCGCTGTCCACCCAGGGACGACAATCGCTGACGGGCGTCCGACCGCGTGCCATACGCTGGAGCCGTGCACTGGCTCGTCGACGGTATGAACGTGATCGGCACCCGTCCCGACGGGTGGTGGCGGGACCGCGATGCCGCGATGCTGCGGCTCGTCGACCTGCTCGAGAGATGGGCGGTCGCCGAGAACGAGGATGTCGTGGTGGTGTTCGAGCGCCGGCCGTCGCCACCGATCCGCTCGACGGTGATCGAGATCGCCCACGCTCCGAAGCCGAAGTCCGACGCCGCCGATGACGAGATCATCCGCCGTCTGCGCGCCGATCCCCAGCCGGGCGCGGTGCGCGTGGTCACGTCTGACCGCTGGCTATCTGACCGGGCCAGCGCTGCCGGGGCCAGTGTCGAGGGAGCGGACTCATTCAGGACGAGGATCGAAACAGGCTGACTCGGGCTGCCACAATTCTCAGATGACCGATGAACCGTCCCGCCGCCCGGCTCCGCCCCGGGGCCGAGACGGAGCCCGCCCCCCGGGCTTTCCCGGCTGGAAGGTGACCCCGGCACCCGACGGGCGGGGCGCCCGCCAGGACCGGACCCCTGCTCCGGCCGGGCCGCGGTCGCGCTGGTGGATCGCCGTGCTGGTGGTTGGGCTGCTGGCGCTGAACCTGTGGATCTCCTCGCGGGCGCTTCAGCCGAACGCACCCGTAAGGGTCCCCTACAGCCCCACCTTCCTCAATCAGGTCAAGGCCAAGAACGTCAAGGAGATCTCCTCCACCGGCGACGCGATCCAGGGCACGTTCAAGCAGGCGGTCCGCTACCCGTCCAACGACGCCAGCGTCCAGCCGACGACCAACTTCTCCACCCAGGTCCCGTCGTTTGCCAACTACTCCCAGCTCGACAGCGAGCTGCAGAGCGCGAACGTGATCATCGACGCCAAGGCTCCCAACGCCGGTCCCTCGCTGCTCGTCAGTCTCGTGCTCGGGTTCGGCCCGACGCTGCTGCTCGTAGCGCTGTTTGTGATGTTCGCCCGCCGCGCGGCCGCCGGGGCTGGTGGAGCCGGCGGGCTGATGTCCTTCGGGCGCTCGCGTGCCCGGCGGGCGGAGGCGTCCGAGCAGCCGGTGACCTTTGAGGACGTGGCAGGGATCGACGAGGCCAAGGAGGAGCTGACCGAAATCGTCGATTTCCTCAAGAACCCCGACAAGTATCTGGCACTGGGGGCCAGGATTCCGCGCGGCGTGCTCCTCAGCGGCCCGCCCGGAACCGGCAAGACGCTGCTGGCGCGGGCGGTGGCCGGCGAGGCGGGCGTGCCGTTCTTTCAGATGTCGGCGTCAGAGTTCGTCGAGATGATCGTCGGCGTCGGCGCCTCCCGCGTACGTGACCTGTTCGCCCAGGCCAAGACGGCCGCGCCGTCGATCATCTTCATCGACGAACTGGACGCGATCGGCCGCTCGCGCTCCGGTGGTGGCCCGCAGTTCTCCGGTGGCCACGACGAACGCGAGCAGACCCTCAACCAGATCCTCACCGAGATGGACGGCTTTGCTCCGCGCACCAGCGTGATCGTGCTGGGGGCGACCAACCGACCCGAGGTCCTCGATCCGGCGCTCCTGCGACCCGGCCGCTTTGACCGGCGCGTCGTCGTCGTGCCACCGGACCGCGCCGGTCGCGAGGCGATCCTGCGGGTGCACTCGCGCTCGGTGCCGCTCGCCGCCGAGGTCGATCTGAGCTCGATCGGCGCCTCCACCCCTGGAATGGTCGGCGCCGACCTGGCCAACCTGGTCAACGAGGGCGCGCTGCTCGCCGCCCGCCACGGGCACGCGAAGGTCACCCGCGGCGACTTCTCAGACGCGCTGGAGCGGATCGTGCTCGGCGCCGAGCGCAAGGTGATGCTCACCGAGGACGATCGCCGGCGCACCGCCTACCACGAATCGGGTCACGCGCTGGTCGGAATGCTGACGCCGGGAGCGGACCCGGTGCGCAAGGTCTCGATCATCCCGCGCGGGATGTCGCTGGGCGTGACCTTCTCAGCGCCCGACGCCGACCGCTTCAACCTCGATGAGCGCCACCTGCTGGCCCAGATCAAGGTAGCGCTCGGGGGCCGCGTAGCCGAGCAGATCGTGCTGGGCGATCTCACCACGGGCGCCGAGTCAGACATCCAGCAGCTCACTCGGATCGCGCGCTACATGGTCGGCCGGTGGGGCATGAGCACCGCGATCGGCCCGGTGGCGGTGATTCCGGCCGACGGCATGGGACCGTTGTTGCCGGGCGTGTCCGAGACATCGGCCGAGACGCAGCGCCTGGTCGACGAGGAGGTTCGCCGGATCGTCGAGAAGGCGCAGTCTGAGACGACCGAACTGCTCAAGTCACATCGCTCCAACCTCGACGCGCTCGTCAATGCACTGCTCGAGCACGAAACGCTCGACGAGGCCGACGCATACGCGGCGGCCGGGCTTCCGCGCGAGCCCGCCGCGCCGGCGCTTGGGCCGGCGCAGATAGCACCGCCGGTACTCAGCTAGGCGCAGCCCCGGTCCCGAGGGCGGGCGCACCGCGGCTCCCGGGCGGGCGCCTCAGTCGCCGAGACGGGTGATCCGCGCCAGCGCCTCATGGCACTCGACCACGCGGCGCTTGACCGGGTCAGTGTCGGGCCGGTCGTGGACCAGGTCCCAGGTGCGGTCGGCGATCTCACGCGCGTTCTCAGGCGTGGCGCTTTCCCACAGCCGGTCCACGAGCCGCAGTTCGAAGCTCTGGATCTGGTCGGCGGGGTCGCCGGGGTCCATGCGCGGGAGCGGCTCCCCGGTCGCCTCCTTCCACATCCCGGTGGCGACCAGCAGTCGATTCCGCATCGTGATCGGATCCATCTCGGACTTCATCCTAATGACGACACGAACGGAGCTTTCACATCAGCACGCCCGTCAGCCGGGGGGCTTGATCTGAGTGCGCAGGAATCTGTCGAATCCGCGGTCGCCGAGCACGCCGCGCAGCACCGGGAGAACGCGGGCGATCGGCGTGACCCGGTAGCGCGAACGGGGGCGCGCCGCGGTGATCGCGCGTTCGATCGCCTGCGCCACCTGATCGGGCTTGCCGGCGATGAAGCTCTCGTCGGTCTCAGCGTCGGCTTTGGCCACCGCGGCGTGGTAGGCACCGTACGGGCCACCGCCGTCGCCGGCCAGGGCCGCGTTGGCGGTGGCGGTGAAAGCGGTGCGGATCGGGCCGGGCTCGATCACGATCACGCTCACGCCGAAGCCACTGACCTCGAAGCGCAGCGCGTCGCTGAGCGCCTCGATCGCGTACTTCGATGCGGCGTAGGCGCCCGCACCCGGCATCGTCACACGGCCGGCAACCGAGCTGACGTCGATGATCCGTCCCCTGCGGCGAGCGCGCATTGCCGGGAGCACGAGTTGCGCCATGCGCAAACTGCCGAACAGGTTGGTCTCGAACTCGTCGCGCACTGCCTGCAGCGACACCGCCTCGATCGCTCCGCTGACCGCGTACCCCGCGTTGTTGACCAGCACGCCGACGGCGCCGTGGTCGCGCTCCACCGCCTCGACGGCAGCGCGCATCGAGTCCTCGTCGCCGACCTGGAGCGCGAGCGTCCGCGCCCCGGCCCGCTGGAGGTCGGCGATCGCCTCGGCCCGGCGCGCGGTCGCATACACGAGGTGGCCGTTGCCCACCAGCAGCTCGGCCGTGGCATGGCCGATTCCAGACGAGCAGCCGGTTATCAAGATCGGTACGGACATGGCCTGGTGCACCAGGCCGACCCTAGCCGATCGCCCTTCTCGGCAGGCACTGGTGCTCGTCCCCGTGAGGTCGCTCGAATGCGAGCGTACTTGCGGCGGCGGCGACGGGTTGCAGATCAGACCCGGGGCAGTTGCTGCGTTGTGCTGAGCGTCGAGGCGAACAGGTCGCCGTGCTGGTCGATCCGATCGAGCACCTGCTCGGTCTCAAAGCTCAGCAGCTCCGCGTCGCCGGCTTCCCGGCAGTGCCTGACCTCGTCCCAGCCGACCGGCGTGGAAACCGTAGGGCGGGCCAACCCGCGCACCGAGTAGACGTTCACAGTCGTCTTGTGCGCATCGTTCTGGCTCCAATCGACCAGCACCTTGCCGGGCCGCAACCGCTTGGTCATCCGAGAGACCACCAGCTCCGGCAGGCGCTGCTCCAGCAACTCGGCCACCCGGCGCGCGAACGGCTTGGTCTGTCCGTAGGTGACATCGACGTTCAGCGGTAGGTAGACCTGCATTCCCTTCGAGCCCGATGTCTTCACGGCAGATTCGAGTCCCAGCTGCGCGAACAGCCCCTCCAGCACGAGTGCCACCTCACAGCAGTCCAGGATGCCCGCCGGAGGACCGGGGTCGAGGTCGAACACGAGCATCGTCGGCCGCTGCGGCGCCCGGGCCAGTGACAGCGACGTGTGCAGCTCGACATCGGCGAGGTTGGCCAGCCAGATCAGGGTGGGGCGATCCTGCGCCAGCGTGTAGTCGATCGAGCCGATTCTCGCCGTCTGAACCCAATCGGGGCGGTGAGACGGTGACTGCTTCTCATAGAAGTACTCGCCGGCGACGCCGTTGGGATAGCGCTTGAGCGTCAGCGGACGGTCACGCACGTGCGACACCAGCGTCGGCGCCGCGCGAGCGTAGTAGGCGATCAGGTCACCCTTGGTGAACCCGGCCGCCTCGAACAGGACCTTGTCCCAGTTGGTGATCTTCAGCCGGCGCCCGTCGGCCAGCACCGCCAGCGAGCCATCCGGGAGGCGCTTCACCTCGTCGAACAGCTGCTGGGGGGAGTCCGGGGAAGCGCCGGATGCGGAGCTTCTGGCGCCACCCCGGGCGGGCGGCCTGGCGACGCGGGCGTTTGGGCCGGCGCCACGACGGGCGGGCGGCTTGGCGGCACGACGGGCGGGCGGCTTGGCCGCCGCGCCCTCCAGGACCACGTCCTCAGCCGCCTTGTCCTCCCGCAGCCCCTTGTAGGAGGGGGCTCGCATCACCCCCTCTGACGTCCACTCCCTCAGCTCGATCTCGGCGACCAGCTTCGGCGTCACGAACACGGCGTTGCGCGGGAGCTTGGGCGCCGCCACAAACGGGTTCGCGTCGGTGCGCAGTGGCGCCAGGCGGGTGGCGAGGTCGGTGAGCGTCTGGTCGGTGAACCCGGTCCCGACCCGCCCCGCGTAGCGAAACGCGCCGTCCTGATAGTGGCCCATCAGCAGCGCTCCGATCCGATCGGTGCGCCGGCCCTCGCCGGGCAGCCAGCCGCCGATCACCAGTTCCTGACGCAACGTGTGCTTGACCTTCACCCAGGCCCCGGTCCGGCGTCCCGGCTCGTAGCGCGAGTCAAGCCGCTTGGCGACGATGCCCTCCAGGCGCTGGGCTCGCGTGGCCTCCAGCAGCCGGGCGCCATTCCCCCGGTGCGCCGCCGGGACCCGCCAGGCCGGGCCGCCGAGCTCGAGCGCCTCGAGCCTCGAGCGCCGCTCGTGGTAGGGCAACTCCAGCAGCGGGTGACCGTCGAGGTAGAGCAGATCGAAGATCGCATAGACGACCGGCGTACTGGCCGCCAGCCGGCGCACCGCGGATGCAGCCGTGACGTGCATCCGCCGCTGCAGCCGTTCAAAGCTCGGGCGTCCGTCGTCGTCGAAGGCCACGATCTCGCCGTCGAGCACCGCATCGCGCATCCCCAGCTGCCCCAGCAGGCCGCGAAGCTCGGGATAGCCGTCGGTGATCTCCCGCAGGTTGCGGCTCTCCAGGCGCAGGCGCCCCGGCTTTACGTAGGCGATCGCGCGCACCCCGTCCCATTTGACCTCGAACGCCCACCCCGATTCGGGGCTGGGCAGCTCGCCCGCGCCCGCCAGCATCGGCACCAGGTGCTCGGGCATCGGGCGCCGCTCGCGATCGGCTCGCGGTCCCATGCGGTGGATCATCCAGTCCTGACCTTTGCCGTCCGGCTGTGATCCGATCGGGAACAGGCCGTAGCGACCGGTCAGCCGCTCGCCGTGGAAGCTCACCTCGACCTTGCGCGGCTCCCACTTGTGCAGCTCGAACGTGCCGTGATCCCAGATCCGCATCGTGCCGGCCCCATACTCGCCGGCCGGGATCTCGCCTTCGAACTCCAGGTACTCCAGCGGATGGTCCTCGGTGTGCACGGCGAGACGGTTCTCGGACGGATCCGGGGGGATTCCGTTCGGGATTGCCCAGGAGGCCAGCACGCCGTCGTGCTCAAGCCGCAGATCCCAGTGCAGGCGGGTGGCGTGGTGCTCCTGGACGACGAATCGCGCCGCCGGGCGGGTGGGGCGCAACGCCCGTGCGCTCCCGGCGGGCTCGGAGGTGGATTGGAAGTCGCGCTTGGCGCGGTAGCGACCCAGCTTGTCAGGCGGCACCGGCCATGATGATCGCCGAAGATGTGTCCGATGCGCGTCGTCACCTGGAATGTCAACTCTCTGCGCGCCCGCCTGCCGCGCGTGCTGGAGCTGCTCGCCGAGCACCGCCCTGACGTCGTCTGCCTGCAGGAGACCAAGTGCACGCCACGGGCCTTTCCCAAGGACGAGTTGACGCAGGCCGGCTACGCCGCGGTCCATCACTCCGCCGGGCAGTGGGCCGGGGTCGCGCTGTTGGCTCGATCCGGGCTGGCGCTCAGCGAGCCCCGGCTGGGGCTTCCCGGTGAGCCGGTCGCGACCGAGGCCCGGTGGTGCGAGGCGACCGTCGCCGGGATCCGCTTCGCCAGTGTGTACGTACCCAACGGCCGCGACCTGGAAAGTCCGGAGTTCGCGCGCAAGCTCTCGTTCTTGGAGGCCATGGCCAGGCGGGCGAGCGCCATGCGGCCTGCGCTGCGGCTGATCGCCGGCGACATGAACATCGCCCCGTCCGATCTCGATGTCTATGACCCGGCGGCGTTTTCGCACTCCACCCACGTAACGCCCGACGAGCGCTCACGGCTGGAGCAGATCCTCGTCCAGGGCCTGATCGACGCTTACCGGCGCCTGCACCCCAAGGAGGTGCAGTTCACCTGGTGGGACTACCGCCAGGGTCACTTTCATCGCGGTCTTGGCCTGCGGATCGACCTGCTGATGGTCGACGAGCAGCTCGACGCCGCCCTGCTCAGCTGCGGGATCGACCGCGATTACCGCAAGGGCGCAAAGCCCTCCGATCACGCGCCGGTTCTGCTCGAACTCAGCGATCAGACGCCCGGCTCAGCGGTTCAGCCGTCCGGCTGAGGGGCGGGACGCCGGGCCGAGCCGAGGATTGTTGGTCGCACGGTCACGAGCAGGCTGGGCTGTCGCTCGTGCGCCAACCATTGCAACACCAGCGGCGACTGCTCGATCAGTGCCTCCGTCCGGCGATTGGGATGACAGCCGGCGGCCAGGGCGCGATGCGGGCGCTGGACGAGATCCTGAAAACGCCCCAGCCAGCTGCCCTCCGGAGCGCGCACGTGCTCCAGGAACAGGAACTGCCCGCCCGGACGCAGCACGCGGGCGATCTCGCTCAGGGCCCGGCGCGGATCGTCCACCGAGCACAGCACCCAGGTGCAGAGCACCGTGTCGAAGCTCTGGTCGGCGAACGGCAGCGTCTGCACGTCGGCCCGGACGATCTCGCACGATCGCCCCGTCGCGGGGCGGTCCGCAAGCGCCTGGCGAAGCCGAGAGAGCATCGGCGGGCTGGGCTCGCTGCACACCAGCCTGCCCACGGCCGCGGGGTAGTGGTCGAGGTTCAGCCCGGTGCCGGCGCCGACCTCCAGCGTGTCACCCCAAGCGTGGGAGATCAGCCGGCGGCGGATCTTCCGCAGGCCGGCCTCCTCGGCCCGCGCGGCCAGGTGTGGGTAATAGAGCGCGAACAGTCGCTCGCTCCAGCTCGGCGGCGGTTGCATCGCGCCGGCAACTTACACGCCACAGCGTCACCGTCTACGCTGCGCGCAGGCTAACTACGAGGGGGATCTGATGGCCGTGAAGCTGCACAGGTGCGGAGCGATGTGGGTCAAGGGACCGCATCCCTGCTGGAAGGTTCAGCACGCGCTCGACGAGGCGAGTATCTCGTATGAGATCGTCAAGCACCCGGCGTTCCCGCGCAGCAAGCGAACCGAGTACATCGCACTGACCGGTCAGAAGCTGATGCCGGCGATTGAGCTCGAGGACGGATCGGTGATCCGGCTGCAGAGCAAGCAGCTGGTGGAGCTAATCCAGTCCGGCCAGCTCGCCAGCCAGTCTTAGGCCTCCGCCCTCGGCGCCGAGGGAGGGCGCGCGGGACTCCGGTTGATCGCCCCTGGGCGATCAATCAACTCAAATCGCCGCCAGGCGATCCCCTCGAGGCGCCGCCAACCGGGTTGATCACCCCCTGGGCGACCAACCAATGGAATCGCCCTCTGGGCGATTCCGCCGCTTCTTCAGCAACTTTTACACGCACGCGCGATCATTGCGTGCATGGCGCGCGTACTGGTGGTCGACGACGAACCTGCCGTGAGGCGGGCGCTGGAGCGCGCGCTACGGCTGGAGAGCTACGAGGTGGCCTTCGCCGCCGACGGTGAGGAGGCACTCGACGCGCTGGCCGCGTCGCCCGCCGACGCCGTGATCCTCGACGTCCTGATGCCCCGGCTCGACGGCCTGGAGGTCTGTCGGCGCATGCGTCAGGCGGGCGACCGCACGCCCGTGCTGATGCTGACCGCTCGGGATGCAATCGATGACCGCGTCGAGGGCCTGGACGTCGGCGCCGACGACTACCTGGTCAAACCGTTCGCGCTGCGCGAATTGCAGGCACGGCTGCGGGCGCTGCTGCGCCGGGCCGGAGACGGCGCCGACGGCGAGGCGCTGCGCTACGGCGACCTCGTGCTCGACCCGATCGCCCACGAGGTTCGCCGGGGCGAGCGGCTGATCGATCTGTCGCGGACCGAGTTCCTGCTGCTGGAGCTTTTCCTGCGCCACCCCCGCCAGGTCCTTACCCGCACGACGATCTTCGAGAACGTGTGGGGATATGACTTCGGTCCCACCTCCAACGCGCTTGGCGTCTACATGGGCTACCTGCGCCGCAAGACCGAGGCCGGCGGTGAGCCGCGGCTGCTGCACACCGTGCGCGGCGTCGGCTACGTCCTGCGCGACTGATCTGAGAGCCGTCGTGTCCCTGCGCAAGCGACTCACGCTGATCGCCGCGACGTCGGTGGGAGCCGCGATCCTGATCGCCGTGGTCGCCTGTTACATGGTGGTTCGGGGCCAGCTGCGCGGTCAGGTCGACAGCGCGCTGCAGGCCCAGGCCGTGCAGGTGAAGCGCGACGGCAATTTCGCGCTCGGGGGCGGCGGATTCCCAGGGCTCCCGGCCAACGCCGGCGGCCGGGCTCCGTACGCGCAGATCGTGTCCACCACCGGGTCGGTGGTGCCCGTTAGCGGCGGGATCACCCTGCCGGTCGACTCGGCCACGCGCAATGTCGCCACGGGCCAGGCCGGTGGGCAACTCTATGACGTCACCATCGACGGCAGCCACCTGCGCGTTTACACCTTCCACGACACCGCCAACACGCCTGGAGGCGAGGTGCCGGTGGCCGTCCAGCTCGCGCGCCCGCTGGCGCAGGTCGACCATATCCTCACCCACCTGCGCCTGATCCTGTTACTCCTGTTCGCAGGCGGCATCGCGCTCGCCGCGGCGCTCGGGCGCCTGGCGTCGCGCCGCGTGCTGGCGCCGCTCGGTGAGGTCGCCCAGGCCGCCCAGCACATCGGCGAGACCGAGGATCTGACCAGTCGGCTGCTGGTACGAGCCGACGACGAGGTGGGCCAGTTGGCAACCCGCTTCAACTCGATGCTCGATCGCCTAGAGAGCTCCCGCGCCGCGCTGGACGAGTCCGTGCGCGCCCAGCGCCAGCTGGTCGCCGACGCCTCGCACGAGCTCCGCACGCCGGTCACCAGCCTGCGCACCAACATCGAGGTGCTGCTGGCAGGCGGCGAGCTGGAGCCCGATGATCGCCGCCGGCTGCTGGCCGACGTGGTGGAGCAGAGCGAGGAGCTCAGCGCGCTGGTGGGCGACCTGATCGAGCTCGCCCGCGGTGACGAGCCGGTCGGTACCCCTGACGACATCCGGCTGGACAACCTGGTCGACGAATGTGTCGCGCGTGCCAGACGCAACGCTCCCGGGATCGAGTTCGACTGCAAGCTCGAGCCGGTGATCGTCGATGGCGTCCCCGAACGGCTCGGACGGGCCGTCAACAACCTGCTCGACAATGCCGCCCGCCACTCTCCCCCCGGCGCCACGGTGGAGGTGACGGTCGACCGCGACGGCGTGCGCGTGCGCGATCACGGCCCCGGCGTCCCCGAGCAGGATCTGCCCTATGTGTTCGATCGCTTCTTCCGCGGCACCGGCGCGCGCGGTAGCCAGGGCTCAGGACTCGGGCTGGCGATCGTGCGCCAGGTGACCGAGCAGCACGGCGGCCACGCTGACGTCGTCAACGCGCCGGACGGCGGCGCGCTGTTCACCCTGCATCTGCCCACGGTCGCGGTCGGCGAGGATCAGGGCTCGGCGCCGGTGTTCGGCGAGCCCGCCGGTCGCGAGCCAGTCAGGAGCCATTGAGGGGTTCTGGGGCTGTGAGCCTCGACTACGGCGCCGGCGGCCGCGCGACTCGGGCCTGGCGGGCGACCAGAAAGCGGCGGCGCAGCAGCCAGAAGCCCAGCCCGTAGACGGGCACGACCGCCAGCAGCAGCAGCGCCCGCTGGTGCGGCTCGCCGAACGCCGCCACCAGCCCCACCTCGACGCCCACCGCCGGCATCGCCGCCAGCAGTGTCGTATGAGAGCGATAGCCGGCGAAATGCTCGCGGGCGGTCACCTCGATCACCCCCAGCGCGCACACCACGACCCCGACGATCAGCGCGGGTCCCCCACCCTTGATAACTCCGATCAGGGCCGAGATGAATCCGGCCAGGATCGCCAGCTCGGAGATCGGCAACCCACCGAACGGACTCGGAGGCCGCTCACCCTCACGGCCCAGCTGGCGCTGACCGCGACGCCGGTGCCGGTCGGCCACGATCTTGCGCTCGGCGCGCAGCTCACGCCGTGTGGACGGCACCGGCCGCGGCGCCGTCGGATGGGTGCGCCGCTTGCGCGAACCTCGCTTGGACTTCTGGCCGGCCAATGTTGGGGTGAGGATAGGGCTCGCGGATTACAGTTGAGGCGATGAGCTCCACACCTGGAGCTCTACGCCCATCGTTTGGTGATGCCGGTGCCGTCCGGGATCGGGATCGTGCCGGACGTCGACGGTGCCGTCCTGCCCCACCAGCGCTACACCTTCCCCCCGGCTCTAAGTGGCCGCATCCGGCTACGCCGCGCCATAAATATCTCCTCCGCGGCCGCTCTAACCTGTCGGCGTGGCCCGCCCAGCCTTCAGCGCATCGTTTCCGTGGCTACTCGCCCTCGCGCTGGGCGCCGTACTGCTGAGCGGCTCGATCACGCCGAGCCCCGCTCGGGCCGACGGCGATCCCGCCAGCGACGTGCTCCTGGGCGAGAACGTCTTCTATCCATACACACCGCCGGTATCGCCCGGAGTCCAGAAACAGCTCAACGCCGAGACCGTGGCCGCCGAGCGTGCCGGCTTCCCGATCAAGGTCGCGCTGATCGCCTCGCCCGTCGATCTCGGGGTGATCCCGGATCTGTTCGGCCACCCCCAGAAGTACGCCGATTTCCTCGATCAGGAGGTCAGCTTCCAGACCAAGCAGCCACTGCTGGTGGTGATGGCCGCCGGCTACGGCGTTCAGGGCGTCGACCGTGCGATCCAGGGCGCGGCGATCGCATTGCCCAAGCCGGCCGGCGTCACCAGCACCGACCTGGCCAAGGCCGCAATCTCGGCAGTGGCCAAGCTCGGCGCGGCAGCAGGGCATCCGATCAAGGGCGCGCCGGGGTCATCCACCGGAAGCGCTGGCGGCTCCAGCGTTGGACTGGTGATCGGCCTGGGCGCCGCAGCGGTGCTGATCGCCACCGCGTTGCTATTCCTGCGGCGCCGTCCGCGCAGCGCCTGACGGTTCGGTGCTCGGACCGCACTGGCCAGCTAGTCCCAGCGGCGACGCCCGGCCCGTAGCGCCCGCAGCTCAGACACACCGTGGGACTCCTCCAGCCCGGCGCTGGCACCGGCGCCGGTGCCGGTCAGAACGCGAACCGGCAGCTCTCGCTCATCCGCGCCGCCGGCGCCATCCGATTGCACCCGCAGCACCCGGGCGCCCGGGCGGGAGGCAACGCACGCCGTCAGCCGCGTGCCGTGGAACACCACCGCGGCGCTGTCGTCAAGCGCGTAGCCGGACTGCAGCTCGCCCGCGGCCACTGCGGCGCGATACACCGGACGGCGCTCCGGCTCGCTGTCGAGGTGGACCGACAGGCTGCCCGGGAGCAGGCCAAGACCCACGACCGCCTCCGGCGCGCCGCCGCTCATCGTGATCCCGCCCGCAAACCAGCACATCGCCCCGGCGCTCAGTCCGGTGAGCACGACTCCGGACTCCCACGCCGCGCGCATCGCCTGATCGACGCCGTGCTCACGCCAGACCGCGAGCATGTTACGGATCGAGCCGCCGCCGACGTAGATCGCGTCCTGGGCGAGCAGGTGCTTGATCGGATCGATCCGGTCGCGCCCGAGGTGAAACAGCGACAGGATGCTCGGCTCACAGGGCCAGGAGCCGAATCGCTCATAGAAGCGGGTGGTCTGCTCACGCGGATCTCCGCTGGCCGTCGGCAGGAAGCAGACCTTCGGCACGGGCTCGCCGGTCATCGTCAGCACGAGACGGTCAAGCGCCGAAGTGCGCTCCTGCATCGTGAACCCGCCGCCACCCATGGCCAGGACGCGGCGGCGGTCGCCCGGCTTATCTGACACAACTTGCCAGGATGGCGCACGCGCGCTCTCCGCGCACGGGCGCCTGACTCCCGGCGACCTCACGCCGCCAGCGCCCCGCCACTCACCAGTGCGGGATTCAGGCGCTCGGCGTCCTCGGCGGCGGCCTCGCCCAGGAAGCGCACCGGCAGCTCTCGCTCCACCGCGCCGCCGTCACCGTCCGCGCACACATACATCGCGCGCGCGCAGGGCTTGGAGGAGACCACCTCGGCGAGGTCGGTGCCGACAAAGTGCAGCGCCGCGCCGTCGCCCACGCCGAAGCCGGCGGGCATTCCGTCCGCCACCGCGTCGATGAACGCGCTCCGGCGCCCGGGCTCGTCGGCGTAGTGCACGGCGTTGCTCCAGGGCAGGAACCCGAGCCCTTCCATCCGGCGTGGAGCTCCCTCGTGAAACGAACTCACCGCGTGCGAGAACCAGCACAGCGATCCAGCCGAGCCACCGCACAACACCGCCCCCGCGCGCCATGCCTCGTGCAGCGCCAGATCGATCTCGTGCGCCCGCCAGGTGCCCAGCAGCGAGACCAGGCTGCCACCGCCGACATAGATGACGTCCTGGTCGAGCAGGTGGCCACGGGGATCCCCGACGCCGGTCTCACGCCGGAACAGGGAGATGTGGGAAGGCTGGCAGCGGGATGCCGGGAAGGCGCGGTAGAACCGCACCACGTAGTGGTCAGCATCGCCGCTGGCGGTCGGTAGGAAACAGATCTTGGGACGTTTGACGCCGGCCAGTGCGAGCACGTGGTCATCGAGCAGCGGGTTGCCCCACTCCATGGAGAAGCCGCCTCCGCCAAACGCCACGATCTGGGGCGGCCGTGTGCGCATTGGGAAAAGGTAGCCGCGGCAATTAACCGGGTCATTGGCCCCGTGTCCAAATCTTGGCCGCCTCACCGTCCTGCCGAAAACCGGCGTCGTCCAGCGGAAACCCCTGGCTGCGAGCCTCCGGACGGGAGCCGTCAGGCCGCCGGTCGGGGCGTCAGGCTGCCGGTCGCGCCGTGTTCGGCGTCGACGGTGCGTCGGCCATCTCGCGGAACAGACCGGTCACGACGAATACCGTCTGCTCGGCGATGTCGACCGTGTTGTCGCCCACACGCTCCAGACAGCGCGCCACGAGGATCATGAACATCGCCCATTCGCGGACCTCCAGGTCGTCGCCGACCTCCACCGCCCGCCTGAAGATCGCACGGTTGAGGCGGTTGATCTCCGCGTCCTGACGGACGAGATCCTGGGCCATCTCCACGTTGCGCTTGGCGAACGCGTCGCGCGCCTGAGTGACCTGGTCACGGGCGAGGCGCCCCATCCGCTCGATCAAGTCAAGGATGTCCTTATCCTTCGGTGCCTCGTAGCCGGACAGCGGAACGAGCTTGGCGATGTTCACGCACTGGTCGCCCATCCGCTCCACGCAGCGGATCATGTGCAGCAGGGCCGCCACGATCCGCAGGTCACCGGCCACCGGCGCCTGGCGCGCCAGCAGCGACAGGATCCCCTGGTGGACCTCCAGATAGCGCCCGTCGATCCGGTCGTCGTCGGCAACCACCATCGACGCCAGCTCCACGTCCTGGTAGCTGATCGACTCCAGCGAGCGATCCAGCTGGCCGATCACCAGGTCCAGTCCGCCCAGGGTCTGGCGCTCGAGCTCCTTGAGGTCCTCACGAAATTGATGCCTGGTCTCTTGCATATCGCTAGCCGAACTTCCCAGGGAATTCGTTGACAAACCCTCGCATCACGCCTCCCTAGCCGAATTTCCCAGTGAATTCGTTGACAAACCCTCGCATCACGTCTCCCTAGCCGAATTTCCCAGTGACGTAGCGCTCGGTGCGCTCGTCTGAGGGGTTGGTGAACACGTCATTGGTCGGGGCGTGCTCGACGACTTCACCATCAAGCATGAACACGGTCGAGGTGGCCACGCGCGCCGCCTGCTGCATGTTGTGCGTGACGATCACGATCGTGTAGCGCTCCACGAGCTCGGCGATCAGCTCCTCGACCTTCAGCGTCGCGATCGGGTCAAGCGCCGAGCACGGCTCGTCCATCAGGATCACCTCTGGTTCGACAGCGATCGTCCGCGCGATGCACAGGCGCTGCTGCTGGCCTCCCGAGAGCCCGGTCCCCGGCTCGCTGAGGCGGTCCTTGACCTCTTCCCACAGCCCGACCGAGCGCAACGCTCGGTGTACCTGCTCGCGCAGGTCGCCCCCCTTCTCGCCGGTCAGGCGCAGACCCGCGGCCACGTTGTCGAAAATCGACATCGTCGGAAACGGGTTGGGCTTCTGGAACACCATCCCGATCAGTCGTCGCACGGAGGTCACGTCGACGCCGGAGGCATAGAGGTCGAGCTCGTCGAGCGTGATGCTCCCCTCCGCTCGTGCGCCGGGAATCTCCTCGTGCATGCGGTTGATGCAGCGGACCATGGTCGACTTCCCGCATCCCGACGGTCCGATGATCGCGGTCACCTCGTTGGGATGAAAGTCGATATCGATGCCCTTGATCGCCTCCTGCTGGCCGTAGTAGGCGTGCAGACCCTTGACCTTGACGGCGTGCCCGGAGCTGTCTCTGGCGGCATACCGATCCGCGGACTGTGGGGCGCTCTGCGCTGCTGGCTGCGACGGGCGCCCGGCTGTCGACATGTCGGCTGGCTCCTTGGTGTTGGTGTCAGGTGGGATCATGCCAGGCGGCTCCTTCGGGCGATCGCTCGCGCGGCGAGGTTGAGGATCAGGACGAGCGCGACCAAGGTCAGCGCGGCGCCCCAGGCGCGGGCGACGATGATATTGCGGGGCGAGGTTATGTCGGTGAAAATCTGGAGTGGCAGGGCGTTCATCTGCGCCCCGAGGTTGGCCGTGGCCCCGAACGCTCCGGCGGTGGTGAACAGCAGCGGGGCGGTCTCGCCCATGCCGCGCGCGACCGCCAGCAGCGAGCCGGTCACCAGCCCGGGCAGCGCGGTCGGCAGGACCACCTTGGTCACCACCCGCCAGCGGGGAGCGCCGAGCGCCAGCGCGGCCTCCCGCAGCGAGTCGGGGACCAGCAGCAGCACCACCTCCGACGCGCGGGCCACGATCGGGAGCATCAACAGCGAGACTGCGACCGAGCCCTTCCAACCGGTGAAATTGCCGCCGACGTGCGAGATGACCAGCACGATGTAGATGAACAGCCCGAACACGATCGATGGGACGCCCGTCATCACATCGATGAAGTAGCGCACCAGATTCGCGAACCGCGACTGCTTGCCGTACTCGGTCAGGTAGAGCGCCACGCCGATCCCGATCGGGATCGCGATCAGGGACGCCAGCGCGATGATCTCCAGCGTGCCGAGGATCGCGCTGCGGATCCCGCCCGGGTTTCCAAAGAAGTTCCCGTTCGGATCGGTGGTGAAGAAGCTCCCGCTGATGCTGCCCAGTCCCTTCAGCAGCAGGTAGTAGATCACGAGTGCCAACGGGATCAGCGCGATCACGGTGGCGGCGATCAGGGAGCCGCGCATGATCTTGTCCGTCCGCCGGCGGCGCGCACTGATCGGCGCGAGCGCATCTGGGGTCACTGAGACTCCTCCACCGTCAGGGCAACCGCGAGGCCCGTCCCGCCGGTGTTGCGCCGGCCGCGCACGCCGCGGGCCACGAACCAGCGGGCGAGGATGTTGACGAACAGCGTCAGCACGAACAGGACCAGCCCGGCCGCGAACAGTGCCGAGCTGTGAATCGGCGTCGCCGCCGCCTCCCCGAACTCGGCGGCGATCACCGCGGCGAGCGAGTAGCCCTGGGTGAACAGGTTGTGGCCGATCACCGGCGCGTTGCCGATCACCAGCACGACCGCGATCGTCTCCCCGAGGGCGCGCCCGAGACCCAGCATCGCGCCGCCGGTGATACCTGGTCGCGCGTAGGGGAGCACCGCCATCCGGATCATCTCCCAACGGGTGGCCCCCAGCGCGAGCGCGGCCTCCTTGTGCTCGGACGGGACCGTGGCCAGCACCTCACGGGAGATCGCCGAGACGATCGGCAGGATCATGATCGCCAGAATCAGCCCGGCGATGAAGTAGTTGGGGCCGGTGACTGTCCCGCCACCGATGAACGGAATGAACGAGAACGTGCTGGCAAACCACTTCTCGGCCGGCAGCAGCTTCGGGATCAGCACGTACACGCCCCACAGCCCGTACACGACCGACGGCACGGCGGCGAGCAGATCGACCAACCCCGACAGCGGGGCGCGCAGCCGGCGAGGGCAGATCTCGGTCAGGAACACGGCGGTCGCGACCGCCACCGGCACCCCGATCAGCAGCGCGATCGCTGAGGTGATCAGCGTCCCGACCAGCAGCGGAGCGCCGTGATAGATGCTGCGGCTGACGTCCCAGTCGTTGCCGAACACGAAGCTCAGCCCGAAGCTGCGGAACGCGCCCTCCGACTGCCCGATCAGCCTGATGAAGAAGTAGGCCAGCAGGGCCAGGATCAGCGCCGCAAGGGTGGTCAACCCCCACTTGAGGATCCGGTCCGGAATCCGGCTGACCGGCGACCGCTCGAGGACCGAGCGGCCGCCGGGAACCGGGTTGGCGCTTGCCTCCACGACCCGCCCTTAGGAGATGGGCGAGCCGTTGCAGGTCATCGTGGCAAGCTGCGTGGTGTCCTTGGCCGCCAGCGATGCCGGCAGTGGCGCGTACGGGAGCTTGCTCCCGCCCGAGCCGAGCGTCTGCTGACCGGCGCCGAAGGCGTAGGCCAGGAACTTCTTCAGCCCGCTGGCCGTCGACGCGTTGGCGCCGCCGGACTTGCACGGGTCCTTGTAGGCATCCAGGAACGTCTGGGACACGATCGGGTATGCGCCCGCGCCCGGGGCGTTGATCGTCGAGATCCCCAGGTCACTCGGGACCTTGAGGCCCACCGCCGCGAGTGAGGTGTTGGGGATCGTCGGCAGCTCGTAGGCGCCCTTGGAGTTCTTGATCGACGCGTAGGTGAAACCGTTCTCCAGCGCATAGGCCTGCTCGACGTAGCCGACCGCTCCCGCGGTCTGCTTGATCGCGGCCGCCACGCCCGCGTTCTTGGCCGCGCCGGTGCCGACCGGCCATTTCACGTCCTTGCCCGCCCCGACCTGCGAGCTCCACGCCGGGCTGACGTCTGACAGGTAGGTGGTGAAGCCGCTGGTGGTGCCCGATGAGTCCGAGCGGTGGACGATCGTGATCGCCGTGCTGGGAAGGCTCAGGCCCGGGTTCAGCGCCTTGATCGCCGGATCGCTCCAGGTCTTGATCTTGCCGAGGAAGATGTTGGCGAGCGTCGGTCCGTCGAGCTTGAGGCCGCTCTTGACCCCGGAGAGGTTGTAGGACACGGTGATCGCGCCGAAGGCCACTGGGAACTGGAGGACCGGGCCCTTCATCTTCGTCAGGTCGGTCGGCTTCAGTGCCGGGTCGCTGCCGGCAAAATCCACCGTGGCGGTCTGCAGATCGGCGATGCCGGCGCCCGACCCCACCGGGTTGAAGTTAACGGTCAGGCCCTGGGACTTCAGGCTTGAGCCCCACTGCTGATAGATCGGGGCAGCCAGCGTCGAGCCGGCGCCGTTGAGCGTGGCGGAGCCGCCACCGCTGCTGCTGCTGCTCGAACTGGCTGCAGGTGCGCTCGAGGTGCTGCTACTCGAACTGCTGCTGCTGCTCGAGCCGCACGCCGCGATCCCCAGCGCTGCGGCCACGGCCAAAACGGCCGCGCTGATGCGACTTGTACTCACGTTGATCTCCTTGATTCGTTGTTGAGCAAGTGTGTGCCCAACTCACCGCGTAGGTGTTATCGAGTTGTGAACCGATCGTTGGTCGGTTGTTTTGGGTTCTGCGGCCAGGCGATAGCCAAAGCCGAAGTGGGTATGGATGAACGACCAGCCCGGCAGCGCGTCCTCGAGCTTCACGCGCAGCTTGCGCACGTACACGTCGACCGAACGATCTCCGGGGCGCAGCTCACGCCCCCAGACGAGACCGAACAGCTCCTCGCGGGCCATGATCCGGTCGGATCGCCGCGCCAGCTCGGTCAGCAGCCGCAGCTCACGGACCGAGAGCATCAGCGCCCGGCCGGCTGCCCGCGCCAGGTGCTCCTCGGGCAGGACCTCCAAAGGGCCGACCTGCAGCACTTCATGTGGCTGTTGGGTGACGACCGTCATCGCCGAGCGGATCCTGCTCGGCCGAGGCGCCGCGGGCGTTACTCAGTCGTGATGGAGATGTGAAGAGGCTGTTACCGGCCGCCGACGGTCTGCGGGATGCCCGGCGTTTTGCCAGGCCGGGCCCCGGGGAGCCCCCCGGCGCCCCGGCGGGGGTTCAGGCGGTCATCGCAGGATCGAACTCGACATCGTGCTCGTGCACGACCAGTTCGTCCAGATCCCGGGTTCCCGACTCGTCGCGCTCGGGTGCGAAGCGATAACCGACCCCGAAATGGGTGTGGATGTAGCTCCACTGCGGCGACGCGCTGCGCAGCTTCTGGCGCAGCTTGCGAACGAACACGTCGACCGATCGATCGCCGTGGGCCATCGCGTAGCCCCACACCCGCTCGTAGATATCCTCGCGGCGCAGCACGCGGTCGGACTGTGAGAGCAGTTGCAAGATCTCGAATTCCCTGGCCGTCAGCTCAAGGCTCGCGCCCTGTGCGTAGGCCTGGTAGAGGTCGGGACGCACCGTGATCTCGCCGACCAGCAGCGCCGCCTCGAGTGTCGGCATCTCCACCCGCCGATGGCGGCGGATCGCCGCCTCCACGACACAGATCAGCTCCTCGGCGTGACACGGCTTGGTGATCCAGGCGTCGACGCCGAGCCTCAAGCCCCTAACGCGCTGGGCGACGGATGACGAGCCGGTACAGACAATCACCGCCAGGCCCGGAAGACGCGTGCAGATCCGTTCGATGTACTCCCAGGCACCCGGACCGATCAGGGCGATGTCGAGCACCACGGCGTTCAGGCGCATCGTCACGAGGGCCTCGGGCATGATCGGGGTGCTCAGAGCGCGATGCTCCCAGCCGAGCGTGTCCAGGCGATTGGCCAGCACCTGCATGAAACCGCGGTCGTGATCGAGGATCGCCAGCCGGAGACGGCTGGGGACTCGCTGGGCGGCAGCCGGCACCGTCAGGCCCCCGCCAGTGCTCTCTGGTGACATGCCGAACACTCTAAAGCACGCCGCGACGGACCCGGCGTTCAGCGCATCGTTGGTCACAAGATGTTTACACGCAAAGAGCGTACGAACCTGCCAGTATCAGGGGCGACAGACAAGGCATAGGCGTGGCGCCGCCGCGGCGGCCCATCGTTACGCTCTGAACGTGCGCGTCCTATCGTCACGGCATTGGGCGCGAATGCTCGTGATACCCGCGAAAATGCTCGGCAGATGACACGTCCAAGAGCAATCATCCTGGCGGTCCTGACCGCCGGGGCACTCGCCGTCGCGGGTTGCGGCGCCTCCTCGCACACGGGCTCGGCGAGCTCCAGCTCGGCCGCCGCTCGCTCCACGTCGTCGACCGCCTCCACAGCTTCCAGCGCGGCACCGCGACCGGCGCTCGATCAGCTGACCAGCGCGGAGCACCCGGGCGCGGCCCAGTTTCCGCCCGCCCAGGGACGAACCCTCAAGCAGCTGGCGGCGCTGGCGAAGTCAAGCGCCCAGCTCGGGGCCGCCACCGGTACCTTCACGCCCGGCACGCGCCGCCTGGCGTTCGGGCTGACGACCAGCTCAGGCGCGTTCATCTACGCGCCGACAGCAATCTACCTCGCCCGAAGTCCGACCGCCCCGGTTCGGGGACCGTTTTTGGCTCCTGCCGACCCGATGGGGGTGGCGCCCCAGTACCGCAGCAAGCAGAACTCGGGGCCCGGCGGTATCCAGGCGATCTACGCGACCCAGATCCCGGTAGCGCGCGCGGGCACCTACACGATCCTGTCGCTCACCCGAACGCCGAGCGGACTGGTCGGCGCGCCTGGCGAGGTCGCGGTCGCCGCCTCCTCTCTGATCCCCGACGTCGGCCAGCGTCCGCCTGACATCGCCACCGACACCGCGGCCACCGTGCACGGCGACGCGGCGCTGCTGACCACCCGGCTGCCAGCTGAGCACATGCAGTCGGTGTCGTTTGACCGGGTGCTCGGCAAGCGCGCGGTCGCGCTGCTGTTCTCAACCCCGCAGCTGTGCATTTCCCGGGTCTGCGGGCCGGTTACCGACATTGCGGTGCAACTCCAGCACCAGTTCGGCCAGCGGGTGACGTTCATCCACGAGGAGGTCTACGTGGACAACCAGCCCAGCAAGGGCCTGCGCCCGCAGCTGAAGGCCTTCCATCTGGAGACCGAGCCATGGCTGTTCACGATCAACCGCCGCGGAGTGATCGTCGCCCGGCTGGAAGGCGCGTTCGGAGTCAACGAGTTCACCCAGGCGCTGCAGGCAGCGCTGCGATGAGAGCCACTGAGATGAGGGCGGCGTTGAGATGAGGGCAGCGCGCGTCGCCGCCGCAGTCGACACCCTGCTGGCGATCTTGGCCCTGGCCGGCTGTGGCTCGAGCTCCGGCGGCGCCGTCTCGGCTCCCGTGATCGCCCCGGCTCGCGTCTTCACGCTCGGAGGCTTTGAACCGTCGGGGACGGTCGTGCCCGGCCGTCCGGTGACGGTCTCCTTCACCGTCCGGCTGCCCGACGGCAAGCCGCTGACCACCTACAAAACCGGCCCGGGTCCGCACACCGGCGTGCACTTGATCATCGTCCGTGACGACCTGGCGGCCATCATTCACGACCATCCGCCGATCACCCCCACCGGCCTGCTGCGCCAGACGGTCACCTTCCCTTCGCCGGGCCCCTACCGGGTGCTGGTCGACCTGTATCCCAACCTCCCCGGCGGCCAGCCCAATTTCCAGCTGTTCACCGACATCCACGTGGCGGGCGCCTACCACCCGATCAAGCTACCGCCGTTCAAGCCCGACCTGGTCGTCGACGGCTACCACTTCGACGTGCAGGCGCACCCTGTGCTGCACGCGATCCAGGCCGAATTCCTCCACGTAGACGTAACCGACCCACACGGCCGGCCGGTGCATTTCGTGCCCTGGTTCGGAGCGCTCGCTCACGCGATCTTCTTCCATCAGGGCTCGCTCGACTACTTTCACACCCATATCTGTGCCCCCAACGCCCCCAACTGCGGGAGCCTGGCCGGCGCGCCGCGGATCACCGGTCATTCGACAGCGCCGGGCAAGCTGACGATCGGGGTCCTGCTGGCGGTGCCGGGAACCTGGCGGCTATTCCTGCAGATGAAGCTCGGCGGCCGGATCGTGACCGCGCCGTTCACGCTGAAGGTGGACTCGTGATCTCACTGAGCCCCTGATGCGCGGGCTTAGACCACTTAGATCGAAGATGGTTCAATGATGGGAATGCATCGCCGGCGCATGGCCGCGTGGATGTCGTCGTTGCCGCTGATGGTGGCGGGCTCCCAGGTGGCTCACGTGCTCGCCTACCGGTGGGTCTATCCCAACGCTCACGTCCGGCTCAGCGAGCTGCTGTCAACCGGGCATGCCTACATGGGCAGCGGGGCTTACCTGCCGATGCTGCTGGGAATGATCTTCGCCGCCGAGCTGGTCGGGCTGGGTGGCGTGCTGGTAGCCGGCGTCGCCCGACGTCCCCAGCGCCCGGTACCGGCGTGGGCGTTCGCGCTGCTGCCGATCCTCGCCTTCACCTTGCAGGAGCTGTTGGAGCGATGGCTATCGAGCTCGTCGTTTCCGTGGTGGATGGTCCTGCAGGCGACCTTTCGCGCCGGCCTGCTGGTCCAGCTCCCATTCGCTCTGGCCGCCTATCTGCTCGCCAGGCTGCTGCTGCGCACCGCCGTCGCGGTCGGGCGCGCTCTGCGCGGGGCTGCGCCGCTGGGGCGGCCAACCAGCCGGCCGCTTGGATGGGTCGTGCTGGAGGCGTTCTCACCGGCGCTTGGTGCGCTGGCCGGAGGGCATGCCGGCCGTGGGCCGCCGGCGGTCCTTCTGGCCGCCTAACGCCGTGATTTAGACATCTCGCGGCAGCCTAAGGCGGCCCGGTAGCGCGATCGCTGCACTTCTGGCCGCCTGAGGCGGCCCCGTGGCGCAGTCGCTGCACCGTTGGCGACGGCTGGCCTGAGAGCCTGGCGTCGCTCTGCTCCGAGCCCAGACCAACAAGGAGTAGTCGATCCCTGATGAGCACCCATCCTGTACGGCACCGGCTGACCGCCGCCGTCGCCGTCGCCGTCGCCACGCTGGCCTTCAGCGCCGCCGCCTCGGCCCACGCGCGGGTCAGTCCGGCCGTGTCGCTCGCCGGCAAGCTGCAGCTCTACAGCCTGGCCGTCCCGACCGAGAAGTCGAACGCCACCACGACCAAGATCGAGCTGACCGTGCCGAGCGGCTTCGGGATCGACTCGTTCGTGCCACCCCCGCCCGGCTGGCATCAGCGCGTGCAGCAGAGCGGCTCGGGCGACAACGCGGTGATCGAGAAGGTGACCTGGACCGGCGGCCATGTCCCGACCGGCGAAGACTCGCTGTTTCAGTTCCTCGCCCAGCCCGCCGCGACTGGCACCTACACGTTCACAGTGCAACAGACCTACTCCGATGGCTCGATCGTCAACTGGAACGGCTCTGAAGCATCGGCCGCACCCGCGCCGACGATCCAGGCCGTCAGCTCGCTCGGCGGCAGCGGCACCGGCGTATCGGTGCTCACGATCGTCGCCCTGATTCTGGGCGCGCTCGGCCTGCTCGCCGGTGGGTTTGCGCTGGCCGGCGGCGCCGGCGGTGGCGGCGGCGGTCGAGGCGGCGGCGGCCGGCCGCTGGCATGACCCGCCGGGCGCGCGTTCTTC
>CALAQT010000277.1 GCA_937888775.1 uncultured Actinomycetes bacterium | reverse complement strand
GGACGTTTCCGCGCCCCCGCCTGCCGGGGGCGCGGTCATTACTGCACGCTCGGGGTTAACATCGGGCCGATGGTGGATCCGGTGGAACTGGTCATCTTCGACTGCGATGGCGTGCTGGTCGACAGCGAGCGGCTCGCCGTCGAGGTCGACGTGCAGGTGCTCGGCGACCTTGGCTGGCCGCTGACCGAGACCGAGGTGATCGAGCGATTCGTCGGTCGCTCGGAGAAGCACATGCTGACCGAGATCGAGAAGCACCTGGGGCGTGCGCTGCCATCGCACTGGCAGCGGGAGTATCAACAGCTTTACCGCGACGTGTTTGCGACGCGACTGGTGGCCGTCGACGGGATCCTTAAGGCGCTGGATCAGATCGACGTGCAGACCTGCGTGGCCTCCAGCGGCGATCACGAGCGCATGCGCCAGACGCTGGGGCTGACCGGGCTCTACGAGCGGTTCGCGGGGCGGATCTTCAGCGCCACGGAGGTGGCAAAGGGCAAGCCCGCGCCGGATCTGTTCCTGTACGCCGCCGATCGTATGGGTGTGCCAGCCGCCGCCTGCGTCGTGGTGGAGGATAGCCGCTGGGGGGTGCAGGCGGCCCGGGCCGCGAACATGCGAGCGCTGGCCTACGCGGGCGGGGTGACCGCGGCCGACGTCCTCAGCGGTCCCGGGACCACCGTGTTTGAGGACATGCGGGATCTGCCCGGGCTGATCGCGGCTGCGGCCGCGGGCGCTTAGCTATAGCTAAGGCGTTCCACTATCCGCTGACCGACCGGCCAACCGCTTGCTGGCACCGCCGGAGATCGAGCGCTCATGCGCGCCGAATCCACGGCTGCGCTCGGCGCCCGGCAGTCCTGAGCAGGTCCCGGCGCGACCGCTACTTAAGGGGGGTGCGGCGCGTTATAGTCGGAGTGGACGTAAATTGTGGCCATATGCACGGCGTTGTTGGACAACCCGGGCCGATGGGCAGAGTGCGGCTGGGGCTCGCCACCGTCGTGCTCGTGGCGCTGGTCCTGGGCCTGAACGGCACGGCGCTGGGGGCCGTCGGCGCCGCGACCAAGGTGGTCAGTTACCACGGATACCGCATCTCGGTCCCGGCCGCCTGGCCCGTCTATGAGCTGGCCACCGATCCGTCCGTTTGCGTGCGCTTTGACCGCCACGCGCTGTACCTGGGGTCTCCGAGCGCCAGGCAGCGCTGCCCGGCCGCGGCGATCGGCCGCACGGAGGCGATCCTGATCTCGCCGCTGACCTCGCGTGACGCCAGCACGGGGGGCGGTGGCTCCGCCCTGCCGCTCGTTACCCGTCCCGCAGCCCAAGCGGCCCAGGGATCGGTAGCCCGATTTGCGCTCGCCGCCCACGGCGTCACGGTGACTGCCACTTGGGGTCGGCAGCCTGGCCTCATCCGGCACGCGCTCGGTGCCCGCCTGGTCCGCGCCGCTCGATCCGGCGCGGCCTCGGTGGCCAGTTCACCGGCGCCACTAGCCCGATCCGCCGGCGCTCCGGCCCATCAGGCCGCCGTCTACACGGGGCTGGGATTTGACGCCTGCGCGACGCCCAGCACGTCGCAGATGTCCGCCTGGGGGGCGTCCCCGTATCGCGCGCTCGGCGTCTACATCGGCGGCGCGAACATGGCCTGCTCGCAACACAACCTCACCTCGGCGTGGGTGAGCGCGGAATCGGCGGCCGGCTGGGGGCTGATCCCCACCTACGTGGGCCTTCAGGCACCCACCAACTCGTGCGGCTGCGCGGGCATCGTGCCCAGTCAGGCGGCCAGCGAGGGTAGCGCCGCCGCCGCCGACGCAGTCACCCAGGCGCAGACGGTTGGGATCGGTCAGGGAAACCCGATCTACTTCGATATGGAGAGCTACCCGAGGACCGCCGCCAACACCTCCGCCGTGATGACGTTCCTGTCGGCCTGGACTACGGCGCTGCACGCGGCTGGATATCAGTCGGGGGTCTATAGCAGCGCCGGCGCTGGGGTTAGCGACCTCGTCGCCCAAAGCGGGACCGGCTTCGCCGAGCCCGATGACATCTGGGACGCTAACTGGAACGGGAACCAGAGCACGGCCGATCCCGCCTACATCCCGGCCACCGACTGGTCAGCGCATCAGCGGCTTCATCAGTATCAGGGCGGCCACAACGCCACCTACGGCGGCGTCACGATCAACATCGACAGCGATTACCTCGACGGCGCCACCGCCGGCGCCGGGCAGGGGCCCGCGGTGGTCCCGGTACCTACCGTCGCCCCGGCCCCGACGGTGACGGTCTTCCCGCACGTCGACGGGAGCATCACGCTTCACGCCGGCTGGAGCGGAGCCACGGACGTGGCCGGCTGGCAAGTGCTGGCGGGTTCCAGCCCGCAAGCGCTGACGCCGTTGGGCTCTGTTTCGAGCGCGGGGGCCAATACGAAGATCACCGTCCACGACGCATTTCCCTTCTTTGCCGTGCAGGGGCTCGGATCCACCGGAGTGGCGCTCGGTACCTCACCCGCGGTCGCCACGCCAGCCGCTGTCGCGATCTACGGGCACTCCGCATTTGTCTCTTCACAGGGCATCGGCGGCGTGCCGGTCGGGTGCTTGACTGCCGCTCTGTGCCAGATCGCCGGCACGGTCACCGCTGGGCGCACGACGATTGCCAGCACCGGGCCTGAGTGGATCCCGTCCGGTGGCGGCGTGCTGCACTTTTCGCTGACGACCACCGGGGCCCGGCTGCTGGCCCGAGCCGGCTCCCGCCGCCTGCCGGTACAGATCGCCGCGCACGCGGCGGGCGGTCCGACCGCCACCTCCACGATGAATCTGATCCCGTTCATCGCCGGCGGGCGCGGTCCGCGCCGTGTCCTGCACGGCGCGCCGGCGCTGAGACTCGTAGGGGTGACCGACTTTGTCTCCGCGGATGCCACCGGCGGGCTGCTGGCGGGCTGCTCGGGTAACGCGTCGTGCGTTATCTACACGAGCATCAGGGCCGGCAACACCACGATCGCCACCGGCGGTCCCGAGCGCTTGGGCGCCAACGAGCTCGGCTACCTGATCTTCAAGCTCACTGCTCAGGGCCGCGCGCTGCTCGCCGGTGCCAGTGGCAACCAGCTTGGCGTCTATGCGACGGTTTCACAGCCGGGCGCGACCGCCCATGCCGCGCTGGCGCTGGTTGGCTTTCGCTGACGCGATTGCCCGCCGGCGGTCAGGCCTCTGGCCAATAGCCCGGCAGGATCTCCGCGTCCCCCGGCCGGTGCGCGCCGGTGGCCAGGATCTGCAGGCCGTCCGGACCGGCCTCGAATGCGCGCTTGGATCCCGGGGCGACTCGGATCGCGTCGAGCTTGCGCAGCGGATGGATCTCGTCGTCGATCGCCACCCGTCCGCTGCCGCCCAGGATCACGTAGACCTCCTCGTCGAGGGCATGCCGGTGCCCGAAGGTCTGGCGTGCGCCGGGGCGTAGCTCCTGCAGGCTCAGGCCGACCGTGCCGGCGCCGAGCTCCGTCCTGGCAAAGCGGGCTTCGCCGGCCTCGCCGAAGCCGAACTTGGCGGCGGCGTCCTCCACCTCCTGCAGGTTGACGATCGTCGCTCCGGTGGTGGCGATTGGATAGCCGGCGCCGCCGATTGGCTCGAGCTCGATCCGCTCAAACGAGTCGGCCTCCACGAGCTCCAGCACGGCCGGGATCGCGGCGCGGGCCTCGGCTGACGCCAGCGCAGCGTCAAGTTGCTCCTGGCTTCGCCACAGCTCGGTCACCCACACGACCTCCCGTTCACCGGGCGATCGGTTGATCACGTACAGCTGGCACCCGGGAGCTTCCGCGACGCTCTGCGCCACCTCCAAGAGCTTGGTGGTCAGCGCCTCTCCCTGGCCCGGCTTAGCGGTGAACTTCGCGTAGCGCCCGACACTGCTCACGCGGGAAACGCTAGCGCAGGCCGGCGAGCGCTCATCGTCCGGGCAGCTTCAGGGCCGCGCGCCAGCTGAGCCTGGCGCCACTGCGGACCAGTGCATCGGCGTAGATCCGACCGGCTAGACGGATCATCCCCCACACCGCGATCAGCATGATCACCACGTCGAGCGCCATCTCCCACCAGGCAACGCCACCGATCGCGATCCGCGCGGGCATCAGTGAGGGGGCGAGCGGTGGAACAAACGACAGCACGCGGATCCAGGTCGCGTGCGGGGACCCGATCACCGCGTAGACCAGCAGGTAGCCGGCGACGAGCGGGAATGCGAACGGGGCAGTGGCGAACTGGACCTCCTCTTGGCGTGCGACGGTGGCCCCGGCGGCGGCGAAGCCGAACGCGTAGAGCGCATATCCGAGGGCGAACCACAGCAGGCTCGAAGGCAGCAGCAGCCAGACGGTGGACGGGATCTGAGCGCTGTGCAGGACCGCGTTGGCGATCAAGCCGGCAATCACCGGGACTGCGAGCTGGGCAAGACCGCAGACGCCGATGCCGATCACCTTTCCGATCAGCAGCTGGCGGGGGCGGACCGCGGCCAGCAGCACCTCGGCGGTGCGCGAGGTCTTCTCCTGGGCTACCCCGGTGGCGACCGCATTGCCGTACATCGCCACGGTGAGATACAGCAGCAGACCGGCCGCCAGCGCCGCAATGTCACGCGCCGCCTTGTGCGATGGGGCAGGCTCGATCGCCACGGTCGCCAGCGGCACGGGCGTTTGCGCGCTGAGGATCGTCCTTGCGGAGACCCCGGCCCGGCCGAGCACCTGGCGCTGATGGGCGGCGTCCAGCGTCGCGGCCAGCAGCGACCCGATCGTCGGCGAAAGAGTCTGGCGCACCTCGGCCGCAACCCGATTGGTTCCGACAGTGAGGGCGACGTCAAGCGTTCCGCGCCGGACCTGCGTGCGCGCGAGCCGGGCACTGGTGACGTCGCTCAGCTTGAGCTTGACCTTGGCGAGGCGAGCGGTCGTCGCCAGCGCTGGCGCAAGCGCCTGGGCGGGTCGGCCCACCAACCCCAGCGCCGTCGGCCTGGCCGGAGTTCGGATAAGTCCCGGGATCGCGACACCGGCGACCACGAGCACCGTCATGATCGCCGTGGTGATCCGCAGCGCGCGGCTTCCCAGCCGCTCTGAGATCTCACGGCCGGCCACCAAGCGGGTGGTGGGTGTCCGACTCACGGCGACAGCAGTCGACGGTAGAGATCGACCAGCCCGCCCGTCTCAAAGCCGAAATGCTCGACTGCCCCAGCGGCGCGGGCGGCGTCGAGGATCGCCTGCACGTCGACGCCGGGCTCGACGACCAGCAGCACGCCGCTCTCGTCCCGGCGTACGAGCTGGGCTCCGCTGAGCTGGTCGGTCCAGCCGGCCGGAGCGCTGACCTTGACGCGCAGTTGGGTCGGGAACCGCTGACGCAGCTCACGCAGCGTCCCGGCCGCCAGCACGCGCCCGGCCTCCATGATTACCACGCGCCGGCAGACGCGTTCGACGAGCTCGAGCTGATGGCTGGAGAACAGGATCGCCGTGCCCCCGCTCGCCCGCCCGTCGAGGATCTCTGACAGCGAATCGACCGCCTCGGGATCCAGGCCGGCGAATGGCTCGTCCAGCGCCAGCAGCACCGGGTCGTGCACGAGCGCGACCGCGAGCTGTACGCGCTGCTGATTGCCGTGCGACAGTGCCACCAGCCGCTCCCGCTTTCGCGAGCCGAGACGGAGCCGATCCAGCCAGTCGCCCGCCGCGCGCTCGGCGCCCGCCGGGTCCTTACCGTGCAACCGAGCGAAGTAGCCCACCTGGTCCCCGAGGCGCATCTGGGGATAGAGCCCCCGCTCCTCGGGCATATAGCCAAACCGCATCCGGTCCGCTTCGCCCACCGGATGCCCCTGCCAGCTGACGGTCCCGCGATCAGGGGTCAGGATCCCCATCACCGCGCGCATCGTCGTGGTCTTGCCCGCCCCGTTGCGGCCGACCAGGCCGACGATCTCGCCCGGGCCGACCGTCAGACTGACCCCGTCGAGCGCGGTGCGCGAGCCGAAGCGGTGCTGGAGGGCTTGCAGCTCGAGCACCGCCGGTCCAGATCTACGAGGTCGCGGGCCCGGGTGCGTTCTGCCGTGGACGGATGCTCACAGATCGGATTGTCCACAGTCGGCGATCACCGCGCTCTCGTGGGCTGTGAGCGCGCCAGCTCTGGCATGGCGCTCAAGCCCGAGCCGGCGGGCGTCCGCAGAGTCCGCGGCGGCGCTCTGTGGCGCCGGCTGCGGATCTTGCTGACATCGTGAAGCAGCCGCGCGTCAGGTGGTCAGCGCCGAGATAGATCGTTCGATCAGCGGAGCAATCTCCGTCCACGTGCGGGGTGGGCTGGCGCCTACGATCACCGAACTGGCCGTCGGCCCCCTGACCAGGCAGGCAAGCTCGATGAAATGCGCACCGGTGGTCGTGGTGTAGGCCTCGCGCACGCAGCTCCCGAGCCCACTGCGAAATCGCAGGCCGCTGGCCGACGCCAGCCGGGTGACGCCACGATCTCCTTCCTGGGCATTGTGCCCGAGGCGGAACGAGGCCCAGTTGCCGAGGTTCTCGTCGTCCTGGCGCGGGGTGAGATTCAGATATCCCAGGAACTCGTGCTCCCGGTTTGCCAGCACGGCCGTCGCTGTTCCCGTGTCGCCGGCGATGCGCCGCCACCCGCTCGGGTAGCGCATCACCGCTCCCGTCGGAATACGGGCCACTCCCCAGCCTTTCGGCGCCGGCCGCGGATGCAGCCAGGCGAACCCCTGGCGGGCGGCGCTGGGCGCAGACCGGGTCCTCGCTTGCGATCCGCATCCTGATGCGATCAACGCAAGCGCCACGGCGCCGCGCGCCGCATGACGGGTGGCCGCCCCCCGCAAGTACGCTCGCATTCGAACGGCCGTACTTGCGGGGACGACCACTAGAGATTGCCGTCCCCATCGCTGGGGCCGCCGTTGTTGTCGCTGTCACGGTCACCGGCGGTCGGCCCCTGCGGGATTCCACCGGACCCTGACGCCGACGATGACCGCGCCGATGTCGAGGTGGCGGCTGTAGATGTGGCCGCCTGTGGCGAGGCGGCGGCCGTGGAGGTGGCCGGCGGTGTTGAGGTGGTAGCTGTCGAGGTCACGGCCGGTGTCGAGGTCACGGCCGGCGTCGGCGAGGCGGTGGCCGTGGAGGCGGCGCCCCTATGCGAGGAGCTGGCCGTCTTCGCTTTGTGGGTCTTCGCCCTGTGGGTCTTCGTACTGGCTTTGCGCGTGGCGGCGGGATGTGAAGCGCGGGTGGCCGTGGCCGTGGCGGTGGCGGGCGCAGCTGAGGCGCTGGTGACCGTCGAGGAGCTCGAAGAGCCCGATCCGCAGCCCGCGGCGGCGAGGCAGGCGAGGACGAGCCCGCAGCTCGCTCGCCACCTGATCGATCCTGAGATGGCAGTGCCCATTTCGATGCTCCAGTTCGGTCTGAGTGATGAACGATCGGTATGGGGCCTGGGGAGCTCGGCTCCAGGGCCTCCAACAGATAGGACCCCGGCCAGGGCGGATCCTTCCCGTCGCGCCTGGTTCACGTTCGGATCCGCTGGCGCAGCTAGCGCTGCATCAGGCGCTTGAGCGCTGGCGAGCCAACCAGCGGTCGATCAGGAACCGCGCGATCGAGATCGGTGGTGGCAGTCGCAGATCCACTCGGGTTTCGGCGCTGGCCGCTTGTACCTCGTCAAACGTGAACCACTGGACGTCCTCGAGCTCGCCGTCGAGCGCCCGCGGCTCGCCCCCGTCCGATCGCGCGTCAAAGCCGAGCATCAGCGAGGCGGGAAACGGCCACGGTTGCGAGGTCACGAACCTGGGGTCATACGCCAAGATCCCGGACTCCTCCCGGACCTCGCGCGCGACTGCCTCGGCCAGCGACTCTCCCGGTGAGACGAATCCGGCCAGCGCCGAGTATCGATTGCCGGGCCAACCGGACCGCCGACCGAGCAGCAGCCGGCCGGCGTGCTCGACGAGCATGATCACAACTGGGTCGGTCCGGGGGAAATGGGTAACCCCACAGCGAGGGCAGCGCCGCGAGTAGCCCGCCTCGGTGACGTTAGTGCCGGCGCCGCAGTTCGCACAGAAACGATGTCGGCGATGCCAGTTGAGCAGTGCGGTGAGATATGCCGCCAGGCCGGCCTCCGAACGCGACAGCCCGGCGCCCGCGTCACGTAGCGCCACGACTCTGGCGCCCTTCTCAAGACTGGCCCGCGCGGCCGGATCAAGGGCATCAAGATCGACAGCGAACCGCGCTGCGCCGCCGTCCTCCAGTCCCAGCAGGATCGGCTCGTTGCGGACGGCGGAGTCGATCATGCCCTCGTCGATCGGTTTGCGCAGTACGCGCGGCTCGGCTGCGTCATCGATCAGCAGTCCTTCGTTGCCGGCCGCGAGCACCCGCGAGGTCGGCTCGGCGATCTGGCCCGCCGTCCAGTTCTGGTCGCGGCGCGATTCCGCCGCGCGGTCCAGCGCCATGCCGGAGAAGGCCGGGGGCGGGAGTTCGGAGATCTCGTTAGGAAACGCGGACATTCGGACGCCGCTCCGACTCTATTGCAGCTTCGCATTGGCTTTGATGGTCTGGCGTGCGCCGCCCGGCCTCTCGTGGGGGTGCGGGGCAAAATGATCAGATAACAGTGAGAATCGCCAACGGCCCCACTGTGGCGCCCAGGCAGAGCGTCGGCAGCTCACCGAGGCAGGGGGGCGTCGTCGGGAGCCCGCCCATACCAGCCGGCGCGCCGATCGGATTCGGACTACGCTGGAAGGGTGCGTTGCCGAATCGCCACCTGGCTGGTTTCTGCGCTGTTCGTCGCCGGCATGACTTCGGCCTGCGGGAGCAGTTCACCCTCGAGTAACGGCGTCGCCTCCAAGTCCCCGGCGGCGATCATCAGCGCAGCCGAGGGAGCGATCACCGGCTTGAAATCGGTTCGCGTTGCGGGCTCGATCGTCAGCGGAGGTTCGAGGATCACGCTCGACCTCAGTCTGGTCTCAGGGAAGGGCGGTCGCGGTCAGATGTCCGAGAGCGGGCTGGGTTTCCAGATGGTGGTCCTCGATCAGACCGTGTACATAGACGGAAGCCCAGGGTTCTGGCGCCACTTCGGAGGCGCCGCTGCGGCGCAGCTGTTTGAGGGGAAATGGTTGAAGGCGCCGGCCAGTGGCAGCTTCGCGTCTGTTGCATTGCTGACCAACGTGCACAAGCTGTTCAACCAACTGCTCTCCTCTCACGGCACGCTCGCCAAGGGCGCAACCACCACCGTCGACGGCCAGAAGGTCGTGGCCATCAAGGACACGACCAAGGGCGGCACCCTTTACGTCGCGACGACGGGCAAGCCGTACCCAGTCGAAATCGTGAAAACCGGTGCACAGGGAGGTCGCGTGGTGTTCGATCACTTCAACAACTCGGTTTCGCTCACCGCGCCGGCCAACGCGATCGACATCTCCCAGCTCCAGAAGTAGACGCCAGTTGCCGTCAGGGTCGGTGAATGGCCGCGAACACGCCGTGCGGCTGATTGCCGGTCCACTCGCTCCAGATCACCACTGCGTTGCCGTATCCGTCGATCGCGGTCGCGAGCGTCTTGGCATGTTGACGCTGCGCCCGACGGTGACCGTGCGTCGCGGCCCGCAGCGCCCCGTGGCATCGCACATCGCCACGCTCAGCGCGCCGCACCGCGCGCCTGCGGCTGACCGTCCTGTGTAACCACCATGCCGAGGTCTATGAGCTTGCGCTGCCGTCCGGCCGACCAGCGCACTGCGGGCCATATGCCGGGCACTGAGGAACTGGTGATCTGCCTGAGCGGGCGCCTGCACGTTGCGGATCACTAAGTTGCGAAGCATCATCCAGAGGCTGAACGCCTCCGAACGAACGACCAGCACGCTGGGGCGGCCACACTGGTCGCCTCGACATCCTGAGCCGTGCCATCCACGGGGACAAGGGCACGCCCTGGCGATCGGCTAACCGTCACTCGGCAAGCGCGCTACCGAGGTTTGGTGCGTCGCGCCGCCCGCGCAAGCACTCGGCAGCGGTTTGTTCTGATCCACGTCCGCCGGTTGAGATTTGGCCCCCCTGGAGCGTCGGCGCGGCTGTGGAAGCCTCGTTCAGCGGGCGAGTTCCTCAAGCCGATCCTCCCGCCCGTCGATACGGCTCTTGCACGATGGATCTTCCCGCCCCCGGCGGCTGACAAGGGACTCTCCCATTCACAATGCTTCCTCCCCCGCAGCGGACGGATCGAGCAGCGGGTTGCTTTCTCGGCTGTCGCGCAGCCGGTTCGTCGCGGTCTTGGCGCTCGGTGGCGCGCTTGGTCTTTGCTGGCTGCCGACGCGCTGGGCCGGAGGTGCTGACTACGTGCCGCCGCTGTGGCCGCTCGTGCCAATCCTGCTGGCCGCTCGCAGGTTTGGCATGGTTGGCGGCATCGTGGCAGCGGTGCTGGGCGGACTGATAACCGGTCCGCTCACCGCGGCCAATGTCGCCCCCGCGACGGCGCAGCTCCCGAGCGACTGGCTGGTGCGGCTTGGTTTCTTCGTCCTGATCGCCGTCGTCTCCGCCTCTCTGTTCAGGAGCCTCAAGGACGAGGGAGCCAGGCACCGTGCCGCTCGAGGCGAGTCAGAGCGCATGGCAGCCCGGCTCGACGCCGATGTGCAGGGGCGCAAGCGCCTCGAGGGCGAGCTTCGCGCGCTGGCGTATCGGGACCAGCTCACGGGCCTGGCCAACCGCTCGTTGCTGGAGGAGCTCCTGTCGGCGGCGCTCGCACGCGCTCGCCGGGTGTCCTCTGCGGTGGCACTGATTTGCCTCGACGTCAACGACTTCAAGCTGGTCAACGACAGTCTTGGTCACGCCGCCGGCGATCGGCTGTTGTGCGAAGTCACTCGCCGGCTCGACGAAGCGATCCGCGCCGAGGACCTGCTGGCGCGCTATGGCGGGGATGAGTTCTTGATCATGATCCCCGATATCCACGCCGACGCCGCGCGCCTGAGTGACGTCGCCGTAGCCACGGCCGCGCGCCTTTTTGAGCGCATCACGGCGGCGATGGCGTCCCCGTTTCATGTTGCGAACGCGGTCTTTCACATCGAGGTAAGCGCTGGGGTGAGCATCTATCCTCGCGACGCTCTGGACGCCGACGCCTTGCACCGGCACGCCGACGCGGCCATGTACTAGGCCAAGTCCGCTGGCGGGGGCATGTACGCCTTCGATCCCTCTCACACCCACGATCCGCTCGAGTCGCTGTCAAAGTCCGCCGCCCTGCGCCGAGCCCTCGCCGAAGGCGAGTTGGAGCTTCATTATCAGCCCATCTTCCGCGTGAGCGACGCGCGGATCATGGGGCTGGAGGCCCTCATCCGGTGGCAAAAGCCCGGTGGCGAGCTCGTGCTTCCGGGGACGTTTCTGCCCGTAGCCGAGCAGACTGGCCTGATTGAGGAGTTGGGCGACTTCGTGCTTTCGGCACTATGCGCGCAAGCTGTGGCCTGGCGCGCGGAGGGTCTACGTCCGCACCTGGGCCTCAACGTCTCCCCGCGTCAGTTACGCCGACCCGGTCTCGCCTCCGACTTCCACGCCGAGGTCGTGCGCCACGGGCTCGATCCGGCGCAGTTCGTGCTCGAGCTCACCGAGTCGGCCTGGACCCTCGAGGCCGACCGGATGGGCCCGGTGCTGGAGCAGCTTCGGGCCTTCGGCTTCGCGCTGGCGCTGGACGATTTCGGGGCTGGCTACTCAACTCTGTCGCGGCTGCTGCGCCTGCCCATCGACGTGATCAAAATCGACCGATCGTTTCTGGCTTCAATTCCGGCCGATGCGCACGCGGCCGCGATTGTCGCCGCCATCCTTCAGCTGGCCGACGCGTGTGGCTGCGACGTGGTGGCCGAAGGCGTAGAGACCGAGGATCAGCTGCGGTTCTTGATCGATCGAGGTTGCTCGCTCTGCCAGGGCTATTGGCTGAGTCGACCCGTCCCGGCCGCGCCTGTGACGCGCCTACTGCACGATAAGCTCGCCGACCATCGTCGCCTACCGATCGCGGTTGTCGCTGGCGTCGGCGAGGATGCAGGTGCGGTCGCGTCGCTCAGCGCCGCAGTCAGCGTGCCACGCCCCTGACCCGAGGGCCGACCCTGCAGGACGAGCGTGGGTCCCAGGCGCGGTTTCGCCCCGTTCACGGCCGCCGACAAGGACGTCGTCTCGTCCTCACGTCGACAGCGTGTACTCCACGCGTTTCTCGATCTTAAGCAGGGTGCCGCGCTCGTCTCTGTCCCCGACACGTGCCGCCGGTACTACTCGCTGATGCTCGCGGACGCCTACGCAAACGTGTTTGGCGACCTCGGCGAGCGGGCGACGGGCGACAAAGCTGGGCGATACCTGATCATCGGTCCCGGCTGGAAGGGCAACGCGCCCGAGGACGCCAGGATTGCACGCGCGGCTCGGGATCGTGCTCACACCGGTGGTCAAGCCGACGGGCCCAAATGCCGCTATTGGTCACGATCCGGATGAGGCCTTGTTTGTCGAGCGCCGGCGACGCACGACTGCCGCTGAGATGGCGGGGATCCGGCGGGGCCTCACTAGCCTCCTCTTGCTCAGCGCGCGCTGCCCCCTCACGCCTACGTTGCTCAGTCGCGGACCCGAGGTCCGCCGGTTAGGATCGCGCAGCGAGCTAGGGACCGAATGGAGGCAGCGATGAGGGAGTTGCGAGGGCTAACGGCGCTGGTGACGGGTGCGTCCGGGGGTATCGGCAGGTACATCGCGCGGGAGCTGGCGAGGGCGGGGACGAATGTCGTCGTCTCGGGTCGGCGCGAGGATGCGCTCGCGGCTGCCGTCGGTGAGCTGCGCGTCATCGGGGTGCGAGCTGAGGCCGTAGTAGCCGAGTTGTCCGATCTGGGCCAGGCGGAATCACTTATCGACCGCAGCGAGGCGGCGCTCGGCCCTCTCGATGTGCTTGTCAATAACGCGGGCGTGGAGTACGTGGCAGCGTTTACGCAGTACACGCGAGAGGAGTTGATCTCGTCGATCAACATCAACCTCACCGCGCCGCTGCTCATGACGCGCCACGTCGTTCCCGCGATGCTCGCCCGTGGCCGCGGGCATGTGGTCTTCATCGCGTCGGTTGCCGGCAAAGTCGGACCAGCCTACGAGGAGCCGTACGCTGCAAGCAAGGCGGGACTGATCGCGCTTACTCAGTCTCTGCGAGCTGAGTACCGAAAGGCGCCGGTCGGGTTCTCGGTCGTGTGCCCTGGGTTTGTCGCTGGCGACGGCATGTACCAGCGAATGGTCCAGCAGGGCGTCATGTCTAACCGGCTGATGGGAACGACGACTCCGGGGAGGATCGCCGAGAAAGTCGTCGAGGCGATCCGGCGCGACGTGCCGGAAGTGATCGAGAGCGGTGCGCCGATTCGACCGATGCTTGCCCTCTCGCAACTTGCACCACGGCTCGTAGACCGCATCGCGCCACAGATCGGCCTCACCGAATTCTTCCGTCGTGCCGCCGTCGCTCGCGGCCGCAGCAGTTGATCCAGAGCCAAGCGCTGCCCCTTCCGCCCACGAGCGGGAGTGAACACCGCGAGGTCGTCGTTCTCCCGAACTCGTCGATACCGACCGCTCTGGCTTTCCGCTCCTTGGGGGAGCCGGTGCATGCGGACGAGGCGTTACAGGCTCGCATCTGGTTTCGAAGCTGAAACGCGGAGCGATCAACTCCTCTTCAAGAGGGATCGGGCGATCAGCCGGCGGGCCGCTGTGCTCGCGGCGGGACAATCGATGCACCCCCATACTCCTGCGCCACCAGGTCCTCGTCTATCACCGCGGCGGCCAATTATCCCTCCGCGATTGCACCAGCGAGGTGAGGCCTGGAGGTGGAGGCGTCGCCCGCAGCGTGGAGCCCGGGGACGGTCGTCTGCGCGAACTCATCGACGTCAATCGTGCCGCGCTCGGTCAATGCGGCACCAAACTCACTGCGCCGGTCACGGTCGGCTCGATCGGGTTGATGGGCGCCGTGGCATGGGTCTGGCGGCGGATGGAAGCCGGTCGAGAGCCGGCAACCGGCGGGGGATTGGGCCGTTGCCGACCGGTCGGGGCGTGCTCGGGGAGCTCGCTGCGGCTAATCGACGTGGGTAGCCATCCCCACTCCTACGGATTTCCCGTCGGCCATCCCCCGATGAGCGGGGGTTGCGGTGCTGGTGGCGGCGAGCCGTACGGGAACCTGTACCTGACCGACAAGCAGGACTGCGTGTACCTGACCGACAAGCAGGACGGCGGTCAGTTCAGCGAAGACGAGCACGCGACCGTGGTGTTGGCGGAGTTCGCGGTAGTGGCGAACGACCACGCGTGGCGCTACACGGGCTCTGAGCAGCGCTGTGGCGAGCTGCCGGCGGGGCTAATCGGCGAGCACGTCGCCCTGAGGACACGGTCGTCAGCGCGGTGTTGGGCTCACGTCAGTCCCAGCGGCCAACCGACGAGCTAAAGATGGCGCGCTTTGAGCAGCACGGGCTCGGGCACCTCGGCCTTTCAGCCAACGACGGGCTTGTAGTTCCGCTGATAATTCGCAGCCAGACCTACGGTCTGCGAACTGCACGACGAGACGCTCCAGAGCCTGGGCAATCTGCGTTTGGTGTTGGCACCAGGGCCACAACGTCTGGGGAAAGCTGCACACGGATGCGGCATTTCGGCTGCTTGCCCCCGACGCAATTCCCCGTCCCCGGAATCCCATGACCCCAGGTGCGATACATCCAACGCCAACAAGCTGATCCAGTGACCAGGTCGGCTCGCGGGCTACACGGAGTAGACCTGCTCGCCGGGTGTTCACGCCCGCTCTCATCCTCCGCGTAGGCCTGCCTGCCCGAGAGCGCGCCCGAAAGAGCACCATATGAGCCCCGTGTCAAACACGCTCACCGGCGGCGAGCTCAACGCAGCCGTCACCAGTGCCATCGTCGGCATCCACAACGCGCATCTGGGCCGCGGCCCCAAGACCGCCTCCACGTTCTACAAGGACAACGTGATCGTCACGCTCATGCACGACGTCATGACCCACGCCGAGAAGACGCTCGCCGACAACCAGCATATTGACGCCGTAAACCAGATGCGTCACTTGTTCCAGAAGACGATGGAGGCCGACTACACCGAGGCGGTCGAGCGTCTCACCGGCCGCAAAGTCATCGCCTTCATCAGCGGCAACAACACCCACCCTGACATCGCCTCCGAACTGTTCGTCCTGGACAGCCCAATCAACCCAGCCGCGGCCGCAACCCACCCCGGCACCGCCGCAGACCATCACAAAGATTGACGCCCACAGGTGAAAGGCACAACGCGAGAAGCGACCCGGAGTACGCCGGAAGCCTCGCTCGCCCAGCCGGTCCGATAGGAGCCGTCCGCCCTGGCTGCGCTACCGGAGTCCGTCCCGAGCCTTGGTCTCGCTCGACCGTGGTCACGCGCAGCGCGACTGCGCGCCTAAACGGATGACCGGCGGGTCCTCGGGGCCTAGATTCATTCCAATAACACCCCACCAAGGCAGTGAACGAGGTGATCCATCGTGATCATCCCGTTTGCGATTCGCGCGGTTGCGCTGGTCGTGCCACTGCTCATCGGCGTGATCGCCCTGGGGCCCGTAATCCTCGGCATCCTGTGTGCGATCGGATTCGGACTGATCGTCTTTGTTGCCGCCAACTTGGTGCTCGGACTCGGCCTGTTCGGGCGTTCCGTCGAGAGATCTGTGTTGCGGCATGGGCGCCATGCAGTGACCCGAGACGTGGAGTGCCCCGTTATCAGGAGGCCTTGAGTGCCACCAAGCGGTGAGCCGCTTGGTGGCGGAGCGCCCGCGGCGAGCGGGCGTTTGCGCGAGTCGGCGTATCGCTGGAGGGGCCGTCAAAGCGCGATCTCATCCAGCAGGTCAGCTTCAACTCGAAGATCGACCGTGATCGATCGCCGACCGATGACATCGTGGCGCCAACGCTGATCCAGTCCGAGAGCTCGCAGCTGCGAGACCCCTTACCTCGACGAATCGAAGCCTCAGCCCGCACATGCGAGATCAGCATCCCGGCTTCCGCAGTTGATGGGCACGTGAAGTGGTCGTGATCGCTGGTGGCGACT
>CALAQT010000276.1 GCA_937888775.1 uncultured Actinomycetes bacterium | reverse complement strand
TCCTATCAGGGTCGCGTCACTCCCCCGTTCTGCGCTCCAATAAGGCATCTCGCCGGCGGCGCTGTCCGCGGACCGGCTTCTCACCAGAAGCAGGAGTCTGAAGCAGACTGCCGCCTCTTGAGCAGACGCCAAAGCGCCGCGCGGTTCGTCGCTGGCGTCGACTTGCATAGCATAGGTGGCGCGATGGCTCGCACGCACCGGGAAGCTGCCCATCCCGGCTCCCCTTATGCGCGACGGCGACGGCGACGGCGGGGCAGGCAACCGCGTCGCTGCTCCTTTCCATGCGCAGCGGCATTCTCGGCGGCACGAGCCAAGAGTGCTCCTTTGGGCTACAAGCAGGAGCGGCAGACATCACAGCCGCTTCTCGGCGAAGCGGAAGCGGTCGGCGTCGCGAACACGACGACTGCTTCGGAACGCGACCAGCCACGCCGGCCACCGCGGCCACGGCTGCCCGTTTGTCGGGGCGATGCGGCACTCTCGCGGTCGCTGGCGGCCTGATCGGCTCTGGCGCTAGCCGAGATCCCGATGGCAGCAAGCACAAGAGCAGCAGTGTCGGCGCCGGCGCCGTGTTGGTGGTGGTGGTGCAAGGCAGCAGCCCGGCGGACCGCCGATCGCCCGAGTCGCTGACGAACCCGCCGCTGCCGCTTTCATCCCGGCGCGGTCCGCGGGGCTGGCTGCCCCTTTCGCGTGAAGGGAGCCGCCACCGCCGTTGCCGTCGAGACAGCCGCTTTGCCGCTAACGGGGTCATCTCCCGCGCCCGACTGGCGCTGCTCCTATCGGCGCGAAGCAGTCACGCCTATCCCCGAGGGGTCGCTGCTGCTCGTGGTAACGAGCACTTACGAGCTCTCGCCCGCTAGGACCTGCTTACTTGTCCGTCTGCCTGCTGTCAAGCGTTTGAGTAAGGGCCTGACGGCGGGCGGTTGGTGTCTCGGGGGTGCGTGGGCGCGTTGGCTGGGACGGGTGTTGTGCGCGCGGGCGCCCGGGCTTACTTCGGTCCGCGACTCGGGTTGGTTCCGGGTCGGCGACATGATGTTTGATGGGGTGGTCCCGCTGGGGGAAGCGTTGCGGCCGCTCGGTCTTTCTAGGCCGTCCACGGGTTGGTGGCGGCAGCAGGACTTCGGGAGCTGGCCGCTGCGCATCTGTGTGAGTGAGGGCTTGGCGCGCGTGGGGAAGGTCATGCGGGCTGGAGCGCTTCCTCGCCGAGCTCGCGCAGGGTGTGGTAGCAGCGCTTGAGGAGCTTCCGCGACACGGCAAGGTAGGCGCGGTTACCGCCGATCCGCTCGGCGGCCTGTAGGTAGTACTCGCGGTCGGGACTGCCCGGACGACGCGCGACTTGCGCGGCTTCATATAGCGCCCAGCGCAGTAGTGCTGGCGGTCCTTGGCGGGAGAGCTTCCCGGGCGCACGATGCTGGTCTGACTGGTACACGGTGATGTCCAGGCCTGCGTAGCGGACCGCGTCGCGGCTGTTGGCGAATCGGCGGGCGTCGCCGAGCTCAGCGAGGATCGTGACCGCGGTCAGTTCTCCGATCCCGTAGTGCGCCATCAGCGCCTTGCAGCCGAGCTGCCGGCGCGCATACGCGCGCAACTCCTTGTCCAACGGCACCATATGTCGGTCGAGCGCGTCGATCATCGCGATCGCGATCGTGACCTGCTCGCGGGCGGTCTCGGGCAGCGGCTGAGCGGCCAGCCACTCGCGCCCGTCACCGACCATCAGCTGCCGCCGGTGTGGGCAGCCGTGGTGGTAGAGCACCGCCTGGATCCGCTGCTGCCACTCGCAGCGCTGGTGCGAGAGCGTGTGCCTGCAGCGGACCCGCGCGCGTAGATCGAGGATGTGCTCGGGCGGGATCCACGACTCCGGCAGCCGGTCGATCATCAGCAGCTCCCGCAGATGCCTCGCGTCCGCGCGGTCGGTCTTCGCACGCTTCTTGTTGCCCTTCCTAGCGCTGGTCTCCGCCGGCTCGGCCAGATGCACCTGCGCGCCCGCACGGCGTAGTTCCTCGACCACGAACCGCCACCCGGTCGTCGCTTCCAACGCAACCTCAAGTTCCTCCCCGCAGAAGCGCTCAAGGAACCGGCGCACACCGTCACGATCGGCCGGTGCGACCCGCCCGCGCGACACCTCACCGGTCGACGTGTCGATCCACTCCGCGGTGATCTGCGCCCGATGCTGATCCAAGCCCATCACGATCGACATCCGCCCACCCCTCCCTTCACCAGCCCATCCACGATCACGAGCACGACAAGCGCTCTGACGCGAGCAGCGTCCAGCCCGACCCATCGCATACCGTGGATCACGGTCGGTCCTCCTATTCGAATGGCCGGCCGCGCGGGCTGCAACCGCGCGCGCCTTGACCTAAGCCGTTCGACGCGGAGGCCCGACCACCTTCACCGCGGCCTCACGCCAACCCGGACATGACATCTTTCGGTCCGCCATGCGCTTCCGCGGTCATCCGTCAGAAAACCTTCTTCGCGCGGAACTCGAGACCGTGCGGCCGGGTGCTTGCAGACTCCGTGCTAACGATTGGGTCGAACCGGTGGTCCGCGGGTTGGTGCTCGAGATGGCGCTAGCGGCCTGGGCCACGGAGCGTTTCCGTGGCCCAGAGCGCTGAAAAGTCCCTGCAAACGAGACCACCAGCACGGCCCGCAGCATCCCCGCTTCGGAGGCATAAATACCTGCAAATCAAGGCCTTCAGCGGATGCTGGTCGAGATCCCGCTCACCGACGACGAGCGCGCCGCCGTCGAGGACGACCAGAACGCGGTCGTTAGGCTGATTGACCTCCTAGCCGATGTCGCGACTCCCGTCGGACCGACACCGCGCGAACTGACGCACAACGCCGCAGAACCGACCCGGCCGCTGCCCCACGGCAACGCCCCAGGGCCATTTAGAAGCACTCCGGATGCACGATCGAATACACCAAGCACCCCGAGCCCACCGGCCGAACGCGGGCTCGCGCGGCTCGCGCCGCGCGAGCGGTCGCGTTGTTATTCAGCCGACCTTCGTGAATTTCCCTGTGAGTATGGTCGCGCGGCCCACGCACGGGTCGCTGCCGACCGTGGTGAACGTCAGCTTGCTGCCCTTCAGCTTGAACTTGTAAGTACCGCTCCCCTTGTTGCAGGCATCCGGCCCGCTGCTCTTGCCGTTGAAGGTGATCTTGGTGCCCTTGATCTTGTCCTTCCCTTGGACGACCACGGCGCCTTTGTCGGTGACCGTGTAGCTGCCGTTCTTGAACTTGATCGTCCAGGTGCCGTTGAGCGCGCCACCGAGAGCGGTCGAGTGGATCTTCGTCTTGTACGTCCCGCTCAGAGTGCTCGCGGCCAGCGCCACCGAGCACAGGCCCAGCGCGGCGATGACCGAGACGGCGATTGCAAATCGCTTCATCTGCTTGTCCCCCTTAGGTTCCAGTGCGCCGTGAGCCTAACGAGTCATGTGTTGTTGTTGCGTTTGTTGTTGCTGCGCCACGGTCAGATTGATCGTCGGAGCGGTCGAGAAGCGCTCCGGGATCTCGCCGACGGCCACGCGGTGTGAGGACCTCGACCTAGCTACGGTTCTGTGTGTACCACGACGTCGGTCATGTGCGGCTGTGCAGCGCGGATGTCGTCTTCCAGCCGGCTTGCGAGCTCGTGGGCTTCGGGCAGCCTGGTGTCAGGTGAGGCGACGACCGAGACGAACACGACGAGTCCGCTGTCGGTGTGCAGCAGGCGCAGCTCACGCGGTGCATGACCGGTGCGGTCGACGACCAACTCGGTGATGCGCTTTCGCTGGCTATCGTCCGCCCCGCTCGTCTCGTCGCGCGCCAGCAGCGGCTGCTCCAGCGGCTCAAGGTGCGTGTGCACGTCCTCGACTCCGGGTTGCGCGCGCAGCGCGGCCTCCACTCGCTCGGCAGCCTCGTGAGCGTCGGTCAGCGGGGCACCAGGCTCCATCTTGAGGTGCAGCGACACGCTCTCGCGGCCCGCGTGCTTGTAGATGGCGATGTCATGCACGTCGCGTACCAGTGGCTCGGCGAGCGCGGCCGCGAGGGCGCGGTCACGCAAGTCGAGACCGTCGCGGCGCGGTTCGAGGTGAACGACCACGTCGCTGTCGGGCAGCGCGCGCCGCACCGCCGCTTCGATGTGGTCGGCGGTGCCCTGGCCCTCGATGACGGCCTGGCCGGGACGCACGGCGACGACGGCTTCGGCGAAGTAGTGGCCTCCCGATTCGCGCACCCGCAGACGGCGCAGCTCGATGTCGTCACTGAGGTCGCTGATGGCAGCATGCGCCCGCGCGTGAGCTTCGGCGGGCGTGGTGTCCATCAGGACGCGCGAGTTCTCGGCGATGACCCGGGCGGCGGCCGAGAAGATGATGGCAGCGACGAGCAGAGCGGCGATCGCGTCGCCTTGGTGAAAGCCGACGCTCGCGGCGATCAAGCCGGCAAGAACGGCCAGCGAGCCAGCCAGGTCACCGGCGAAATGGAACGCGTTCGAGCGCAGCGCGGCGGACTTGTACTTAACCGCCCCGCGCAGGGAAACGAACACGCGGCTCATGTCCACGGTGAGCGCGACGGCGATGACGGCGAACAGGTACCAGTGCGCCTCGAACGGCTCCCCGCGCCCTGCCAGGCGTCCGACGGCCTGGACCACCACGACGATGCCGCCGCCGGTCAAGATGGCTGCCTCGCCGAGCGCCGCGAGGTTTTCCGCGCGACGGTGGCCGTAGGGATGGTTCGCGTCGGCCGGCCGACCGCCTAGTCGGATGGCGAAGAACGTCAGCACAGCCGCTACCACGTCGCCGCTGGACTCGATGCCGGCGGACACCAGACCGAGGCTGCCTGTCAGCAGCCCCGCGCCGAGCTTCAAGACGACCAAGGCGCCGGCCGCGAACACAGAGGCCAGCGCCGTCCGGAGCTGACCCCTGGTGTCGAGCTCATCGGCGGCCCCGACGTCCGGCGGACCCTGCTTCCGGCTGTTGGTCATCACATAGAACGTAGCTTCGTATCGACCGCTCGGCAGCTCCGACCGGCGCTCCTGGCCTGCTGCCCCTGGCGGCGCCGGTCCCCCGAACCTATCGCACTGGCTACGAGGAACGCAGCGGGCTGCGTCAAGCCCTCACGAGCATGGCCGGGAAGGAACTCGCGCCTGGGCGCGTCACATTACGAGAAGGCTCTGCTACCGGCCGAAAGAACGTTAGAACTATGCTGAACCTCACTGGTAACCATCGGCGCGTCCTCGGGCTGGCTCTGAAGATAATCCTCGCTGCCGTTGTCATCTTGATCGTGGTGGGCTGTGGCCATGGCGGCGGTTCTTACTGAGACGTTCGGTCACGCTCTTCTCGAGAAGGTAATGCGACGCTCTTTCGTGCTCTGCGGATGCCACGCGCTCGGCGGCAATAGCGTCGCGACCAGCGACGGATCGCTCCGTCACCCGCCCGAAGCTGATGTCAAGCCGCCGGTTTGCGGTAGGTCGGGCGATACTGACGATGTACCAGCTCGACGACCGTGCCTGGGGCGCAGCCGTCTAAACCCGCCGCCGGGGGCGGCGGCCGCGATCGGAGGCCGCAAGCTCGCTGTCGATACCGCAGACCCCGACCCGCCAATCCGGCCACATCCGGCTGCCGCGAGGACAGGCCCAGTTAGTCAGAGCGCGGCCAGCTTAGAGGTTGCCGTCCCCATCGCTGGGACCACCGTTGTTATCGCTGTCACGGTCGCCGGCGGTGGGGCCCTGGGGAATCCCGGACGAGCTGGCCCCAGACGACGCCGAAGAGGAGTATCGGCTTGACGCGGACGCCGATGAGGACGATGCGGCCGGCGCGGGTGTCGCTGGCGCGCTTGATGCGGAACTCGTCGAGGCCGTGGAACTTGAATTGGAGCCACAGCCGGCGATTACGAGCGCCCCGAGTATGAGAGCGCCCGTGACGAGCCGTCGCACCGATCTACCTGGTGTTGCCATATCCATGTGTGATCCTTCCGGTAGTGGTCGATAGAATTCGACCTCTAATAGCAGGACGCCTTGTAGCCCGAATCCTTCCACGACGGTGACCGTCCCGCCACTGCCGGCAAGCTTGTCGTCGATCAGGACTGTTCTGGCGCGCCCGGCGCATCCCGCACGATCCCAACGGACGAGGCACCTACCGCAGCGGCTCGTAGCCAGGCCTCCCACGGATGCGCTCCGAGGCGTTCTTGAGGCCTACGCGCCTGGCGGCTCGCTCGATCGCGCGTAGCGCCGCCTCGCTGTCCCGCCAGCGGCTCCTGGCTTGAAAGGAGCCTTTGAAGAGCATCGGAACGATCCCAGCCTGGTTGAGCACCTGCACTGCCTCGGTCAGAGAGCGTCGCAAGCGGATGTTGCGGACCGTGTTCAAGAGCTGGTATTGGTGCAGCTGCTCGGCCACGTCCACCGGTAGTTCGGCGTACCCGTGGACCGGATCCGGATCGCCGATACGGTCGGCAAGCGCCTGAATCAGTTCCCCGCCGACGAGGAGCGGCTCATGCCGCGACGACTCCGACGGCATCTGCAGCTTCACCGGGCTTTTGCGGCCCGCGGCGGCGTCGCTTCACAAGCCAGGCCTGCAACTCTGGCGCGGGGACGGCGCGGCTGAGGTAGTAGCCCTGCGCGGCGGTGCAGCCGAGGGCCTTCAGGCGATTCCACACCTGCTCGCTCTCAACCCCCTCGGCGACGACGTCGAGGCCGAGGTTGCGGCCCAGGTCGATCGTGGACCGCACGATCGTGGCGTCGTCCTCGTTCTCGTCCATGTTCATAACAAAGGACCGGTCGACCTTGATCTCACTCACGGGCAGCCGCTTGAGGTAGGCCAGCGAGGAGTACCCGGTGCCGAAGTCGTCGATCGAGAGCCGGATGCCCATTGCCGACA
>CALAQT010000275.1 GCA_937888775.1 uncultured Actinomycetes bacterium | reverse complement strand
GGCGAAGCTACCCCGCCACGTCCCTCACCTCACCCACGGAAGGAGCAGTAGCGCCCGAATAAGGCGAATAAGGGGTCACCGCGCGATCGGGTGACAGGAACTATTCAGGGTGCGGCGTCGTGGAGGGGTCTATGTCGTCCCGCAAGGGTAGGGGCCGAACCCGAGATTTTGTCGGTCCTTAGGCGGCATGGCGCACTCCTCGCCAGAGGTCCCGGCCCCAACGTTGACCCATTTTCCGTGAACCTTGTGGAGGATGTCGGTGGCGGCGTCGGGCGCCTTCCCGAAGTAGATGGTGATCGTGGCCCGAGCCCATGGGCCGACGGTTGACACGCGGATGTTGCTGACGTGGACTTTCTCATGCGGCGGCGAGGTGGGAGTGCGACTCGCGGCTCGGATTATCGCTTGTCGCTCGCTCGCGGTCGGATGCCGCCACGCCATTGCAGAAGCGGTCAACGTAAGAGAGAGCATGGTCACAAGCGCGACGCACATCGGCCTCCCCCTCGAGCGAGTCGAGACCGAGAGTCGGCACGGAATCTGGCGGGCCTTCCAAGTTGAAGGCGTTGAGCCGACGGCCGCCGAGTTGCCGCCGTCCTTGGTCCTGGCATGGGCCAGCAGCCGCTGCGGGAAGCGGATGTTGTAGCTCGGGCTGCCGTAGCCGGCGCCGGCGGCTCGTTCAATCGCTTTGCGACTGCGGGCTGCGAGCCGGCTGGCGAGCGCGACCGCTGGCGCGACGAGCCCCAGAGCCATGATGACGGCGATGATCGAGTTCACGCTTGAAAACGGGGTTGCTCGGTCACCCGACCTTGACAGCTTGGTCCTGGTTGATCCGAAAACCTTTGCCCCTTCCCGTGCCGGCAAGCACCGTGCAGGTGATCCCGTTCGTCGCAGACGTGCAGCGAAAGCCCAGCAGCTCGTCTCGCTGGCCGAAGCGCAGAACGGGGAACCGTCCACCGAGGGCCCCGCAATAGCGTCCGGCATGAGGATGGTTGCAGATCGTGACCTTGCCATCGGGCACCACATTCCCGCTGTGAAATCCATTTCCTCCGTAGTTGCCCGTGTCACAGAAGGCGTTGATAACACTACCGCTACGGCTGATGTCGCACCAAACGCGCTTGTCTGGCGACATGAAAACAGACAAGTGCCGCACCCCCCCGCCCGATTTCGCAGTAACCCGGTATACCGTGACGCTGGCCGTCGGTCGGCCTCGCAAGAGTTCGCACACAGCGAAGCGGTGCGACGCCGAAATCGGGAAAGATGGAGGTGGCGAGGAGCAGTCCCACCCGCCTGGATATTCGAAGATGCAGGTGGTTCCGCGTCCTCGGCAGGTCTTAGTGGCTATGTCGTGGAAATAGGTGTGGATCAGGTGGTGCCCTGTGTTGCACGAAACGCCGTGTAGGACGAACCGCAGGGTGATCGGCTTCCCAAATCCCGGGTTAACCGTCTCGTTTGAGCAGGAAGCCGCCACCCGCGCGACCCTGTCACTCGGCGCTCCCGCGCCGCTCGCGATCGGCGCCAGCAGAGCGAGCACCGTGCCACAAACAACGACCGCCAGAACGACCCGCGGCGCTCGCGTGCAAGCGCGTGCGCCCAGCTCTGCTACGTAAGAAACTCGCAAAGTCTCACCCCCCGAGACGCTTCGTCGCGCCCCGGCGATTGACCGGATTGTACACCGGTAGGCGCCGGCGCATGCCAAGCGCGCCGGGCATAAATTCTCGCCCCCCCGAAGACCCACCTTGGCGGTCGCAGGGGGGCCGGACCCCAATCCGGCCTGTTCCCTGAGTTGCGCGCGGGAAGCGGGACGTGGCACCTGCTTTCCTTGCGCGAGCAGCAACCGTCGCCGTGGCTGATCGCGTGGCTGCTTAGGACGAGCAGCGACAGCCCGGCGCCGACATCAACGGGCTCCTCCCTTCGTGTCCGAGCAGTCGTCTCGCCGGTCACCGCCGCAGTGCTCCTCGCGGTGTGAAGGAGTCACCGCGTGGGCGTGACCCCTTAAGGCGTGAAGCGGCGAGAGCCGGCATCGCTGAGCCGCGCCATGGTGACCCGGGAGATCCCGGCGCCGTGGAGGGCGTGAGCCGTCCGGCTGACGCTCGCTTTCACGATTCAGGTCGCCCCGCCCCGGACGCTCGGAATCAACGGAAAGGACGCGCCCAGCGTCCGAATGCGGCATCGGCATCGCCCTCCGACAGGTCCGCACGAGCGCTTTCTGCGAAAGCGCTCGTCTGAATCCGGGCGGCAGCTCGAGCCGCTCGCTTGTGCAATCGCCCAGAAGGAGGCGTCCGGTCCGACTGGTGCGACACGACCGCAAGGGATCCGATTGCGGCTGAAACTTTCCTGCGGCAAACGACATCGCGCTGGGGATCGGGTGCTCGCCGGTCCGAGCGAGCTGTTGCTTGCTTTGAGTTCGGGCTCGAGCGCTTGCCGGGATCCCGCCTACCGTCGGTTGGGCTACGCGAACAGTGAGCCTGCTGGGGGATCTGATCGTCGTCGCCGGCCGGTAGCGGGCGCCGTGATCGATTCGTCTGCGCGCGGCACGTTGGTTCGGCTCGTTCGATGAGAGCGCTTCGTCTGGCGTTGCTGAGCGGGACGGACGCTGGCGATGGTTTGGCCGGTCTGGTTCTCAGCGTTTGCGGGCGCACGCGGGGCAGCCGCTGCCGCGGGTTCGGTTGCCGACCTTCGCTCGCCACTCGTGGGTGCAGGTAGCGCAGCGCCACCAGACTTTCGCGTTGGAGCCGGCGCCCAGCTTGTCTGCGTCGAGGTTCGGATTACGGGTCGGGTGAAGCTCGGTGAGGAGCTCTGGGCGGTTGGCAGCCAACGAGCGCTCGCTGGGGACCGGGCGCGGCCCCCGCTCGCGCTGGCGGCGACGAGCGCATTCTGGGCAGCCGTCGCCGACGGTGCGCGAAGCGACCCGCGCCGGCCACTCATGGCCGCACGTGCCGCATCGCCACCACACTTTCTGGCTTGAGCGTGCGCCGAGCGTGGCGGGTTCAACGTGCTGGCTGCGGGTGGGATGCAGCTCGCCCACGAGCTGGGGGGCTTTGGCCGCCAGCGAGCGTCCGCGCGGCACGATGCTTTGTGCGGCGGCTCGGCGGGCCTGCCAGCATGCGGGACAGCCCGTGCCGGACGCTCGGTTAGCGACCGTTGCCTGCCACGCGTGACCGCAGGTGTCGCATCGCCACCACACATTCTGGGCCGAGGCGACCCCGAGCGCGTTGGCGTTGAGATCGCCGTTGCGGGTGGGGTGAAGCTCGTCCGCCAAGTCCGGACGGTTGACGGCGATCGACCGCTCGACGCCGACGCGGCTGCGTATCTGGACGCGGCGCTTTAGCGCGCAGGCCGGGCAGCCGCTATCACGAATCGCTCGGTTATCGACCGTCGCCTGCCATTGATAGCCGCAACTCTCACAGCACCACCACACCTTCTGATGCGAGCTCACCGCAAGCTGGTTCGGGTCCAGACCAAGATTGCGAGTCCGGTGAAGCTCGCTGATCAGGTCCGGGCGCGCGTACGCCAACGAACGCCAGCGAGGCACCCGATAGACCGGCGGAACGGCATTGACGGGCGGCGTCCCGAATCGGCGATGACCCAGCCTCGCCTGCGCGTTCTCGCGCCCGCGTTCGCTCAGCTCGCGCGAGCACGTCGGGGCCTTGACCAGTAGCTGGAATGCCTCCCGGTAGGCGTCAAGCGTCCAGCCATGCCCGACCCTGAGATGAGTTCCCCCCACGATTCGCATCGACCGGCCGCACAGATGGCAGCGCACTCGATCATCCCCGTCATAGACGACCTCGCCGATCGGCGCGTAATACACCGTTCCATCCCCAAGCACGCCAACCGGATCAACTTCCCCAGCCATCAACGCGCCAAATTATCACCCTTGAAATCACACCCACGCAAACCCGGCTCGGGGTGCTGGGCCCCCGGCGCGGCGGATCATCCCTTTGATCGCGCGCGCTGGTCGCCCCGCAATGCCTTACGTGACGGGCTGCGCGTCCTCGGCGCTGCCAGCGGCGGCGGCTGGCTCGGTAGTGGCCTGGCCGGCGATCTGGTAGCCGCGCGCTGCTTTGGTGACCTCGCCGGTCTTGGCGAGCTTTGCCAACGTCGTGCTGACGCTCGCACGGCCCAGTCCAGACGTGCTGGCAACCTCTCCGGCGGTCATCGCGTTGCCGCTCGCCAGCGCGGCGAGCACGGCGCTCTTAGTCGCACCCCGAGCCGTGCGGGGCGGCCCATTCCTTGGGCCTGTAGAGGACGTGGCTACCGGCGACTGCACCGGCTCTGGTGAAGCGGGGGCTGTCGTCGACTTCGCGCCCTTACCCGGCCGCGCGGGCTTCTGGATCGCTATAGCGGCCGCCGGCGCGGAGCGGGTCCGGCGTCGAGAACGCGTCGGTGACGAGCTAGCCGTCGCGGCCGCGGTGGGTGTTGCGGTGCTATGCGAACCCAGCGCCGCCAGCGCATGGCGGAGCTTCTGCGCTTCGGAGAGCAGCTCGTCAAGCCGGGCCTGAATGTCACGCCGAAGTTGGTCAAGCATCGTGCTACGGATCCTTCCGTTCGTGGGTGACTGATCGTACCTATCGGCCCGTGCCGACCGCCGAGCGTTGAACAGATCAAGCTCCCCTCAACCACACAGCTTCGCCGGCACCTCGAGCCGGGCTGGCGGTAGCGCTCGCCGCGCACGTCCGCGCCGAACACGCTCCCCCAAATCTTTAGAACAGCCGCCGGCCATCACCAGCCGCGCCCGACATCTGCTGGCCGATGAGGCAAAGCGCTCCTGGATCGCAGGGCGGATCGACCCGCCCGAGGAAAGACATCGAGCCCAACGATCTGATTGTGGAACTCGCCGAGATCGCCGTCGAGAAACCGAGGCGCGCAGCTCTCAATCCTCTCCACACGCAGGCCGATCGGAAACCCACCGGGCGTGAAGTCGACCGCGAAGTACAAGTTGCCCCCAGACAGCTCTCCCCAGGATCGCCCAACGCGCCAAACGCGCCCGCATCGCTTTGGCGCCTGCGCCGCGCCGCCGGACTCCGCGTCGCCTACCACATCGTGCCATCAGCCCAGCGATCCACGCCGCGGGCCAGACGCCGTGCAGCGCGCCGGTACGCAGGCCCGGACGCTCGCCCGGTGCGGCCGGGATCGACATCGAGCTCAAGGAACGTGCGCCAGTCTCCCCCTATCACGCGGGAGCGCAAGCGAGGGGGGTGAGCCGGTTCGACCAAAAGCACAAGCGGGCCGAGCGCGACGCGCCCGCCGAACCAACGACCGTGCCAACGCCGACCGCGCGCCTGCATCTGGGGCGAATGCACGCGCCTGATCGACCGGCGGCAGCGAATGCTTTCCGCGTTGGTTGC
>CALAQT010000274.1 GCA_937888775.1 uncultured Actinomycetes bacterium | reverse complement strand
GCAGGAGCACGAGCGCCGTGCCCGCGAGGCCGCCCACGACGAGCGCAGCCGCGGGGCGCGCCCAGTTGCGCGGATCGCGCATCGCCGACATCTCCCATGCCTCGAGCTCGTCGGCGGCCATCTCGGTGATGCTCCTCAGCGTGCTCTCCAGGCGCTCGGCGAGGTCGTCGGGCGGCTCGACGGGCGCGAGCGCTTCGCGCAGCAGCACCTCGAAGTGGCTCGCAGCCTCACTCATCGCTCACGCTGCCCGCGGTGTCCAGCCCGACGTCCGCTTGCTGGGCTGCGGCCGGAGCCCGCGTGGCCTCCTCGCCGCCGTCGCCTACGATCTCGTGCAGCTGCTTGATCGCGCGATGGATCAGCACCTTCGTGGCTCCGTCCGAGCGCCCCAGCGCACGCGCGATCTCGCGGTTGTCCATCCCGAGGGCGAAGCGCATGATCAGCGCCTCCCGCCGGTCGTCGGGCAGCAGGCGCACCCCGTCGAGCACGCGGCTGAGCTCGTCGCGACCCTCCACGAGCTGCTCCGTGGTGTGCATCGCCGCGATCGTCGTCGTCTCGTCGATCGGCGAGGCGGGCTTGCGCGAGCGATCTCGGTAGAGGTTCGCCGCGAGGTTGTGCGCGATCCGGATCAGCCACGGCCGCAGCGGTCGCCCCCGCGATTCGCGCTGCGCCCGCTCGAAGTGGCGGTAGGCCTGCAGGAAGGTCTGCTCGGTCAGGTCCTCGGCGTCGTGATGGTCTCCCACACGGTAGTAGGCGTAGCTGTAGACGTCGCGCAGGTGCGCCCGATAGAGCTCGGAGAACTCCGCATCGAGCTGCGCCTTGGACTTCTGGGAATCCTGCTCGCTCACTCATTGCACACTACCCACGCCTCGCCCCCGCGGGCCTACGCAGCCCGCGAGACATCGCGCTCCGGAGCCTCCCGCGCGGTGGCCTCGCGTGGAGCCTTGACGCCGCCCAGCCACTCCCACTGCAGGCTCACGCACGCCCACACGCGCTGCGTCACGCCCGTGGCCAGCGCCGGCGAGCAGCGCTTCACGGTGGGGAACAGCAGCGGCCGCCCGACACGGATGCACACCTTGCGCGGGCGGATGCGCCAGCCGCTGCGCACATCCTCGCTGCCGATGACCGCCACGGGCGCCACGGGCGCACCCGTTTCCAGTGCCAGGCGCCCCACGCCGCGGCGCGCCTCGCCGAGCGGGCCGGGCCGCACGCGCGTGCCCTCGGGGAACACGACCACGCAATCGCCCCGTTCGAGGATCATCCGCGCGGTTTCCATCGCGTCGCGGTCGCCCGCGCCGCGGTCGACCGGGAAGGCTCCGAGCGCGTTGAGGATCCAGGCCTGCCAGCGCTTTTCGAAGAGCTCGCGCTTGGCCATGTAGTAGACGGGCCGCCTGACGAGCGTGCCGATCACGAACGGGTCCAGGAAGCTGCGGTGGTTGGCCGCCAGCAGCAGCGGGCCGCTGCGCGGCAGGTGCTCGCGGCCGATGCGCGCCAGGCGGAAGTACACGAGGAAGAACGGCACGAGCAGCGCGCGCAGCGTCCAGTAGATGACCGGGTTGACGCCGCGCGTCAGCGAGCGCTCGCGGAAGCCGCCGAGATCGGTCGCGGGGGGCGCGGCGGGGTGCGCGGCGGCGACGGGCGCGAGCGGCTCGTGCAGGTCGGGCCTGGCTGGGGTCCGGGGCATACGTCGAGTACACCGGGCCGGACGGCGCCGTTACAGTTCAGCGGCGCGGATGCTCGGCGTCGTGCCGGAGTAGCTCAGTTGGTAGAGCACCTGTCTTGTAAACAGGGGGTCACGGGTTCGAGTCCCGTCTCCGGCTCTTGGGTTTTAGGTCTTGGCCGGGAACTGTACACCCGGCCAGTACACCAAATCAGCTTCTAGGAGCGATGGCCGGGACCTTGATGCCCTCTAGCCAGGCGTCGAGGTCGGCTTCGCTGTAGCGCACGAGTCTGCCGATCCGGATGCAGGGGATCAGACCTCGGCGCGTGTGTTCCCTCAGCGTGCTCTCTCGCATCGCCAAAAGCTTTGCTGCCTGCGGTGCTGTCATTAATGCTGCGCTCATTCTCTTTTCCCTTTTCTCCTCCTTTCACTGAGTTGAATTGGTCTGGACCAGTTTAGCACCGTCTAGGTCGGTTTAACCCGTCCACGGATTTAAGGTATCCAGTTTCGTGCTGGCATAAAGTGCTCCGCCGAAGTGACAGCTAGCCACTTTTGCAACTCTCGCTAGCCTAATTCTCTTGAGGAAGGTCCCCTCACGATGCTTTTCCTCAGGCGCGCGAGGAAACTAACTTGCGCCAACCTGCCCAAATCGCGCTTCCGGTTCGAGCTTTCGCAGCATCGCATCAAGCAACGATTCTGAGGGGTCATCGGCTTGACGCCCTAAGCCAGTCCTCTGATCGTTAACCATTACGTTTGGCATATCCGGATGAGGTTCAAACCACCCGCCATGGCTGAGGTTGTCTGCGAACTGGTGATGTAGTTCTAGCTCCAGCGCTTTGAAAACACGGGGGATCGTGGCTCTCAGAACCAGATTGACCGGAGAATAGAGTTGGATCTCTTTTATCCGCCTTTCGGGAGGGCGAGTTGTCCAGCCGATCTTCACAAGACCATCCGGCTCGGCCTGGATGAAGTAGATGGAACCGGTCCTCATATCCTCATATTAACACTCTGGGCTCGTACATTTTCGCTACGGAGTGCAGGTTAACCTGTCGCCCGGCCAAAAAGAAAGCCCCGGCTCAGTTAAGAGCCGAGGCTTTCATATCTGTAGGGCCAACCACAGACGTTGACACCTATTATGCCACGGACAGCGAGAGAAACCACGTTCACGTACGCCCCTGAATGCCTGTCGGCGCGTGCCTGACAATAGTCACCCCCTTAAACTCTTCATCTCCGTGCGGTAATATTCACAGTAGTAAAGTCGCACCGTAGGGCCATCCCCGTCAGCCTAACGAGACCCTAAGGGTATAGGCGGTCACAGATGATGTAATCAAAGCTGAAGAGCACGGCCGGTAACACCGGGGGTCCTTAACTCCACGATTGAGCGAAAACCGTCGCTGATCGCCGCAAGGCGATGGAGGAGTTGGACAAGGGACAAGCGAAAGCGTTCCGCCTGGTAACGCAGTGCCGTGGCAGGTTTGAGTCCGACTGAGCGCAAGCTCTTGCTGATCCGAGCGGTTGGTTTAACGCAGATACGTAATTTCTCCTCTTTTTAACGGGGAGCGTTGCGTCCCCTTCGCAATTGGTTCTTCACTTCCAGACTGCGATTGTTCACTGCGTCTAGCGTTAGTCAACGGTCGTCTTCTGTTGGATTCGATCAATCTTCGTCAGATTGCGATTGTAGACGTAGGCTCGAACGAGTCTACGGTAAGTATCTGAAAGAGATTGCTATCTTAGTCAGACCTCAGCACATAACCCATCAATGGCCAGCTATGGACTTTTTCAGGATATACAAATGATCCCAGCCACAGACAAGCAGTTGCGATATTTGACCGATCTCAGACGGAAGGCCGGAGTAGATCAGACCATCCATCCGGATCTAGATCGGATAGAGGCCGATCGTGAGATCAAGCTCCTAAGAAAGCTCCTGGCCAAGCCGTCTAAACCCAGAGATGCGAAACCCATCGTCTCCGTCGCCGCAGAGACAGTTCAGGACAAGAAATTCCATGGTCATTGGGAAGCGTCGCTGAATAAGGATCCAGCAGAACAAGCGGCTATCAACAGGACGATAGCCGAACTTCTCCCGATTTATGAGGACTCCGAACGTGATCGGCAACCTCGCTCTGTGAGATCCAAGGCTGGAATGACGGCTGCCGAGATTGCCCGCTGGAAATCATCCTAGCCAGCAAGGACCATCCGGCCAGACGATGCTGGGCGCTCGTCAGTGGGCGGCCAACCAGCGGGCAGCGCGTCAGTTGTACTGGAAGTAGTCCATAGGCCGGGCCTTCTTGCTGGCCTTGCCGTTGACCTGGGCCGTGACATCGACGGTCCCAGCCTTGGCGGCTGCTGGAGCCAGCATCCGAAGTTGAAGGCCGTCCCGCTACCGAGCGCGAACCCGCTCCCCGTGACCGTCGTCAGCGTGCCGCCGAGTCTGGTGCCTTTGTCGGGGATGACGCCCGTGAGCGCGGGCGCTTCGTAGGTGAAGTGGTCCTTGTTGGAGGTCGCACTCGTGCCTCCGGATGTCGTCACGGTCACTTCGACAGAGCCAGTCGTCCCTGCCGGGGACACGCCATATACGGCTCGGTTCGGCTGGGCTTGTGGGGCAGATCGGCTTGTCCCACATTGGGGATGGCACCCACCCTTCAGAGGAGTGCGAAACGGCTCCTGAGGGGTGCTGGCTATCCCATTCCTACCCCAGGAGGGCCTTCTGGAGGGCCTGGCAATGCTTCGGTGGCTGCTGGTTTGGACCGACGCCCCATTGGTCGGCGGGATATGCGAGAGTCGAGCTTCCAACGTCGAGAGAGAGGGCGGTTGTGATGGCTGACGGGGTTTATCGAGTTACCGAAGTGATCGGCGTGAGCAGCGAGTCCTGGGAGGCGGCCGCTCGTAGCGCGGTTGAGACTGCGGCGAAAACCGTGCGTGACCTGCGCATAGCGGAGGTCATCAAGCAGGATGTGGCGATTGAGGACGGAACCATCAAGCACTACCGCGTTCGGCTTGCGATTTCGTTCAAGTACGAGAGCAGCGACTGACCCCAGCAGTCCCATCGGCGCTTCTGGCTGAGCCGAGCGGAGCCAACCCGTGGGATGATCACGGCGGATCAGCAATACCTATGGGAGGAACCATGCCCGCTGACGTGCTGGAGCGTGTGCGCTCCGAGATCGATGACCGTCTTGCGTTTCTCTCCGGCGCGGTGTCGGAAGCGCAGCAACTGGAGATCGCTCTGGCCGCATTAGAAGAAGTGCCAGTAGCGAACCGCCCGGCTGCCGACGCGGGGCAAGGCCACCATCGTCGCAAGGCGCCACTCAGACTTCTCGGTCGCAAAGGACGCAGGCGCAGGCGCGCTCACGCGGGCGCGAACGACGAAACCGTGGTTGGCACCCTTCAAGGACAGGCAGAGCCGCTTGACATCAAAGCCGCGGCGGCAATGACGGGCCTCTCTCAGCAGACGGCTGCCTACGCCCTCAAGAAGCTCGCTGGCAAAGGGCTGCTCACACAGTCTTCGGTCGCCGGGGCACGGGGGAGGCCAAAGCTCGTTTTTGCCCTGGCCAGCAACGGGCATACAGATCAAGCTGGAGTCACGGCGAGCAAGGCTGCACCGAAACGCAAAGCTCGCAACAAAGCCCAACGCCGGAGCAAACCTCCAAAGTCCGCACGGGCCAACTGAGGCAGAGCGTCTCGCGGGGCTGCCCTCCGTTGATCCACGGAACAGGCGGGTTCTAGGACTTGACCGCTGTTCTGGCCGCGTCTGGCGTTACGTTCGCAGCGTGTCGAGCGCGATCATCATCGTCCAATCCGTGCTCACGCTCGGGACTGCGACCGTGGCATTCCTGGCGCTGCGGCTGAACAAAGAGCAGTGGCGCTCCACGAGGGAGCCGGACCTCCATCTCCAAATCCTGCTCGGCCAGCAGAGTGGTACGACCGACATGGCCATCGTCAACATCGGCGGCTGGGCGCGTGGGGCGCTCTTCGCTATGAGCGTGGGAGACCAACGCGCTTCCAGCTATCTCGGGGATAGCTTCATCGCTCCGGGGAGCGCCTCTATATCCATACCGAACTGCCTCAGAGTGAGGACACGCGGGTCCTCCTGCTCTTCCGAGGTATGGACGAGACGAGCTATCGCGTCGTAAGGGGCAAGCCGCGCGAAACGCTCAGCGAGAGCCGGGATCGGCCCGAGACAAGCCTTGGGCGTGAGTGGGCTGCTGTCTATCCAGGCGACGACTGGATAGACAAGACAGCGGTGCTCGAGCAGGTCCATTCACGGAGCGAAGGCTGAGACGCAGTGGTCATCCGACCGAGCGGTGCTAGCCCTCGTCCCTGTGCTTGGGCGTGGTCGAGGTTGGATTGGCTGACGTGGGCCGGTGTGTTTGCGCCGCTTTTCCACCAGGGAGAATCAGAGCATCTGTCGCACGCTTGATGAGTTCACGAAACGCTGCCTCGGCGTAGCCAAACACGAAGGCAACTGCACCGAGCGTGGTGCTGTCGGTTGGGACGCTACCCATCCCGGTCCCAGCCCGGTGATCTGCCCTGGCTTTGATGGAGTTGCGTTTCTAGAATCCTGCAGCGTGCAGCGAGGAGGAAACGATGCCCAGCAGGTATCCATCAGACGTGCGTCGCCAAGTCGTGGAGCTGGCACGCTCAGGGACGAAGGTTGCGCAGCTCGCCGAGACGTTCGGCATGTCCGAGGCGACGATCTACAACTGGACCAAGCAGGAGAGCATCGACCGCGGCGAGGTGCAGGGGCAGAGCACTGAGCAGGCCTTGGAGCTGAAGGCGGCGAAGCGTCGGATACGTCAGCTCGAGACCGAACTCGCGGTCTCCAGGAAGGTCAACCAGGTCTTCCTGGATCAGGATCTGGCCCCAAAAGCCTCTACCCGGTGATCTCATCCCTGACCGGGCAGGGAATCGATGTGCAGAGAGCGTGCTTGATGCTCGGCGTCTCCCAGTCGGGCTACTACGCGTGGAAGGGACGTCCGCCGTCAGAACGCACGCTCAGGCACCTGTGGCTGGGCGGCGAGATCACCGACATCCATCAAGCCTCGGCGGGCACCTATGGCGCTCAGCGCGTCACGGCCGAGCTCCGCTACGGACGCGGCATCACGGTCGGGCACAACCAAGTCGAGTTGATCATGCGTCGCCTCGGGATTCAGGGCCTGCCCAAACGCAGGCTCCCACGCGGGGCACGGCTAGCGAAGAGCGACTCGCTCGATCTCGTTCGCCGGTGCTTCACCGCAGACGGACCTGACCGGCTCTGGATGACCGACATCACCGAGCACCCCACGAGAGAGGGCAAGCTCTACTGCTGCGCGGTCCTGGACGCATTCTCACGCATGGTCGTTGGCTGGTCGATCGACAGCTCGCAAACCGGGCTCCTGGTCACGAACGCGCTCGGGATGGCCATCAGACGCAGACACCCTGGCAGCGAGTCGATCATTCATAGCGACCGCGGCGTGCAGGGCAGACTCAACTGGTCGTCGCAACACCTTGATCGTGGAGGTGTTGATGGGCAGGCCAGCGGGGTGGATGAAGGAGTTGACGGGCAGGGCGCCGATGAAGTCGCCGGGGAAGCCATCGCTTCGTCGAGATGTTGAGCGGTTGTTTTGGCGTGAGATCGCCAATGGTCTGAGCAGTGAGGAGGCTGCGCTGGCTGTCGGCGTGTCCCAGGCGGCGGGCAGCCGCTGGTTTCGAGAGCGTGGCGGTATGCCAACGTTCATGCTTGCCCCGATCTCAGGCCGGTATCTGTCGTTCGAGGAGCGGGAGGAGATCGCGATATTGAAGGCGCAGGGTGCCGGGGTGCGGGAGATCGCCCGCCGGCTGGGCCGTGACCCGTCGACGATCTCCAGGGAGCTGCGCCGCAACGCAGCCACGCGCGGCGGGAGACTTGACTATCGCGCGTCGGTCGCGCAATGGAAGGCGGAGCTGATGGCGCGTCGCCCGAAGACCGCGAAGCTCGCCGCTAACGACCAGCTGCGCGAGTACGTGCAGGAGCGGCTCTCCGGGGAGGTTCGCCGGACGGACGGGACGGCGGTGCCGGGACCCGCGACGGCACCGTGGAAAGGACGGAACAAGCCGCGACGCCAGGACCGCAGGTGGGCGAGCGCGTGGAGCCCGGAGCAGATATCTGCTCGTCTGCGCCTGGACTTCCCCGATGATGAATCGATGCGGATCTCACACGAGGCGATCTACCAGGCGCTCTACGTGCAGGGCCGTGGCACGCTTCGGCGGGAGCTGACCGCATGCCTGCGGACCGGCAGGGCGCTCAGGGTTCCCCGTGCTCGTGCCGGCTCTCGCGGCAAGAGCTTCGTGGCTGACCAGATCCTGATCAGCGAGCGTCCCGCTGAGGCCGAGGACCGTGCGGTCCCCGGGCACTGGGAGGGAGACCTCATCCTCGGACTGGACAGCTCCGCGATTGGGACGCTCGTGGAGCGCACCACCCGTTTCACGATGCTGCTTCACCTCCCCCCGATGCCAGGCCATGGCGGGCCGAGAGCTAAGAGCGGGCCCGCTCTGGCCGGTCATGGCGCTGAGGCTGTCCGGGACGCGATCGCCTCCCAGATCATGAGTCTGCCCGAACAGCTACGCCGCTCGCTGACCTGGGACCAAGGCGCCGAGATGGCACAACACACCCAGCTAAAGCTCGGCACGGGCCTGCAGGTCTACTTCTGTGACCCTCAAAGCCCTTGGCAGGAGGATGTCCGGATCGTCGTGGAACTTCGACGGCGATCCTCGGTTGACGGTCACA
>CALAQT010000273.1 GCA_937888775.1 uncultured Actinomycetes bacterium | reverse complement strand
GGCGTCGACCTCGGCGTCGGTCGGCGCGGGTGGCGGCCGGTCGGTCACAGCGCGAAGCGGTAGCCGACGCCCCAGACCGTCTGGATGTGTTGGGGGCGCGCGGGCTCAGACTCGATCTTGGCCCGCAGCCGCCGGATATGGACCGTGACCGTGGAGGTGTCGGTGTAGAACGAGTACTGCCAGATCGCGTCCATCAGCTGGTTGCGTGAGAACACCTGGCCCGGATGACGGGCCAGGAAGAGGAGCACGTCGAACTCGCGCTGGGTCAATGCGACCTCCTCGCCGCGCACCTCTAGGCGGCGCGCTGCCGTGTCGATCGTCATGTCGGACAACTCCAGGGCCGGCTCCTGGGCGGGCGACGTGTCAACCCGCCGCAGCACGGCATCCACACGGGCCACCAATTCGGCAGGCGAGAACGGCTTGACCACGTAATCGTCGGCGCCGAGGCGCAGTCCGATCACACGATCTGACTCCTCGCCCCGAGCGGTCAGCAGGATCAAGCCGATCCGCTCCCGATCCTGGTCACGCAGCCGGCGCATGACCTCCAGCCCGTCGATCCCCGGCAGCATCAGGTCCAGCACGACCAGATCCGGACGCTGGTTGGCGACCGCATCGAGTGCCTGCAGCCCGTCGGCCGCGATCCGTGTGCGATAGCCCGCGCGCTCCAGATAACGTGAGACGACCTCGGCGATCGTCGGCTCGTCGTCGACGATCAGTATCGAGCCTCGGGCGTGGTCCTCCATGCCATCGATTCTCGCAGTCTCCGGCCTGATCTGGGCTCGCCCGCGGGCTCGTTCATCCGATGTTCAGATCGGCGATCGTGGGTGAAGTGAGGGCGCTCCGGCTTGCGCGGGAACCGAGCTACAAACAGCGGCTCAGTCGTCCGACAGGCCGGCACGCCGTTCGGCCTGCTCGCGCTCCTCGAGCTTGCGCCGCAGGTAGCCTGCCTTCTCGGCCCTGCGTTGATGGCTGTCTGACTCGGCGCCGGTCGCCGCCTCGGCAGCGAGGTCACGCTCCTCGCGCTCGTGTTGCAGCTGACGCCGGCGCAGCTCTTCGGTAGTCGGCTCGTCGTCGGACACAGACAAAGCGTAGTCCTCGCCGGGGTCCTCACCGCAAGGGCACCCCGCCCGCGCCCCGCTCCGGGCGGACTCTCGCGCAGAAGCCGCGGGTCGAGTTGCAATCCGCGTTCAATCAGGATAAAATCAATCGAGTTACTATGGTTGACAGTCGACGCAACCCCCAACTGGATCTCCGTCAGCCCGAGCCGCGGTGGTGGCAGGCGCTGACCGACGCCCAACAGCTCGTCTACGGCTCTGACCGGCCTGTGAACGAGCCGCAGGCCACCCGGCGCGCCGCCGCTCTGCGGGCCAATGGCGCCGGACTTCTGGCCTCGGTCGGGGGTGTGGCGTGAGCCTCACGCTAGACGAGCTGGAGCGGTTGGCGGCCGAGCTGGCCGTCACGCCCGAGCGCTGGCGCGACCACGTACGCCATGCGCAGGACGCACGCGTCTACGACCAGATCTGGGACGACGACGAGGCCAACGCATGGGTGATCTGCTGGAGCGCGGATCAGGACACGGGCTTTCACGACCATGACGAATCGGCCGCGGGGATCGCGGTCGTGTCGGGTCGCGTGCGTGAGGACCGCCTAAGGATCTCCGGGCCACCGCTGGAGCGCGAGTTCGGGGCCGGTACGACGTTCACGGTACCGCCGGTGGCGATCCACCGGGTGCTGCACGCCGGCGACCGGCCGGCCGTGACGATTCACGTCTACTCACCGCCGCTGACTCGCACCGGGGCCTACCGGATCGGGTCCGACGGGGAGCTCGAGCGTGAGGCTCTGGCCTCCGATGTCGAGCTGCGGGGCGAGCCGGCGCTGAGCTGAGCGGGCGCTTAGGGCTCGTGGGCCCTACCGCAGCGCCTCGGAGTCGGTGGCTGGAGCCCTGAGCCGTGACCTCATGGGTCCCAGCTTGCGTAACCTAATATAATTAGATATCTTCCTATTCTGCTTAGGTAAGGAACGGAGGATCAGCATGAAGACCAGTGCCATCGACGACAACCTGATCGCCCTCACGCGATTTCGACTGGTCAATGCCTATCTTGTCGCCGAGGAGGACGGCCTGACCCTTGTCGACACCCTGATCTCCGGCAGCGCCGACGCGTTGATCGTCGCCGCGCGGCAGGCGGGGGCTCCGATCCGGCCGATCGCGCTGACCCACGGTCACGGCGATCACGTCGGCTCCCTGGACGCCCTCAAGCGGCAACTCGGCGCCCAGGTGCAGGTGCTGATGCCCGAGCTCGACGCCCGGATCCACGCCGGCGAGAAGGTCGTCGAGGGAAAGCTGCCGGGAAGCAGGCCCAAGCTGCTGACCACGCCTGACGTGCGGCTGAAAGGCGGGTGACCGGGTCGGCAGCCTGGAGGTGATCGACAGCCCTGGCCACACTCCCGGTCACGTCTCGGTCCTCGATGTGCGTAGTCGGGCGCTGATCGGTGGCGACGTGGTCACCTCGGTGGGCGGCCTCGCGGTCACCAACCACTTCCAACTGAAGTTCCCCTTCACGGCGATGGCCACCTGGGACAAGGACAAGGACCTGGTGTCAGCCCGGGCGCTACGCGCGCTGGATCCATCGCTGCTCGTGGTCGGTCACGGGCCCGAGGTCCGTTCACCCGCCACCGCCATGGATGCCGCGATCGTGCGCGCCGGCAGCTGATGCCGCGGGGCGGGCTCAACTCGGAGTCGGTGGTCAGCGCTGCGGCGGCGCTGGCCGACTCCGAGGGTCTGGAAGCGGTGACCCTGACCCGGCTGGCCGCCATGCTGGGCATCCGGCCACCCTCGCTCTACGCCCACGTGGACGGCTTGGAGGATCTGCGCCGACGGCTGGGCGCCAGGGGCTCGGCGGAGCTCGCCGCCACGCTGGCCAACGCGGCGGCGGGCCGCGCCGAGTTCGACGCCCTGCGCGCGATCGCCGATGCTTACCGAGCCTACGCACAGGCTAACCCCGGGAGCTATGAGGCCGCCCAGCGCGCGCCAGACCCGCGAGACGCCACGGGCGCAGCCGCAAAGCAGCCCGTCGATCTGCTCCGGCGCGTGCTGCGCGGATATGCGCTGGAAGGCGACGACGCATTGCACGCGATCCGCATCGTGCGCGCGGCGCTGCACGGGTTCGTCACACTCGAGCGCAACGGAGGCTTCGGGTTGCCGCTCTCGCTCGACGAGACCTTCGACCGGCTGGTGGCCGCCGTGCACGCGGGCCTGCGCGCGTCGGCGCTCTAACGTACCCGGGGGATGTACACCAGGGTCTCCTACGACGGCGGGTTCGACGAGGTGGCAATCGAGGAGCCGCTGGAGATCCGCGTCGACGGCGAGCCGCTGGCCGTGACGATGCGCACGCCGGGCCACGACGAGGAGCTCGCGCTGGGGTTCCTCTACGGCGAGGGCCTGATCGACGGTCCCCGCCAGGCCGGCCTGACCGACGATCTCGCCGCCAACACGATCGAGGTCAGCGGACCGCTGACGCGCCAGCCCGGCACCCGGCGCTTTTACACCACCTCCTCCTGCGGGGTGTGCGGCAAGGGTGCACTGGAGGAGGTGGCCGTCAACAGCGGGCCGTTGCCCGAAGGCCCGCGGATCCCCCGTGAGCTGGCCGCGCAGCTGCCCTCGCGGCTGGAGCAACCGTCGTTCGAGCACACCGGGGGTCTGCACGCCACCGGCCTGTTCGACGCCGAGGGGCGGCTGCTGTGGACTCGAGAGGACGTCGGACGCCACAACGCGATGGACAAGGTGGTGGGGCGTGCGCTGCTCGACGGGCTGATCCCGCTCGGGGAGCGGATCCTGTGCGTGAGCGGTCGGCTGTCGTTTGAGCTGGTCCAGAAGGCGGCCGTCGCGGGCGCGCCGATCCTGGTCGGCGTCGGAGCGCCCAGCTCGCTGGCGATCGCGCTGGCCGACGACCGGGGCCTTACCCTGTGCGGCTTTGCGAGGGGAAAGCGGGTCAACGTCTACACCCGACCCGAGCGGATCATCGGTGCGGCGTGACATCCGCCGCCGCCTCGTGCGGGGTGCGGCGTCGAGATCCGCCCCGCTCGGTGCGGCCGGCTTTGCGGCACGGTGGCTGAGGCGCTAACCTCGATTGTCGGTTCGTTAACCCCCCGCCGACAATCCAGGCTAACGACGCGAGCACAGCGGGGGCGGATGCCCACGCCGCACTTGTTGCTTTGATCGTTGCGCCGGCGCTCGGCGCGCTTGCGCGCACCCGTGTCCCCGGCCGCTGAGCGTCCTGGCTTGGGGGATTTGCAGCAACAATTCCGCGTTTTCCCCAAGGAGGGCGGGGGGCTGAGAGCGGTCGTGGCTCAGGCGGGGGCGACGATACCGGCCAAGTCGGCCAGCTCCGACTCGGAGGACCATGCACCGACCGAGGCCCGCACGTAGTCGTGCGACGGGATGCTGCGGACGACGAAGCCGGCCTGCGTCAGGCGCGCCACCTCAGCCTCGGGGTCGTCGGCCTTCCAGGAGACGAGCGTCGAGCGCCCGCGCGGCCCGACCTCCAGTCCGCGCTGCGAGAGCTCGCCGGCCAGTCCAGCCGCCAGGTCGGCCCCGCGCTCGTGGATCCAGTCCCAGCCGGCCTGGGCCAGCACCTCGATCGAGGCCAGCGCCCAGGCGCTGCGCAGACCGGGGGGAAAGCCATGGTCAAGACGCGCCGCGCCCGGCTTGGGGATCAGGTCCAGCGGCGAGGTGTCCTGCGCCAGCGAGCCGTATCCGGGCCATGGCACGGTGAGCTCACCGAGACGCTCGCCGCGCACGAACAGCGCGCCGCTGCCCTCCGGCCCGCAGAGCCATTTCTGACCCGAGCCGGCGTAGAAGTCACAGCCCAGGGCGCGAACGTCGACCGGTATCGCACCCAGCGCCTGAGCGGCGTCAAGCAGAACCGAGGCACCCGTCGCCGCCAGCCCTCGGGCGTCGACGACCTGTCCGCTGACCCACGAGACGTGCGAGCAGGCGACCAACCGCGTAGCCGGCGACACCTCGCCCACGATCTCGGCGAACGGGACCACTCGAATGCTGACCCCGTGCAGCCGGCGGGCGCGCCCCAGCGGAGCCAGCAGCCCCGGGTGCTCCTCGTCGCTGGTCAGGATCTCATCGCCGGGCCGCAGGTCAAGCCCCGACAGGACGGTGTTGACACCGTCGGTTGTCGAGCCGGTGAGCGCCACCTCGGACTCCTCGCAGCCGAGCACACCGGCATATGCCGCCCGCAGCCGGGCGGCGAGATCCATCAGGGCGTTGAAGTAGGGGCGCCCGCAGCGTCCGCCGGCCAGTTCAGCCTCGATCCGCTCGTGAACCACGCGGGCCGCAGCCCGCGGCAGCGGACCCTCGGTGCCCGCGTTCAGATACGCCGTGCGCTGGAACACGGGAAACTGCGCTCTGAACTGCGCGGCATCGGTCATCGTGCTCGCCATCTTATGCCGGGGGCCGGGGTGACATCCGCCCCGCTTGGTGCGTGGTGCGGCGTCGAGATCTGCCCCGCTTGGTGCCGCCGGCTTTGCGGCGCGGTGGCTGACGCGCTAGCGACGCGAGCACACCGGGGCGGATGCCCGCGCCGCACTGGTTGCTTGATCGTCGCGGTCCCTCGTGGGTCTCAGCCGACCGGTAGCCCGGCCTTGCGGCATTCCGTGGCGACGGCCCGCGCGGCCCCGCCGGTCAGCCCGCCGGGCGCCCCGGCCTCTGCGCACGTCGATCGCGCCGAGGAGCCGCACCGATAGAAGTTCTCGCCGCCGGTGGCGTAGGCCAGCGTGTAGTCGATGCATCCCTTGCTCGTGTGATTCCCGGCGGTCGCGAGCGAGATCACGAGCCCGACGGTCACGACCGCCAGGACGCCCAGGACGGCGCCGATCATCCACCGCTCGCGACTGCTGTAGGCGCGCCGGCTCCTGACGGCCTGAGCATGTCCCGGGGGAAGAATCAACATGCGGCGAGTGTAGGGCGCGGCGCGACATCCGCTCCGGCGCTGGTGCGGCGTCGAGATCCGCCCCGCTTGGTGCCGCCCTTTGGTGCGGCGCGGATGCTCGCGCCGCACTTGTTGCCCTGTCGCCGGGCGTCGACGCTGGTCGCGTTCGTGAAGCGTCCCGTGCTCGCTCAGTGGGCTGGGTCGCGCGTTAGGGCTGTGGCGTCGAGCTGGCTGGGACGCGTGTGGCCGCTGAGACCGAGCGTGAGATCCAGCTCGGCGAGGATCCCGCGCAGCACGGCCAGGACGCCCGCTTCGCCGTCGATCGCCAGACCCCACAGGTAGGGACGCCCGAGCAGCACGGCGTCGGCACCGAGGGCCAGCGCCTTGACGATGTCGGCGCCGCCCCGAACGCCGCTGTCGAGCAGCACGTCCAGCTCGTCGCCGACCACGTCGACGATGGCGGGTAGCGCGTCCAGCGACGCGACGGCGCCGTCGACCTGGCGCCCGCCGTGATTGGAGACGACCACCGCTTCGATCCCGTGGTCGCGGGCCAGCCGCGCGTCGTCGGGGTGCAGGATCCCCTTCAGGGCGATCGGCAGCGTTGTGCGCGAGCGCAGGAACTCCAGGTCGTCCCACGTCAACCGGGGGTTGGAGAACTGGACCACGAACTCGCCGATCGCGGCCTGGGGATCTTCCTCCGGCGGACGGGCCAGACGGGCCCGGAAGACCGGATCCGAGGTGTAGTTGGCGATCCCCTCGCCCTGCAGGAAGGGCTGCCAGGCACCCTGCAGGTCACGCGGCTTCCAGCCCGGCAGGAACGTGTCAAGGGTCACGATCAGAGCCTCGTAACCGGCCCGCTCGGCGCGCGCCAGCAGGCTCGCCGCCAGCTCACGGTCATTGGGCCAGTAGAGCTGAAACCACTTCGGACCCGGGGCCGCGGCGGCGACCTCCTCCAGCGGGCTGCTGGTGATCGTGCTGACGGCCATCGCCAAGCCCAACGCGGCGGCCGCCCGGGCGACCGCCAGCTCGCCTTGGGGGTGAACGATCGTGGGCACGCCGATCGGGGCCAGCGCCAGCGGCGCCGGCAGCGCGGTACCCAGCACCGTCACCGACAGGTCGCGCTGTGAGACGTCACGCAGCATTCGGGGCACGATCCGCCAGCGTCGGAAGGCCCGCTGGTTGGCGTGCATCGTGTCCTCAGACCCAGCCGCCCCGAAAACGTAGGCGGCGATCTTCGGATCGGACTGGCGCTCCACCTCCCGCGCCAGCTCGGCGAGCGAGATGGGGTGCGCGGGGGTCTCCCCGCCTATCCCGCGCAGGAAGATCTCCGCCTGATAGGACGCATAAGGCGGACCGTATGCGGGCGACGCGGTTACTCGCCCTCCATCTCGGCCAGCTCGCGCTTGAGCACCTTGCCGGTCGGGTTGCGCGGCAGCTCGTCGACGAAGATCACGTCGCGCGGCGCCTTGTAACGAGCGAGGTGCTGGCGCACGTAGTCCTTGACCTCGTCCTCGCTCAGGCGGGCGCTGTCGCGCAGCACCACGAACGCGCGCAGTCGCTGGCCGAACTTCTCGTCCTCGACGCCGATCGCCGCCACCTCGGAGATCGCCTCGTGACCGGAGAGCAGCTCCTCCACCTCGTGAGGGAACACGTTCTCGCCGCCGGATACGATCATCTCGTCGTCGCGGCCGTCGATGAACAGGCGCCCCTTCTGGTCGAAGTGCCCGACGTCGCCTGAGGACATCAACCCTCTGACCTGTTCCTTGGTCTCACCGCCCGTATAGCCTTCGAACTGCGAGCTGTTGCCAACGAAGATGCGTCCCGTCTGGCCCGTGGGGAGCTCCGCGCCGTCCTCGTCAAGGATCTTGACGATCGTTCCCCGGATCACCCCGCCGACGGTGTCGGGCTCGGCCTCCAGGTCCTCGGGCGTGGCGATCGTCGCGTAGGCGACCTCGGTCGAGCCATAGAGGTTGTAGACGATCGGACCAAATGCGCTCATCGCGCGCCGGCACAGCTCGCCGCCCAGTTGCGAGCCGCCGGCGAAGATGATCTTCAGGTGATCCAGGTCATGATCGGCGAGGGCCTGATCGCCGAGATCGAGCAACCTCGCCAGCATCACCGGGACGACGATCAGCGCCGTGGCCTGCTGCTCGGCCAGGCTGTCCAGGGTCTGCTCCGGATCGAAATGGCGGCGGACGACGAGCTTGGAGCCGAGCGCCAGTGCCAGCGCCATGTGCGCAAGGCCCAGCGCGTGGAACATCGGCACGCACAGCTCGGTCACCTCGCGGGCGCGGAACGGCACCTTGCTGAGCAAGCCTCCGACCAGCGCCAGCGACCGCGGCTCGGCGTGCGGGGCGCCCTTGGGGGTTCCGGTGGTGCCGCTGGTCAGGATCACGATCCGCGGTGGGGTATCCGCCTTGGGCGGGGCATCGGTCGAGGCGACCGCGATCAGTGCGGCCAGCGTGTCTGGGACGACGCCACCCTGCGCGTCGCCGCCCGTCCGGTCAGCACCCTTGGCGTCGACGCCCTTGGCGACACCACGCTTCGCCTTGCCGCCCTTGGCGTGGCCCCCCTTCGCGCCGCTGCCCTTGGCCTCATCCTCATCGGTCCAGGCGCGCCATCGGCCGTGGGGCGGATCGACGCCCTTGAGCATATCGGCGTACTCATCGTCATAGACGAGCAGGTCGGTCCCCTCTCGTCCGGCCACCTCACGGATCTGCGGTCCGGCGAAGGAGGTGTTGAGCAGCACGATCCGCGCGCCGCATTTGGCCGCCGCGAACACCGCATCGATGAACCCGCGGTGGTTGCGCGCCAGGATCGCGACCCCGTCGCCCGCGCGGAGGCCGTGTTCGCGCCAGGCATTGGCCAGCGCATTGGAGCGCTCGTCGAGCTGCTTGTAGGTCAGCTCGCCCCGCTCGTCAGCCAGCGCAACGCGATCGCCGTGGCGGATCGCGCCGACGGTCACCGCCCCGGCGAGCAGGCCGTGGCGCTCAATGGCCCGCAGCATCTGCGCCACCCGGTGTGGCAGCTCGGGGCGGGCGAGGCCACTTCGCACGCACAGCGCGGCGAAATACGCCTCGTCTCCGAATCGCTCGGCGAGCTTGCGCCCGCCGGTGACGATCGTCCTGAGGTCGGCGTCTACGATCGTGTCCTCCTCACGTCTTCATCACAGTATGCGATCTGTGGCGCCGATGGCGTCTGTGCACCGAGTGGCGGCCACCACCGTCAGACGTTTCGCAACAGCCCCTCAGATCTCGCCCACTGCACCGTGCGCCGGATCGTCTCGGCCGGATCGGTGTAGTTCAGGCCCAGTTCGCGGACCGCGCGCGAGCCGTCGTAGCGATGGCCGTGGAGCAGAGTCCTGACCATCTCCCGGCAGACCGGCGGGTGACGCCCGGCGATTCGGAAACCTCGTTCGACAATCGTGGCCGCCGCCGTGGCCAGCGGCCGGGGCAAGAGCCGCGGGCGGCGCTGCACGCCGGCAACGTCGGCGGCCAGCTTGAGCGCCTGCGTGATCGTCAGCGTGATGCCGCTCAGCAGATAGCGCTCACCGGAGACGCCCCGCTCGGCCGCCAGTAGGTGTCCCTCCACGCAGTCGGCGATATCCACCAGGCTGACGTTGGTGGCAACGAACACCTTCAGGCGCCCATCGAGGAAGGCGAGCAGGAATCGCCCGGTCCCGCCGGCGCGTCCGGGACCCTGGACCGAGGATGGATTGACGCAGACGAGGTTCTGGCCAAGCTCGCGCGCAGCGGCGAGCGCCCCGCGCTCGCCCTCGGTCTTGGTGCGCTCATACGTCGACAGATACCAACCGCGGTGGGGCGAGTGCTCATCGCCGATCGTGCCGGGAGCCTCGCCGATCGTCGCCGCCGAGGAGGTGTGCACGAGCCGCGCCAGGCCCACGCGGGCGGCCGCGCGCACTGCCGCGACCGGACCCTCGGCGTTGGCGCGCTGCATCGGAAGGGGGTCGTCCACACACAGCGAGTTGACGCCGGCCAGATGGAAGGCCAGCTCGCAGCCCTGCATCCCTTCCGCCAGCGCGTCCTCGTCGTAGCTCTCGCCGCGCACGACCCTGATGCCCCGGGCCTCCAGCGTCTGGGCCGCGGCGTCAGATCGGGCCAGAGCGACTACGTCGTCGCCGCGCTCGGCCAGACGTTGGGTCAGTGCGCTGCCCAGCAAGCCGGTGGCACCAGTGACGAAGACGCGGCTCATGACCGCAGTGCGGAGGAGTAGCGCAGCAGATAGTCGATCCCCGACCATCCCGTGGCGATCGCCGCGATGACCATCGCCCACTGGTCAAGGAAGACGCCGGCGATCACGGCGTCGGGACGCAGCATCGCCAGCGCGATCGCCACGAACTGCACCGTCGCCTTCCATTTCCCCAGCATCGAGGTTTCAAGGAGGCGACCTCCCGAGGCGACCGCGGCGCGCAGGCCGAGGATCGTGAACTCACGGCCGACGATGATCAGCGCTATCCAGGGCGAGGCGCGACCGACCGCCACCAGCCCGATCAGCGCGGTGGTGACCAGCAGCTTGTCAGCGGTCGTGTCCAGGAACGAGCCCAGGCGCGTGGTCACGCCCCAGCGCCGGGCCAGGCGCCCGTCAAAGTAGTCGGTGGCGGCGGCAAGCAGGAATAGGACCGCAGCAGCGGTGAACGAGCGTGCTAGCAGCAGCGCCATCACCGCCGGAGCCAGCACGATCCTGACGCCGGTGCCGACCGCGATCATGCGAGATGAACGCAACGCGCTCCGAGTACCCGCCTCCACAAGGGCTGAGACTACCTCACAGCAATCCGGCCGCGAGGGCGCGCGCCGCGTCCGCGTCCTCGGCGTCCAGTGCCGCCGTGGCGATCGCCTGAGCCTCCGGCAGATCGACCGATCGCAGGGCCGCCTTGACCTCAGGGATCAGCGCCGGTGCCATGCTCAGCTCCGTGACCCCCAGCCCGACGAGCAGTACCGCGGCGGCGGGATCGCCGGCCAGCTCGCCGCACACTCCCACCCAGCGTCCGTGCTCGGCGGCGGCCTGCACGGTCGCGCGCACGAGTGCCAGCACGGCCGGCTGCGGCCCGGCCAGCAACGACGACAACCGCTCGTTGCCACGCTCGGCGGCCATCGTGTACTGGGTGAGGTCGTTGGTTCCCACCGAGAAGAAATCGACGAGCGGCGCCAGATGGGAGGCGGTCAGCGCGGCGGCGGGCACCTCGACCATGATCCCGAGCTCAAGCGGGGCCGGCAACCGGGTGACCGCGCGGGCCCGCTCCAGCACCTCACGCGCGCGCAGCACCTCCCCCGCGGTGGCGACCATCGGCAGCATCGCCTTGACCGGGTACTCCGCCGCCACCCGCAGGATCGCCCGGAACTGCGTCTCCAGCAGCTCCGGTCGCTCCAGGCCGACACGGATCCCGCGGACGCCGAGAAACGGATTGGCCTCGGCGGGCATCGGTAGCGCCGCCAGCGGCTTGTCGGCGCCCGCGTCGAGCGTGCGAACCACCAGCGGACGGCCGTCCAGCGCCCGGGCGATCTCACGCAGCGTCTCGATCTGCTCCTCCTCGTCAGGCAGCTCGGCCCGGCCCAGGAACAGGAACTCCGTCCGCAGCAGGCCGACGCCCTCGGCTCCGAGCTGCACGGCGCCGGCCGCCTCGCCGGCGTTGCCCAGGTTCGCGAACACCTCGACGCGGGTGCCGTCGCGCGTGACGCCCGGTTCGCGCGTCCGTTCGCGCGCTGCGGCACGTCGCTCCTGCGCCCTCTCC
>CALAQT010000272.1 GCA_937888775.1 uncultured Actinomycetes bacterium | reverse complement strand
AACCTGATGGTGATCAACTCGGTGCTGCTGTTCGAGGCGCCGGTCGACTGGGAGCGCGTCAAGCAGATCATCCAACTGCGTCTGGTGGATCGCTATCCGCGTTTCCGCCAGCGGGTGGTCGAGAGCCGGGTCCCGCTGCGCCCGCCTAAGTGGGAGGACGATCCGGACTTCGCGCTCGAGCATCACACCCACCACCGCGCGCTTCCCGCGCCCGGTGACCGTGCCGCCCTGCAGGAGCTGGTCAGCGACCTGATGACGATGCCGCTGGACCGAAACCGGCCGCTATGGCAGGCGTACATGGTTGACGGATTTGGCCAGGGTGCGGCGATGATCATCCGGATGCACCACTGCATCGCCGATGGGATCGTCTTGTCCAGGGTGATGCTGTCGCTCACCGACTCCGAACCGGATGCCGGAGTGGAGGGTCCCGCCGAAGGCGCTCGCAGTCGCCCGGGCGCGTCCGGCCTGCTGGGTGATCTGACGAGCTCGGCGACCAGCCTGATCGCGGGGGCCGGCCGGGGCGGAGCGATCGCGCTCAAGCAGGGCGCGGCGATCGCCACCTCGCCGTCGCATGCGGCCAGTGTGGCGGGAGCGATTGGGCGTGACGCGGCGACCGTGGTGCGCCTGCTGCTGACGCCGGCCGACGCCGCCAGCGCGATCAAGGGAGATCCAGGGGTCAGCCGGCGCGTGGCTTGGAGCGGCGCGCTTTCGCTGACGCAGATCCAGCACGTCGCCCACGCGCACCGTGCGACCGTCAACGACGTCCTGCTGGCCGCCGTGTCTGGCGGCCTGCGTCACTACCTCCAGGACCGGGGCAGTCCGGTGTCCGAGATCCAAGCGATGGTGCCGTTCAACCTCCGGCCGCTCGACCAACCCGTACCGCGCAACCTGGGCAACAAGTTCGGGCTCGTGTTCCTGCCCCTGCCGGTCGGCACAAGCGGAAGCTACCGACGACTCGTGGAGGTCCACAAGCGGATGCAGGAGATCAAACAGAGCCGCGACGGGGCCGTCTCCTACGGCTTCTTGAGCGTCATGGGGCTGACCCCAGAGCCGATCGAGCGACGGGTCGTCGACGCGCTCACGGCCAAGGGGACAGCGGTCATGACCAATGTGCCGGGACCGCGCGAGCCCGTTTACCTGGCCGGCACGCCGGTGCGCACGGTGCTGGTGTGGGCGCCCACCTCGGGACACATCGCCATGAGCGTGAGCATCTTCAGCTACCGCGGCGAGGTGACCGTCGGTCTGATGACCGACGCCGCGCTGGTTCCCGACCCCGAGCAGATCGTGACCCGGCTCGAGCAGGAGTTGCAGACGCTGGCAGCGCTGGACACCTCGCACCAGCGGGGACGGTCGAGACGACGCGCGCAGGTGAGCCACCGATGAGGCCGGTAAGGCTGCACACCCGCAATTGCATCGCGGCGGGCGTGGTGCTTAGCGTTGCCCTGCTTGCGCTGACGCTCGCCGGCGTCGCGCTCGGCGCGTTCACGCAGACCGCCAGCGTCACGCTGACCGCGCACCGGTCCGGGCGATCGACGGGCGTCAGGGTCGACGTTGCCGCCAGCGATCCCACCGCGCTCGGCGCTAAGCCCCGCTCGGTCCGCCGGCTGGTGATCACGTTCCCCGCCGCCACCCGCTTCAACCTGGCGACCTCGCTGGTCAAGGCCTGCCGGCTGACCGACAAGCAGCTGGAGACGTCGTTCGGTCCGGTCTGCCCTCGCGCCAGCCAGATCGGCAGCGGCACCGCGGTCATCAATGCCTCCCCGCTGACGGCTGCGCCCGTCAAGGTCGGAGTCAGGGCCTACGACCACGGAGCCGGCCAGCTGATCCTGGTCGTTGCGCCTGCGCTGATTGGTGCTCCGGTGGAGGTGATCCACGTCTTCGTGTCACGGGCGAGGCTAACGGTAGTGGTGCCACGACTGATCTACGGCAAGCTGGTCCCGGGCGTGCTCGCTTCGCTCAAGCTCTACGTGCCTGCGCTCGGCGCCGGACGCGATGCGCTGATCACGGCCGGCCGGTGTACGGCGGGCAGGTTCACGGTCGGTGAGCGCTTTGCCTACACCAACCACCCGCCGGTCAAGCTGAAGAGCACGTCGGCGTGCAGGTGAGGGCCTGCGATCCCGCGCGGTGAGCCGGATGATCGCATCATGACCGCCGGAGCGGTCTCACGATGCGATCGACCACATCCGTACGCAGCCGCGCCGGATCTGCGGCCCCGTACCGATGCCCTCGGTCGCGCGGGGCGGCATTCTGCCCATATAGCGTGCCCGGCTCACATTCTCATCCAGCCTCCCCCGAGTGGCTGCGCTGCCGACATTGCAGCGACGTGATCGGCGTCTACGAACCACTCGTCGTGGTCGGGCCGGAGGGCTCGCGCATAACGTCTGTGGCCGCGGAGCCCGGATTGTTACCCGCCGGTGCGATCTGCTTTCATGCCGCATGCCACGAGAGGACGTACAAGGACTCCGCCGAACCCGATTAGGCGGACCAGCCCGCGCCGGTGGCTTCTGGTCCACCGTCGCCGGGACACCGATGATGTGGCTGGGCAACCTGGGCCCGCCACCGCTCTCTGGGCCCGCCACCGCCGCGATGGCGATGAACGGGCCCGGGATCCGCGTCGCGTACCGCGTACGCGGTGAGCTGATCAGCTTTGGTGGTGAACTAAACCGGCTGGGCGACGGGGACGAGCACACGCTGGGCGAGATCGACTAGCCGGCTGGAGTAGCCCCACTCGTTGTCATACCAGGCCACGACCTTGACCTGGGTTCCGTCGATCACGGCGGTCAGACCCGCGTCGAAGATCGACGAATACGCGGATCCCACGATGTCGCTGGAGACGATCGGGTCATCTGTGTAGGCGAGGATGCCCTCCAGGCTGCCGACGTCGGCCAGGCGCGCGAACGCGGCGTTGATCTCCTCCGCGCTTGTCTGGCGCTCGGTCTCCACGGTCAGATCGACCAGCGAGCCCGTCGGCATCGGCACGCGAATCGCGAAGCCGTTCAGCCGCCCGGCGAGCTCCGGGATCACCAGACCGAGCGCCTTGGCGGCGCCGGTCGAGGTCGGGACGAGGTTGATCGCGGCCGACCGCGCCCGCCGTAGATCCTTGTGCGGCCCGTCGAGCAGATTCTGATCGGCGGTGTAGGCGTGGACGGTGGTCATCAGGCCGTGCCGGATCCCAGCCGTTTCGTGCAGCACCATGGCCACGGGGGCCAGGCAGTTCGTGGTGCAGGAGGCGTTGGAGATGATGTGATGGTGCTCGGGGTCATAGACCTCGTCGAAGTTAACGCCAAGCACGACCGTTGCGTCGGGCGGCTGATCCCCCTTGGCCGGGGCCGAGATGATCACCTTGCGCGCGCCGGCGTCAAGGTGCTGAGCAGCGGCTGCGCGCGTGCGGAAGCGTCCCGTGGACTCAATCACCACGTCCACGCTGAGCTCAGACCATGGCAGCGCCCGCGGGTCGGTCTCCGAGAGCACCCTGACCTCGGCGCCGTCGACCACGATGGCGCCCTTACGGGCCTCGACCTCGCCCCCAAACCGGCCGAAGACGGAGTCGTACTTGAGCAGGTGAGCGAGGGTCTCAGGGGTGACCAGGTCGTTCACGGCGACTACCTCGATGTCAGCGCCACGAGCGTGGGCTGAGCGCACGAAGCTGCGCCCGACTCGGCCGAATCCGTTGATCGCTACGCGTACTGGCATGAGAACCGTCCTCTTCTAACGCTTTGGATGATGCTTTCGGTGCATCGTGTCCCCATCGAAGCTACGCGCGTGCGTGGCGTCTGTAATCAGCAGCAAAGCGCGGTCCGAGTCAGTACTTGACCCCGACCCACGCTCAGGATCCATGACGAGTCCTCAGTTGCGAAGCGATGGCACCGGTACCGGTGGCGGAGCCGCCTCGACGCGCAGGCGCGCGTCGACGATCAGCGCGCCGTCGGGACGCGCGATCAGCGGGTTGCAGTCGAGCTCGATGATCTCCGGGTGAGCCTCGACCATCGCGCTGACACGGAGCAGCACATCCTCCACCGCGGCCACGTCACAGGGTTCAGCGCCCCGGTAGCCGTCCAGCAGCGGAAATGTCTTCAGTGATCTGAGCATCTCATCCGCATCGAGGTCGGTGACCGGGGTGATCCGGACGGCCACGTCGCGTATCAGCTCGGCGCTGGTGCCTCCGGCGCCGCACGCCACGACCGGGCCGAAGCTCTGATCGTGCACGACGCCCACGATCAGCTCCACCCCATCAGGAGCCATCGGCTGCAGAATCAGGCCCTGCAAGCTGTGGCCGGCGGTTTCCACGGAGGTTCTAATGCGCTCCGCGGCGTCTCGCACCGCGTCGGCACCGTCGAGGTCGAGCACCACCCCGCCGGCGTCGGTCTTATGCAATAGCCCGGCGGCGATCGCCTTCAGGGCCACCGGTACCCCGAGCTCGGCCGCGGCGTCAGCGGCCTCCTGGCCATCCTTGACGAATCGCGTCACCGCCAGCGGCAGCCCGTAGCAGGCCAGGAGCTCGGCGACCCGCTCAGGGGGCAGCCAGCCGGAACCGCCCGCGAGCTGCCGGGAGATGATCGCCGCCGCGGCCTCAGGGCTGCATCCCGAGGCGTCGAAGGACTTGCCGTCGGGCCGGCTCCGCCAGCGACCGTGCCGGGCGGCGAGCGCAACCGCCCGCGCGGCATCCTCAGGGAACTGATAGCCGGGAACCTCGACGCGGTCGGAGCTCAGGTCCGGCGGCGGCCCCTCCTCGGTCATGAACACCGCGGCGATCGGGCAGTGCTCGGCGGCCTCGGCGACCTCACGGATCGCGAGCGCCACATCCTGAGCCTGGGTGACCAGCGGTGGCACGAAGATCACCAGGATCGCGTCACACGCGTCGGCTGCGACGAGTGCGAGCATCGTCCGGCGGTAGTCGTCGGCCGATGCGGAGGCGATCATGTCAATCGGGTTGCCGAGCGACGCCGTCTCCGGCAGGAACGACGCCAGCTCCGCCCTGACTTCCGGTGCGAGCTCGGGCACCTCCACCCCATTGGCCTGGCAGGCGTCGGCGCAGATGATCCCGGGGCCACCGGCGTTGGTCACGATCGCGATCCGGTCCCCGCGCGGGATCGGCTGCTTGGTCAGCAGCGCCGCCACGTTGAACAGCTCGGGCAG
>CALAQT010000271.1 GCA_937888775.1 uncultured Actinomycetes bacterium | reverse complement strand
CTCACGCCTTGAGCACCTCAGCACGCCCGGCTGCAGCTCGGTCAAGGCCGACGTCCCCGGCTACATCGCATGGGATCAGCATGAGCAGATCCTTGCCCAGATCGCGCGCAACGCGGCCGCCAAGGGCCGCAGCGGCGCGGTGCGCGAGGGCCGGGCGCTGCTTCAGGGCCTTCTGCGATGCGGGCGCTGCGGGCGGCGGATGCACTCCGCGTACTCGGGCGCGCGCAGCCGCGAGGGGTGGGCACGGCGCTACCACTGCGACCCGCACGAGGGCGCAGTGGAGCATCACAACAGCACCGACGGACCCGAGTGCCAGGGGCTCGGCGGACGCCAGCTCGATGAAGCGGTACTCGACGAGGTCTTCCGGGTGCTCGAGCCGGCAGCGATCGCCGCGACCGCCAAGGCGCTGGCCGACCAGGAAGCCAGCGAGGCGACCAGGCTCAGAGCGTTCGAGACCGCGGTCGAGCGCTCACGATATGACGCCGAGCGCGCCCGACGCCAGTTCGACGCGTGCGAGCCCGAGAACCGGCTGGTCGCGCGCACGCTGGAGGCCGCCTGGGAGCAGCGGCTGCGCGAGGCCGAGCGCGCCGAGGCCGACCTGGCCGTCCAGCGCGCGCGGCGCGCCAGCCCGCTGTCGGCTGAGGAGCTCGAGCGGCTGTCTCGTGCGGGCGCGGACCTGCGCGCGATCTTCGACGCCCCCACCACCAGCCAGCGCGACCGCAAGCTCCTGCTGCGCACGCTGATCTCGGAGATCTGCGTGACCGTCGAGCGCGAGACCCGCAGGATCGATGTGCGGATCACCTGGGAGGGCGGCGCCACCACCAGCCTGGAGCCGCTTGTGCTGCGCCGCATGGGACAGACCTACAGCCGCAGCACTCCGGCGCAGACCGTCGCGCTCGTGCGCCGCCTCGCCGCCCACTACGACGACGAGACGATCGCCGGTGTGCTCGCCCGCCAGCACCAGCGCACCGCCACCGGCCTGCGCTTCAACAAGCGCAGAGTCACCGAGCTGCGCAAAGGGCACGACATCCCGGCCTTCACCCCCCAACCTGACGCCGACGCAGAGGACGAGCTGGTCAGCGTGTGTCACGCCGCACGCGAGCTCGACGTCAGCCCGCACACCGTCTACCGGTGGCTGCGCGACGGCTTCATCGCCGGCGAGCAGCCCGCCCCCAACGCCCCCTGGCGCATCCGCCTCAACGCCGCGCTGCGCGCCAAGGTCGCCGAAGACGCCCCTGAGGGCTGGCTCGGACTCGATGACGCCGCCCGCGCCCTCGCCGTCGTCCGCCAGACCGTGTTACATCGAGTCCAACGCGGCGAGCTCGCCGCTGTGCACGTCCGCCGCGGCAAGCGAAAAGGCCTACGAATCCAGGTCAAACCCGAACACGCTGGACTGTTTGACACACCGCGATGAGAGGAGACGCAATGTCAACGTCAGACATTGCCCCGCACCAGGATCTCGCCGCCGCGCCAGTCGATGCCCTCGAGCCTCATCGCGGCGACCTCGCTGCTGCGCAACCCGAGCCGCACCAGCAGTACCAGGATCGCGTAATCGCGGCGTCCGACCGTTCGCCGTCGATCACAACGCGCCAGCAAGCCGGCGACCGCCCTCGGCTCAAGCGCCCGCGGCAGCGAGCGACCCTGCAGATCGGCGACCCCTGGGACCGCCCACCGAAGCGGCGTCGAGATCAGCCCCGTCACGTGCAGATACACCAGCAGCGGGCGCAGCTTCGCGACCAAGCCGCGGGCGCCCCCGATGCTATGTCGGGGGCACTCGAAAGCCAGAAACTCGCTCACATCCGCAGCGGACAGCAGGTCGAGCTCCAGGCCGCCTCGAAGGCGCTCGCGGTCTTCCAAGAACACACGCGCGACGCACTCATAGCCGTCGATCGTGGTCATCGCCAACCCACGCTCGAGGATCACGTAGCGCGGTAGCCCTCAAGCAGCCGATCAACCGGCCCCGCGGGCATCACCGCGCCCGAAGCCGGCACGACGCCGATCTCGCGCAGATGCTCCAGCGGCAGCCGCAAGCTCGACGAGGACACCCACGTCACGTAACCCGCCGCACGCCGCGCCGCCAAGAACTCCTCCACCCGCTCCGGGCCCAGCTCACCAGCCGACAGCCCCTCAGCCTCCAGCCAGCGGCTCAGACACGCGAACTGCGAAATCCGGTGCGGCAACGTCCCCGGTCGGAACCCTCGCTCCACAAGCCACCGCTCATACCCCGCCGCGAACGGCGCCAAACGGCCCCGGCACCTTCCCAGACGACATCTGCCAGCCCATCAACTGCCTCCTGACGATTGATCAAACGAACCCAGAAAGCGTCCCCACGCAACACGGCGTCCGGTCACAACGGCGCGATTTTGGTCGCCGTGCGTCAGACGCGGTGAACAACACCGCTGCGACGTGGGGTCTGAACGCCTGAAGATGCGGCCGAGCCCTCGCTCCCCCGCGCACGAGCAGAACTAGGCGCGACCGGGTCGTCCGTCGGCGTGGTCCAGAAGCTCGTTACGTGATGAAAGGAGGAGCGTGCGCATGGGCGTGTCCAGGTTGGCGCACTCGTCAGCGAGCTCCGGCGGGCACGGCAAGACCTTGTTTGTGAACGCGGCGGAGGAGCTTGCGCGGGCCACCGGCCTGGAGGTGCTGCCGGCGAGAGCAGGAGAACTCGAGCAGGTTGCCGCCGCGAGACCCCCGGTCCCCATGCGCCGCGAGGTTTTCTATCCGTGAGGTCGCGGCTCAGGGAGTGATGACCGTCACCGTGCAGGGAGCCGAGCTGCTCGGCAGGTATCCGGGTTCGCCAGGATAGTTCGCGACGAGCATGTATTGCCCGTCTTTGGGTAGCGAGGTGGTGGCTGAGTAGCTGCCGTCGGCCTGCGTGGTCGTGGACACGCTGGTGGAGGCCGGACCGGAGGCGATGGTCGTGATCGTCCGCCCAACCAACGCTGGGGTGAGACTTCCGGACAGGCTGAATGGGCTGCCTGGAGTCGGGTTCGCCTTCGGGCACGTCAGCGACACTGCCGTATTCTGCGGCGGCGCGGCCGACACGTTGACGGCGCAGGGCTGCGAACTGCTCGCCGAAAATCCGGACTCCCCGGCGTAGCTCGCGACGAACGTGTACTGCCCGGCCGCGGATGGCGTGTACGTGGACGAGTAGCTCGCATCACCCAGCGTACTGACGGAGAAGTTCGTCGAGGCCGCGCCCGTGACCGTGATCGTGACCATCCGCGAGGCAAAGGACGGAGTCAAGGCACCAGACAGAGTGATCGGTGTGCCGACGGTGCCGTTCGTCGGACAGGTCAGGGTCAACGAGGTCCCGCGCGCCGGAGGCGGCGGAGGCGGCGGCGGCGCATTGCCGAGCGGAGGCAGCCCCACGATCGGCAGGCTCCTGAAGCCGGGCGGGCACTTCACGCCGGGCCGGGAGAAGATCGTGAACACCGGATAGCCGACCATGTTGCCGCTGCTGTCCTTGCGGTTGACGACTCCCGCCGCGACGAAGCAGTCCCCGTATGGCGGCGCCATCAGCCGGATCGTCTCGTAGTCGCCGACGGGATCGCCGGCGAGGCCGCCCACCTGCACGTTGTCCGAACTGGCAAGGGCGTCGGCGACGGGCTCGAAGGCATTGCTGCGGTGATCGCGCGGGTACAGCAGGCCGACGGCGTGGTTTGCGTAGTACAGCCCGCCGCCCCCCCAGACGACGTCGAACCCGACCTCGCCGCTGGCGTCCGTTGCCAAGTCCGGCAACGAGTAGGTGAAGCTGGGGTTCTCGTATTCGTGCTGCGCGCCGAGGGTAAAGCCGACGTGCCCCGGAATCGGTTGTAGCTCGGCCACGCCGATGTGTGACTGCGCATATTTGGCGGTGCCATTGGGCAGCTGACGAGCCTCGGTCCAAGCCGCCCACAACGTTCCGTCCCCGCCCTGGGTAACGCCGGTGACTTGGGTCCCCTGGGCACCCGCCTGGTGCAGCAGCATGTCCTCACCGCCCGGCGTGGTCGACGTCCAGTCCTTGGTGGCGATCGTGGGCGACTTGACGATCTGGGAGTTGATGTAGTTGGAGTTGTCATCGACCCATGCAACGGTCAGCTGGCTGTTGCCGTCGTTACTGACGAAGAACTCCCTCGACCCCTGGACGTTCTGCGCGACTCGCAGCGATTTCGGATCCAGGAGCGCATAGCCGAACGGCGGCGAACCCCCCGTGCTCGTGAAGGCGCCGCGAGGAATGCGGATCACGGCCGCGTGCTCGAGCTTGGCGCTCTTGTTCCCATGCGAGTCCGTGTTGATCACGCCTTGGTTGAGGCTGATGTAAAGGAACGCCGGCGTGAACCCCAGCCGGGGCTGGTCGAGCCAGGCGTTCTTCTTCCCGGCGATCACGTTTGGATCGAAGTCAAACCACGACCACGCCTTGGCCCCCAGCTGCTCGAGGCGCGTCGCACTCGCCCAGGCGATCCGGATGTTGTTCACGTCGGTGTTGCCGCACTGATACTGCAGCGCCCAGATGAAGACCTTGGTCGTGGGGTCGTATTGGACGACCTGGTCGCAACCGAAGCCGCCGGATGCGGCGGCGGGGAAGACCGAGTGCGGATCGAGCTCGCTCCAGGTCCGCCCACCGTCCTTTGAGTACGCGGCGTCCCAGTTGAACGCGTACATCACCAGTCTGCCAGCGTCAGCCACGCTCGGCTCCTCGGCCCCGAGCGTGTCGGTCTTGCGAAACGGGGTCTCGTCAGGTGTCAGCAGCTGGGTTGCGGCGATGCTGATGTCCACCGGACCGCTGGGGGGCAGCGCGTTGGTACCGGCCGTCGGCGCGACCACGCCGACGATCTGACGCACGGTGGGTGGGCTCAGAAGCGGTCGAGTCGGACCGATCGGGATCCGAGCTGCCTCGCCGGGCTCGTTGGGCACGTCCGTGCCCGGCGGCGGCGGCGTAAACCCGCCGCTGTGGGTGTGAACGACGAGCCTGCCGTGATGAACCGGAAGGATCCTCACGCAGAAGTGAAACCGGTGGCGGTGCTTGCCATGCCCGATCTTCACCGACTTGCAGACGCGTCGCGAGGTCGGCTTGCCCCGGTGCCGCGCAGTCGATACTGCGCCGCTGGAGGACGACCAGGCGGCGAACACCGTCGCGCAGGCAGCGATCAAGAGCGACCATCGCCACAACCCCCAAAGCTTTCGACCCACCGCCTCCATCAGACGCAGTATCTCACCGTTGCGGGCGCGCGCACAGTCCACTCCGAAAGGCGAGCGCCTGGGCGCCGAATTCGCCAGCAACCGAACGCTTCATCGGCTGAGCCCGCTCTCGGCGGCCCGGCCCGATGGCCGCGCTTGGTGCGAGCCAAGACACAAAGCCACGCACGGTCAGCCGCCGAGGTTGTCCGGATCGTCGTGGAACTTCGACGGCGGTCTCCTGGGTTGATGGTCAGACGGTAACTGGCTCGGCGATCTCCTGGCGGTCGCGGTGGTTCGTAGCAACGAGGATGGTGTGACGCTCGATCGCGATCACGAGCTTGGCGAGGTCGCGGTAGCCGATGATCCGTCGGAACTGCTGCTCGGCTTGGAGCATGCCGGCGGCGGTCCAGCGCTTGCGCATGTCGCCGTCCTGCCAGCGCTTCACGTTGCGCTGCGTGTAGCGGACGATCTCGATCATCGACTCGCACGGGTTCGTCGAGCAGAGCGTCTTGGCGAGCTGCCCGGTGATCCCGAGCCGCATCTGTGTCAGCGTCTCCGGCAGGCCTTCGCGCAGCGAGCCCGCGGCGTCGGGCCACGTCCGGTCGAACTCTGAGGCGAGCAGCTCGAGTCGCTGCTCGGCCAGCTCGGGGTTGGTCAGCGCCCACGCCGCGCGGATCCGGGCCTGGACGGCGGGCCGGTCGCGTTCGGGGAGCAGGTCGCAGACATTGCGCTCCTTGTGGCGATGGCAGCGATGCACCAACGCGTGTTCGCCGAACACGTCCTTGATCGCCCGGCGCAACGCCTTGCCGCCGTCGATCACGAACAGGATCGCCTGCTCGGGGTCAAGGCCTCGATCGACCAGGTCGGCCAGCAGCGCCCGCGCTAGGGCGGCGTTCTCGGTCGAGCCTTCCCACAGCCCGAGCGGGATCTTCACGCCCTCGGTGCTGATCCCGAGCGCGACGACATGGGTGCGATCGGCGATCTCCAGCCCGTCGAGCATCATCACCGCCAGGCGCATGTCGTCCAGCCGACGGCCCATCAGCTCTGACAGCGCGGTGCGGGTGCGCTCGATGAATAGCTCCGAGACCGTGCTCTTCGAAGTCGAACTCGAGTCCTGCTCGACCTCCGTGCCGACCGGCTCACCCACCCTGGCGAACCGGCGCGTGGAGACGCCGGCGAGCATCCGATCCATCACCGCCCGCGTCAACGGGTCACGATCAGCGAAGTACCCATATGTCGTGACAGGCAGCTCGTGCTCGTCATCGGCCGTGCGCATCCGCGGGCGGGAAACCGGTACGCGCCGCCCACCGAGTGTCATCGACCCGCGCTCGTGGCCGTGACGCTTCGCGGTCCGATCCGGGTCGTGCTTGCCCTTGGTGCCAACGACCTCGGCCACCTCGCGTTCCATCAGCTCATGCACGACACCCAGCCCGACACCGACACTGAGCGCGAGCAGGCCCTCCATCGCTGCCCCGACCAACTCGCCGAGCGCCTCCTGAATCTCCGCAGGCAGCGGACTCTCTGACGCCTCCAGGGTCGTGACGACCTTCGGGGCAGGTACCTTCTTCATGGCGGTTCCTCCTGTCCTCTCGGACTTGGTTAGCGCCCCGAACGCTCCCAACCGGAGCGGACGAGGCGGGAGGACCGCCGTTCAAATTTCTACGAGATCTCGGACAACCTCCAGCCGCCCTGCGACATACCCGTGGCACGACAAAGGCAGGACTTAGCCACGCCGACGGTTGCGTCCCCCAACTCGCCTCAGAAGCACGATTGCGCTCCGCGGCGGGGCCCCGGAGGTCATGGCAGCAAAGCACTGCCCCGTCCGGGGCGCTCAAGCGACCGCCGCGCGGTTGCTACCGGAACGTCAGCCGCAGTTATCTGAACCAGGCGCGCAGCTCATCGCTGAACCGCTGGTCGCCAGCCGCCAACTTCAGATAACGCGCGACTTCGCATAGAAGCAGAAGAGGGCCCCGCCAGGCGACTGGCTCCCCGGCTCGCGCCGGGACGATCGCTTCCGGGAGAGCGATCGCCAACGGGCTCTTAACCGACGCGAATCCTCCCCATTGATCTCGCAAGTCCAGCCGCCGGCCCCCGAGACCCAAAGCGAAACTCCGCGACGGCGCTTGTCGCCCCGGTCGTCACGTTCGCATCGTCGCCGATGCACTCGCTCGGGGCAACTGGGCGGGAAAGCGACTGCGATGGTCCGGGAGACTCGGACAGCGACGCTGGCGGAACTGCTCAGCCGCGCGACGCCGAGCTCAGCTGAGCGCCGGGATCACCTCGGCCGCGAGCCGCTCGAGCTGTTGCGCGTCGTCGACGAGCGGGTTGAGCAGAATCAGCTCCGCACCGGCGTCCGCCACGGCACGGATGCCGGCGGTGCACTCCTCGGCCGGGCCCGCGAGGATGTGTTCCGACCAGCCGCCCCGCCCGTAGTGTCGCGTGAGCGCGTCCTCGAGTCGCTGGCGCCCGCGCGCCGCATCGTCCTCGAGGTGGACGTAGACGCGCTTGCCGATCCGGAACGTGTCGGGCTCGCGGCCCTGCGCCGTCAGCTCCTCCCTCACCACCTTGACCTGTTCGGCGAACTGAGCAGTCGTCTGGGAGCCGGCGCCCATGAACCCGTCTCCGTGCCGGACCGCGCGCCGCATCCCTGCCGGCGCACTGCCACCGAACCAGACTGGCGGGTGCGGCTTCTGCACCGGCTTGGGCTCCATCGAGGCGCCCTGGAGCCTCCACAACCGCCCATCAAAGTTGATCTCACGCTCCGTCCAGCACGCCTTCATCAGCGCCAAGGCCTCGTTGAAGCGGGCAACGGGCCTGTCCGCGTCGACGCCAAAGGCGCCAAACGGGCGCCCGCGGCCGCCGGTCACGACACCCAATTCGACTCGGCCGTGGCTGAGGCAGTCGAGCGAGCTGATCGCCTTGGCCAGGTGCAGGGGGTTGTGCAGCGGGAGCACGAATACTGCACAACCCAGCCGCAGCTGCTCGGTGCACGCCGCGGCGTAGGCCAGCGTCTGGAACGGCGCCAGGCTGCCGGCCGCGCCGATCACCTGCTCCTGCGCCCAGGCACTCTCAAACAGCCCGAGCTCCTCGACGCGGCGCAGATACGCCCGGAAAGCGTCATCGTCGAAGCGGCTGTCGCGAACGTACTGCGGGATGGAGATCGCGAATCGCATGGGCTTAGCAGATGACTGATGTTGAGGCTAACGTGGCGACGGCTCTGCTGCGCGGATCCGCCCGCGGAACTATCGCTGCTGAATCTTCCCGCAAGATCCGCAGTCCGCGCCACAACGCCGGCGGGATCCTCGACCGTCACGAGGGCCGCTGGTGCGGCCGGGAGGCGACCACTGGAACGTCGCCAACTCGATCGTGAGCTCGGCGACGTCGCGCCGGGCAAAGCAATCGTCGGGGGCGGCGTCCACGGGCGGCTGGTTATGGGCGATTGCGAGCGCGCGCAGGAACCGCGAGATCGTTAGCTCGGCCCGGCTGATCTTGGTCATCAGCAAGCGGGTCAGTGATCTCTCTGCGGATCCGCCAGACGCTTGCTCGCGAGCCGCGGGTCAGCTAACGCGTCGAGACGCCCGGCTTCTGCAATCGCCGCGGAGCGGCACTCTCACCGGCGGACACGCCCTAGCTGCTGGTATTGCTCAAACGCAGCAGTTGGCGGGGGCGGGGTGAGGACTACTGCTTCGCCGGGTAATGCGCCAGTCTGACGGCGGTCGATCGACGGGCTCCGCCCTTCTGCCTTTAGCCCAATCCAGCAGTGGCTCTCGGCGGTCGCTGACCGCTGCTCTCGTGGATCGCCGGCGCGTCGATTAGCTGGATCCCGGCTAGCACCCGCCCTGCGCGGACTTGCCCTTGCCCGCGGAAGCAGAAGGCGCCCGAATTTGCTCGGCGTTCGACCTGGAGCAAGCAACGACATCGCGGTGCATAGGCATGCGCCTTACGCGTCGTCGGCGGAGGCCGTCATCGGCGACTGTCGCTTCGCATCGCCAAGCGATCGTGTCACCGGCGCCTGCTCCGACGCTGCCGGTTTGCGTCCATTTCGACACTCGGCTCCGCGGCCACCCGCGACGACCGTTCCGCGATGGGAATGCAGCAGTGTCGTGAGTGTCTGGCGCGCCATTGACGATCGGTCAGGAGAGCAACGTGTCCTCCTGGATCCAGGATACGAACGCAGCCGGCGGGTTGTAGTTCCCGATCCGGGCCACGAGCCAGCAGTAGACGCCGACGTGGAGCGCCGACCGCTGCGGTGGGGCATACAGCTCGAGCGGCATTGTGCTGACGATCGGCAGCGCAAACCAGGCCGTAGCGTGCCTGATCGAGGAGGCGCTAGCCCATCGCTCAGCTTCGAGGGGAGACACCGGACCGGTGCTGCTCAGATCAGATCCGACTTGGCGGCGAGTTCGGAGCCGCCATTACAGCCCGCAGCGAGACGATGCACGCCGGGTTGATACCCACCGCCGCGCTGCTCGCGCGCTCGGTCAGCCAAACGAGCTGCATGATCGAGCCACGAGAGGCTGAGAGGATCGTGGACTCGACCACCTTGAGTGACTCTTGGAGCTCGTAGCGCTCCCCGGTGGTCAGAGTCATCTCGGTGGTATCCAAGCGATCAAATCCTTACTCGTGAACACCGCTCACGCGCGGGTCGGGGCAACGGCGACCTCGGGACTGACGGCAAGCCTGCAGGCCAACCGGCGATCGGCGTAGGCCCCGAGGATCAGCACCGCCGCGGCGGCGCCGAGGCTGGGTCTGATCGGGAGCTGGCCGAGCGTGAACATTGCGATCAGCAGGGCGGTCGCGTCGAGAACCGACGCGATCGCCCCGATCCCACGCAGCCCGAGCCAGTTGCGGCGATCTGAGCGCAGACCGCACGAGTGCGATCATTCGACCGCGACCGCTGCACATCGCAAAGCCGGCCCAGAGTCCGAGCCGACGGCGCTCTGAGATGCGACGCAGCCCTATCACCGCAGCCGCCGTGATCGCAACGGCGATGACGAGCACGCACCAGGGGCACCGAGGGGACCGATCAGCGTGAAGGAGGAAGATCGCCGCCAACGCGACTTCGACGCTAACGATCGGAACTTCGGCGCCAGCAGCGCCGGGACACCGGGACCGGCATGCGGGGCGACACGGCGCAGAGAAGCGATCCGCGCCGCGATTCCGAGCGACCCGGTCAGCCCGCTCGCGAGGTAACCGACGCCCGCAGCGCGAAGAGCAGCCGCCGGGTGACCGTTGCGCCGGTTGCGCGGACACAGACGTTCCAGGCCTCCATGCGGGCCATCCGGGCGACGACCTGAGGCAGCATCGCTACCGATGGGATCCAGATCGGAGCGGCGTGAAGTGCGGCCGTGAACTGCCCACGCCGCCAGCGAGCTCGACTCCGAGCGCGCCGGCAACGACAGCGGCCCCGAGGAAGCTCGGTACCGCCCGCCGGCGAAGCGACGGAGCTCGCAAACTGCGTTGATTTCCCGCGCGATGTTGTCGACCGATCAGCGATCGTTGCTGCGCCTCGCGGTTGCCGCTTCGCGCGGCATGGATGCCGCTGGGGCGTTGCTGTTCAAGGCGCGCTTGGCGCGCCGCTCTGCCGCTTCGCGCTTGAGCTCCGCCTGCTTCGTCGAAACCGTCGCGGTCTGCGCTGCGCGTCGTTGGGCGGAGCTGGGCGGTTGCTTCGTCGGTTGCACCGACGCGGTCACCTTGTTCTTGGCTGCCATCACTGTCTCCCTAGTTCAATCTCCCTAACGTCTGCTGATCGCGGCGTCCCGCGGCTCGCGCACGTGTCAGCGTCGCGGTCAAGGTCGCCAGGCCGGGCAGCGGTTGATCTCCTTGATCTGTTCCTGGTCGTCGAGCTCGATGCGGGTCGCTCGCCTAGTCGTGCGATTGCCTCATGTACGCGTAGCGGGAATCGCTCGGACCGAACGGGTCTGCTTTGGTCCGGGGGCCATCAGCTCGCCGGGTGTTCAGACGGCGTTGGGCATCAATTGCCGGCGAGAGCCGCCGCGACCCGCGATCGCGGGTCAACTCGCCTCGCCTGCGCGCTGCCCCATTGCGTTCCGTCCGCGTCATGATCTTCAACCTTCTCGTCCCTCTATCGGGGTCGTGCGGAAGGGAGAGGGCTAGAACCCGCGCGCAGTATCAGATTTGGGACGCGTCCACCGGGCTGGTGAGGTAACGCCCACCGGGCTGGTGAGGTAACGCCCTTAGGAGTAGGGCACCGGCCCCGCAGTCAAAACCAGTAACCCTCACCTCTCGCGTCGAGGCGCCGGTCGCGCCGTCGGTGGCATTCGGGCTTGGGCTGAGAATCCTGGCCGCAGGGCCAACTCGTGTAGGACTCTACTCCGATTGCAGGCGTTATGTGAACCAGAGCTCAAAAGTTTGCTCGGGTCGTCCGCGGGAGGCCCCCGTGCGTGCTCGAGCGGCCTGGTGCGAAGCGGGGCGGAGCGATCGCGCGGTCTGCAACGTGAGTGAAGCCTGAGTAAGCGTCGTCAAGCAAAACTTGTCAGGCACCGCCGTTTGAACTTGGAGTTGGGCCACGGGCAATCGACTCGAACTCCGCCCATTTCATGGGCTTGAGCAGACTCATGTCCGGAGCGTCCACGCGTGGGTTTCGTTGAGGATCTTCGGCCCGAGTTAGGCGTTAGAAAGTACGCAAATAGCAAGATTTAGCGAGTGGTCTGCGTAGGTTTGACCAACAAATATCCGCTTAGTGCGTTTAGGCACTATAAGCGGGGCATCGGGGGCAATCTTGGAGGGCCCGTCTCGTGCGGGCCCTCCAACACTTCTTCACTCAGGACCACGGCGCTGGTGGCGTGCTGATCGCGGACGGGCTGTCGCCGTCGGGCGCCGCAACCTAGAAGCTCAGCGGTCTGGGCAGTGACCGCGACTGGCCCTGCGCCATCATCAACCGCAACGGCCTCCCGGTCGCGATCCGCTACTGGCCGCGATCAGTCGAGATCATCGACCGAGCTGCCCCCCCGACGCCGGGGCGGCGTCGGCGCGACCTTCGCCCCGGCCTCGTGCTTGTGGGCTGGTCGGCGGTCACAAACGCTGCCAGCTACCGGATCACCGCGACCCGGGCCGAGGATTGGTCGGTTTGCGGGCAAAGCCGATGCTGAGCTGCGCTGCGATCGGCGGCGTTTCGGGC
>CALAQT010000270.1 GCA_937888775.1 uncultured Actinomycetes bacterium | reverse complement strand
GCTTCGATGCGATCTGCTGCTTCGCCGCGCTGTACCTGATCCAGGAGCCGATGCGGGCACTCGACGAGATCGCGCGCGTTCTTGCCCCGGGCGGTCGCGTGGCGCTGCTGTCGAGCTGCCACCGCGGCCCACTGCCTGCCAAGGCGAGCAACGCGGTCGTGCGGACCCTCAGCGGCGTGCGGATCTTCGCGCGCGACGAGCTCACGCAGGCGCTGCGCGATCGCGGCCTGACCGATGTCGAGCAGCGCGTAGCCGGTCTTGCGCAGTTCGTCTCCGCCCGCAGGCCGCGTTAGAGGCCGCGTCGTGGACCCGCGAACGTTCCTTCCTCCGCGCGCGCAGCAGGTCAGGCTGCCGCCCCGGCCCGGAGACCGTGCGCCCGGCCTGCCGCTGGCGCTCGAGGATGGGCGCCCGGCGGTCGTGGCGTTCCTGCGTCACACCGGCTGCCCCTTCGCGGAGCAGACGATGCGGCTGCTGCGCGAGGGCGCGGCGCTCCACCCGGAGGTCCAGTGGATCGCCGTCAGCCACGCGCCCGAGCCCGCGACCGCGCGATGGTGCAGCGCCGTCGGCGGCACCGACGGCGTGCGCGTCGCGAGCGATCCGTCCCGTCGGGCGTACGCCGACTGGGGGCTCGGGCGCACGAGCCTCGGGCACTTCCTCGGGCGTCGGTCACTCCTCGCTGTGGGACGGCTGGCGCGCCGCGGAGTCCGCAACCGCCATCCCCACGGAACCCGCTGGCAGTCGGCGGGGACCTTCGCACTCGACGATCAGGGGATCGTGCGCTGGCGCCATCTGCCCGAACATGCCGGTGACATGGCCGACCTCGACTCCGCGGTGCCCGCCGCGAGCCGGCATGCGTAGCGATCGGGAAGGATCCGCACCGGCTGGCGTCCTGACCGTGATGATGACCCCCGACGGATGGAGGACCTGACGTGACCATCAAGGCAGCAAGCGAAGCGAACGCGCGATCGATACCCAAGCTCTCGATGCTCACCCTGGCCGTTGGCATGCTCGCTCTGGCCGGTTGCGGCAGCTCCTCGACCAGCAGCAGCTCATCCGCCTCGCAGCCAAGCGTGGCGGCGAGCACCCCGACGACCGCGAGCTCGCCGGCATCGGCCACAAGCGGAGCGCAGGGGTTGAGCCTCGAAGCAAACCCCGAAGGCCAGCTGAAGTACAGCAAGGCCTCGCTGACGGCCAAGGCGGGCAATGTCTCGATCGGCTTCACCAACATGTCCTCCCTGGAACACAACATGACGGTCGCCTCTGCCTCGGGCGCGGTCCTCGGCGCGACACCGACCTTCCAGGGCGCGACGAAGACTCTCTCGCTGAACCTCAAGCCCGGCACCTACAAGTTCTACTGCTCGGTTCCGGGACACCGCGCGGCAGGAATGGAAGGAACGCTCACCGTCCAGTAGCGGGTTGCGAGCTGGCCTAAGCGCGCGTCACGCGAGGTAGCGCACCGTTTGGGCCGGCGAGCGACTGGGTCAATGCCCGCGAGATCCCGGCCCCGCTCACAGATCCGGCGGTACTTCAGCGCTGGAGCGTGAAACGCGGGACGTTCGACGCGACGCAGCTGCCGACGCAGGGCCTCGTGGATGAGGTGCTGAAGCTCACGCCGTTCACGCCGTTTCAGAGCAACCTCGAGTCCCTTCACAACCACGTCCATAACGCGGTAGGCGGGGACATGGACACCGCCCGCTCGCCCAACGACCCACTGTTCTTCCTCCACCACGCCAACATCGACCGCCTGTGGGCCCAGTGGGAGGCGAGCCCGCAGGCCAGTGACCCGCCAAATGCCGGGGACGCACTCCAGCCCAGCGGGCCGATCATCAGCGGCAAGGTCAGCGACGTTCTCAGCATCGGCGCGCTCGGCTACAGCTACGGCTGAGACGGCTGGGTTGTCGGTTCGCGGCGTTCGCGCGGCGTCGCGGGAATGTCGGTCCTCTGTAGGGCGCCGAGCTCCCCTCACCGCCGAGCAACTCTCACACGCGGCTCGGTTCAAGGCGCTGCGAGGCGCGATCCTACGACCGGCGAGGGCCCGGCCGTGAAAGCTGCCGAACGCGAGTTCGGCCTGCTGGGACGACAGCGCCCCGTCACCGCCTACCAGCCTGCCCTGCACGTTGCCGTGGCCGGGCGCGAAGCCGCCGGGCGCGAGTTCGGCATCGAACCCAGCGGCGGGTAGCCGGACGGTCTTCGGCGACTGGCGGACTCGCCGAGAGCGTGACCAAGGCCAGCCGGTCACAGCCGGTTGGCCCCGCGTAGTTTCGTGTGCCTGTGAGTATGCTGCGGCGCGCACATGTGGACACGAAGGTCAATCCCCTGCCTGGCCGCGCTGGCCGGCCTCGTCGCCGCCGGATGCGGCTCGAGCGACCCCGCACCGCCCCCCGGCCAGACGATCTCAGGGCCCGGCCTGCAGGTGAGCCAGCCGCCGTGGCCCGCGGAATACGCACACCTCGCGCAGCGGCTGCGCCAAATCGGGCTGCCTCCGGGCGGCAGCGAGAAGTTCCACATCCACGCGCTGCTGCACATCTACGCCAACGGGCTGCTCGTGCCGCTCGCGGCGAACATCGGCCTGGAGCCGGCCAAACACCTCGAGTCGCCCCTCCACACCCACGACCACACGGGCATCATCCACATGGAGGCAGCCCACCCCTTCAACTTCACGCTCGGCGACTTCTTCATGGTCTGGGGCGTGAAGTTCGGCCCCGAACAGCTGGGCGCGCTCAAGGGCTACGGCGGCAACCACCTGCACTTCTACCTGAACGGCCGCCCGCTGACGAACCCCGCGGCGCACGTGCTCCAGAACAACGACAGCATCGTGATCGGCTACGGACCCGAAAGCAGCTTCCCGCACGCACCATCGACGATCCTGCTCAAGGACGTGGAGAGCAAGAACGGCTCTGCGCTGAGCTGCTCGAGCACGCCGTCGGGCAAGAAGGCAAAAAGCTGCTTCACGACGAGCACGGGCACAAGCCCCACGCCGGCGCCGTCAACCGGCACGGGCGGCTAACGCGCTCGCCCACTCAGCCGGTCGGCCGCTGAGGAAACGGTGGGCCTTGATGCGGTCGTTTCAGGCAGGCTGCCGCGAGCAAGCGTCAGCGCGCGGGTGTGCTGGCTGGGCCGCCGCGCGGCGGCCGGCCGCTGCGGCGACGCAACGCCGGGACGGCGAGCGCGACCAGGCCTCCCAATAGGAGTGCTGCGAGGACAGCGGTGGCGACGATCGCGCCCGTCGGCCAGCCGTCGCTTGAGCTGGCGGATGCCTGGGTTCCGTAGTAACCCGTGCTCCCGTTGCCGGATCCCATCATGGTTCCGTAGGAGCCCGTGCTTTGGCTCTGAGCGTTGAGGTAGCCACTCATCATCGATGCGATCGAGCCGCTTCGGTAGCCGGTCATCATGCCCATCAGCCCGTACATCGGCGCGTAGCGGCCCGGGATCTGTGCGTTGTTGCCGAGGTAGCGCTGGCCCAGGTAGGCGTGCATCTGATCGACCGCCGTCGATCCCATCATCTCGCCCATCAGCGTGTTCATCCGTTCGTGGGAGGCCGTTGAGCCGAGCGCCTGACCCATGAGGTACTCCCCGACATGCTCGTACTGCGTGCTGGTGAGGCCGCTGGTCTTCAGCTTGCCTTCGTGAACTGCGCTCAGGGTTCGGGCGCCTTCCTGCTGCTCGGATGTCACCGATGCCAGAGCCGGTGCTGCGAGCGCGAACATGAGGGCGAACGCCACGGTGAGCGTTCGTAGGGCACGGAGAAGCCTGTTGGCGTTACTGGACTCGTTCATCGTGGCCTCCTGTGCCGAGCGATCCGTTGGCGTTGCATTGATCGCATCCTCGCGCAGCGGGGAGCGCCGGCCAACGTCGGGAACCACCCGGCCAGGCGCGTAGAAGTCCGCAGCGGAAGTGCCCGAAGTCCCCGATGCCGTCGGGTCCGCGCCCGTCGATACTGCGTCACTAAATGAGAGAATCCTTAGAGGTGACCGGGACCGGAGGACCTGCCATGAATGCCCCAAGCACAACTACCCGAACGCGTCACTCCAGGAGCGAAGGAAGCGGACCCCTGCACAACGCAAGCTCCAAAGCCGGCCGTGCCCTTACGCTTGCCCGCGCAAACTTTCGCGCGAGGGACGGGCTGCGGATCGGATTCGGCCTGATCTGGGCCATCGACGCCGGTTTCAAGTGGCAGTCAGGCTTCCGCCAGGGGTTCATGGGGATGGTGATGGAAGAGGGAAAAGGCCAGGCCGGATGGATGCACGACTGGTTCCACTTCTGGATCAACCTCCAGCACCCGCACGCGATGCTCTTTGCTTACGCGACCGCGGTCATCGAGACCGTGATCGCCCTCTCGCTGATCTTCGGCTTCGCGCGCAAGTCGATCTACATCATCGGCGCGGTGTTCAGCCTCACTATCTGGGGAACCGCTGAGGGTTTCGGCGGCCCGTACAACGCGACCTCGACGGACATCGGCGCTGCCGTGATGTATGCGGTCGTGTTCTTGGCGCTGCTGGCGCTCAACTACGAGGCCGGCGCGAGCCGCTTCAGCGTTGACTATCTCATCGAGAAGCGCGTGTCCTGGTGGCACCGCGTAGCCGAGGTCGGACACCGGCGCGAACGCGAGGAGCCCACAAGAACAGCCCCGCCGATGGCAGAGACACCGCTCTCCTCCTGATCTCAAACGCAACCGATGAAAGGACCTGCCATCAACATCACGCCAGTCCAGCGCGTCGGCCGCATCGCGACCGGCGCGCTCGGCGTGATGCTGCGCCTGCCCGACTGTGACCTCGGAGGTGAGCGACGATGATGCATTGGGGCAGCCACATGAGCACGTGGGGATGGATCCTCTCGATCTTCGGCATGCTGATCATCCTCGCGTTGATCGCCGGGACGCTCGCTTGGCTGCTCTCGGAGCTCCGCGGCGGCGGCAGCCCTGCACCGGAAGCCGCAGCTCGCGAGATCCTCGACCGGCGCCTGGCGAGCGGTGACATCGCCTCCGACGAGTACGACCAGCTGCGCGAGAAGCTCGCCGCCCGGGCGGCTCGGGGCGACCATGCCCCCTCGAGCGCGGCCGGCGTCCCCGGCTGAGCAGGTCGGCCGTCGGCTCGACGGCGCTCATGCGCCTGAGAGGTAGGCCTCCGGCGAGGCGGCGAAGCGGGCGGCGCACTCGAGGGAGCAGAAGTGGTACCTCACTCCCTCGTGCATCAGTGAGCCGGCGCAGCGGTTCGGATCGACGGCCATCCGGCAGACCGGATCGATCGGGACCTCATCACGCGGTCGATCCGGGGACACCGCGGCGAACAGGCGAACCGGCTGACTGATGTTGCGCAGCCTGCGAGTGCCGCGGTCCTGAAGCTGCACACCATCGAGCGAGCCGGCAGCGTCGCGGGTCGACTCGCTGAGGAGGACCTCGCCGCCGCCGGCGAGTGCGGAGATGCGTGCCGCGAGATTGACCGTCGCCCCGAACCAGTCCCTGCCGCGGCGTAGCGCCGGGCCGTAGTGCATGCCGACGCGAATCGCCGGATAGCCGTGATTCGGCATCATCTCGCCGGTCAGCTCGAGCCCGAGCCTGATCGCCTCGCCCGCGCCGGGGACCCTGAGCATCAGCGCGTCACCGATCGCCTTGACTTGCTCGCCGGCGTGTCGCGGCAGCAGCGACGCGGCCTCGCGCGAGAACTCCGCGACGAGATCGGCGGCTTGTTCGTCGCCGTGCGCCTCAGTCAGCGCGGTGAAGCCCGCGAGATCGGCGAACAGGAAGGTTTGGGCGTACATCGCGGTGGGGCGAGCGTAGTGGCTGGGCGTTCTGCAGTCGCCCCTATTCGTGGAGGCAGGCCGCGGCGTTCTACGGTCCACGTCTGCGGCAAATACCCCCAGGGGGTATTGTAGACTGGTGGCCATGAGCACGCAACCGACACGCGGCTACACCGCTTCCAAGCAGCAGCTCCTTGGCCGCCTGACGCGGGTCGAGGGGCAGGTGCGAGGTCTCGCACGGATGGTCGAGGAGGACCGCTACTGCATCGACGTCTTGACGCAGATCTCGGCGGTCCAGGCGGCGCTCGAGAAGATCGCCCTGGGCCTGCTCGACGGCCACGCGCGCGTCTGCATGCAGAACGACGGGGCAACATCGTCGGACCCCGACGAGCAGGTCACCGAGCTGATGGGCGCGGTCGGCCGGCTGGTGAAACGATGAGCGCCTCACCGACAGCCCGGGCGCCAGGGGCCCTCGAGCCACACGACGTCGCGCCGGCGATGCAGACGGCGCGCCTTGACGTTCAGGGCATGCGCTGCGCATCGTGTGCGGTCGCGGTGGAGCGCGCGCTGAAGGCGACGCCGGGTGTGCTCGATGCGGCCGTCAACCCCACGACCGAGGTCGCCACGGTCACATTCGGCGCAGGCACTCCCACCGGGGAGCTGGTGCGGGCGGTGGAGCGTGCGGGCTACGCCGTGCGCGCCCAGGCCGAGGAGAGCGAGGATCCGCTCGAGCGCCAGGAGCACGAACGCGAGCGCGAGTACCGCTCGCTGTGGCATCGCTTCCTCTTCGCCGCGTGCATCGCGGTGCCGGTGATGATCGTCTCCTACCCGGAACTGTTCGGGCTCGACGCTTGGTCGGCGTTCGCCAAGGGCTCGGACTCGCTGTGGTGGATCTGGCGCGCCGCCGGCCTCGCGACCGTCCCGGTGCTCGCCTGGGCCGGCGCCCAGTTCTACACGGGCGCGTGGCGGGCACTGCGACACCGCCAGGCGAACATGCACACGCTGATCGCGGTCGGCATCTCGGCGGCATGGCTGTACTCCACGGTCGCGGTGATCGACCCCTCCATCTTTCCCAAGGCCAGCCTTGCGCAGGTCTACTACGACGTCAGCGCAGTCGTCGTCGCGCTGGTGACGCTCGGGATGGCGCTGGAGGTCAAGGCGAAGGGGCGCTCCTCGGAGGCGATCAGGAAGCTGGTGGGGCTGCAGGCCAAGACCGCACGGGTGATCCGCGACGGGCAGGAGCTCGACATTCCCGTCGATGAGGTGATCGTCGGCGATGAGCTGGCGGTGCGCCCCGGCGAGAAGGTCCCCGTCGACGGCGTGATCGTGCAGGGAGAATCGAGCCTCGATGAGTCGATGGTCACCGGCGAGTCGCTGCCCGTGGACAAGGGCCCGGGCGATGAGGTGATCGGGGCGACGATCAACACCTCGGGCGCGTTCCACTTCAAGGCTGCGAAGGTCGGCAAGGACACCGCTCTGGCGAGCATCGTGCGGATGGTCGGTGATGCGCAGGCGAGCAAGCTCCCGATCCAGCGCGTCGTCGACCAGGTGTCGGGGATCTTCGCGCCGGCGGTCATGATCGTCGCGATCGCCGCGTTCGTCGTGTGGTTCAACCTCGGCCCGGCGCCGGTGCTGGCCTACGCGGTGATCGTCGCCGTGACGGTGCTGATCATCGCCTGCCCGTGTGCGCTCGGCCTGGCGACGCCCACCTCCCTGACGGTGGGGATGGGCAAGGGCGCCGAGCACGGCGTGCTGTTCCGAGGCGGCGACTCGCTGCAGGCCGCCCGCCAGCTGCAGGTGCTCGTGCTGGATAAGACCGGCACGATCACGCACGGCAAGCCGGCGCTGACCGACGTGATCGGGCTTGCCGGAGCGAGCGAGGATGAGGTGCTTGGGAAGGCCGCCGCGGTCGAGCACGACTCAGAGCACCCGCTCGCCCAGGCGATCGTCGCGGGCGCCGCCGAGCGCGGGCTCACCTCATCGCAGCCAAGCGGATTCCGCTCGCTCGCCGGGCACGGCGTGCAGGCTCAGGTGGACGGCACGAGCGTGCTGCTGGGCAACGCGAAGCTGATGGCCGACAGCGCCATCGCCGTCGATGAGCTCGAGGGGCACGCCGAGCGTCTCGCGGGCGAGGGCAAGACGCCGATGTACCTCGCGCTCGACGGCAAGGCCGCCGGGTTGATCGCGGTCGCGGACACGATCAAGCCCGATTCGGTCGCGGCGATCGCGAAGCTGCGGGCCCTTGGGCTGCAGGTCGTGATGATCACCGGCGACAACGAGCGCACGGCGCAGGCGATCGCACGCCAGGTCGGCGTCGATCGCGTGCTCGCCGAGGTACTGCCCCAGGACAAGGCGCACGAGGTGCAACGTCTGCAGCTGGAGGGCACGCGAGTCGGAATGGTCGGCGACGGCGTCAACGACGCGCCCGCCCTGACCCAGGCGGATGTCGGTTTCGCGATAGGCACGGGCAGCGACGTGGCGATCGAGTCCTCTGATGTGACGTTGGTCGGCGGGAGCCTCGCCGCGGTCGTGATGGCGATCGAGATCTCCAGGGCGACGATGCGCAACATCAAGCAGAACCTGGCCGGCGCGTTCGTCTACAACGGCGCGGGGCTGCCGGTCGCCGCGGGAGTCTTCTACCCCCTCACGGGGCTCCTGCTCTCCCCGCTGATCGCCGCCGCGGCGATGGCTTTCAGCTCGCTGACGGTCGTCTCGAACGCGAACCGGCTGCGCCGCTTCAAGCCACGCGAGGGCATCTCATGAGCGCGGCCGAGCTGATCGTCACCGTCGCCGGCGCGGGCTTGATCGCACTGATCGCGTGGTTCTTCTGGGCACCGCGCGGCGGGGGCGTGAAGGCCGCGCTGAGCTCATCCGGCTTCCAGGAGACGTTGATCCTCGTCAAGGGCGCCTACACCCCGGACGTGATCAGCGTCGAGCACGGCAGGCCGGTGCGCCTGAACTTCCGTCGCGAAGAGACGGCCGCCTGCTCGGAGAAAGTGCTGCTGCCTGACTTTCACCGCCAGGCCGAGCTCCCGGAGGGCGAGACGATCCCAGTCGAGTTCACGCCCGAGCAGCCCGGCGAGTATGAGTTCACCTGTGGCATGGGCATGCTCCGCGGCAAGATCGTCGTGCGCTGAGATCGCGATGAGCGCATGAGTCCCGAGCCCGATCAGGCGACCTCCTCACCGGAGCCGCAGCAGCGCCAGGCTGACACGCCGCCCCCGCGCCCCCGGCCGCCGTGGCGCGTGGAGGGAGCCCGTGGTGAGCATTCAACTCCAGCAGCATCGCGTGGCATGCGGCGCCCGCCCGGGGGAAACGTGTTCTGGCTGGTACTGGTCGCGCTGCTCACGGTCAACTGGGTCATCGCGCTGTCTGTCCCCTCGGGCGGGCATCCCCGGCTGACCGTCCCCTACAGCTACTTCCGCTCACAGGCGCAGGCCGGCAACGTCGCCGAGGTCAGCTCGCAGGGCGAGACGATCGACTTCAGCTTCCGGCACTCCATCACCTATCCCGCGGGCAGGAGCGGGCAGGTGACGCACCTCTTCAAGACCGAGCGCCCGGCGTTTGCCGATGACCAGCTGCTTGGCCTGCTGCTTAGCAAGAACGTGACGATCAACGCAAAACCGGTCGACAAGGGCAGCTCGCTCATCTCGACGCTGCTGCTCGGCTTCGGACCCACGATCCTCCTGGTCGGGCTGTTCGTCCTGATGATGCGCCGCATGGCAAAGAGCGCAGGCGGTGGAATGCTCGGCGGTCTCGGGAAGTCCAAGGCGAAGCGCTATGACGCCTCATCACAGCGGACGAGCTTCGCCGACGTCGCCGGGATCGACGAGGCGACCGACGAGCTCGCGGAGGTCGTCGGGTTCCTGAAGGATCCCGACCGCTACCGGCGTCTCGGCGGAATGATTCCCAGGGGTGTCCTGCTGACCGGGCTGCCCGGGACGGGCAAGACACTCCTGGCGCGGGCGGTCGCCGGCGAGGCAGACGTGCCGTTCTTCTCATTGTCCGCATCGGAGTTCGTCGAGATGATCGTCGGCGTCGGCGCGAGCCGCGTACGGGACCTGTTCGAGCAGGCCAAGAAAGACGCGCCGGCGATCATCTTCATCGACGAGCTCGACGCGATCGGGCGGGTACGCGGGGCGGGCGCAATGGGAGGCAGCAACGACGAGCGCGAGCAGACGCTCAACCAGATCCTGACCGAGATGGACGGATTCAGCGGAACCGAGGGCGTGATCGTCGTCGCGGCCACCAACCGCCCTGAGATCCTCGACCCCGCGCTGCTACGCCCCGGACGCTTTGACCGTCGCGTCGCGGTCAGCCCGCCCGACCAGGCCGGCCGACGCAAGATCCTGGAGGTCCACACCCGCCACGTGCCGCTCGGGGACGACGTCGACCTGGGCGCGCTCGCGGGCAGCACCCCGGGCATGGTCGGCGCCGACCTGCGCAACCTCGTCAACGAGGCGGCGCTGACCGCAGCCCGCCTGGATCACGAGAAGGTGCTGCGCGCCGACTTCAGCGATGCGATGGAGAAGATCGTGCTCGGCACCGCCAGGCGAATCGTGCTCAGTGACGCGGACCGCAGGCGTACCGCCTACCACGAGTCCGGGCACGCGCTGCTGGGGATGCTCGAGCCGGGAGCCGACCCCGTGCGCAAGGTCTCGATCATCCCCCGCGGACACGCTCTCGGCGTCACCTTCCAGAGCCCAGATGCAGACCGCTACGGCTACAGCCAGAGCTACCTCTGCGGGCGGATCGTCGGGGCGCTCGGCGGCAGCGCCGCAGAGGAGCTGATCTACGGCGAGATCACCACCGGCGCCGAGTCCGACCTCGAGCAGGCAACGCGCCTCGCCCGGCAAATGGTCGGGCGCTGGGGCATGTCGGAGAAGATCGGCCGCGTCTCGGTGCTACCCGGACCGGGCGAGCAGCAGCTGCCATTTGGAGGCTTTGACAGCGCGACCTCCGAGCGTACACGCGAGCTGATCGACGAGGAGGTCAAGCGGATCACCGACGAGTCTTACGAGCGCGCGCTGCGAACGCTCAGCGAGCACCGCGAGCAGCTCGACAGCCTCGCGGCTGCGCTGCTGGCGCACGAGACGCTGGATGAGCCCGACGCCTATCAGGCCGCTGGCGTCCTTCAGCCGACACACCGCGATGAGGCGCTATCCGCGCCGCCGACGGCAGACGCGAAGGTGCTCGTCCGGTCCGAACCGACGGGGGTCTAGACGATGCCGGGCGCAGGCAGGAACCTGCGTCGCAGAGCGGCTGGGTCGGTCGCTCTCGATGACCTGCTGTGCCGCGAATCGCCGATGCGCGCTGGGCCGCTCGCATGAGACGCTGGTCGCGTTTGCCGGCGCAGCTCGCGCGCGTCTGCGAGATCGCGACGGTACTGTGGTCGAGTGGGTTTGGGTGGCTGGTAGCGGCACTCGGGTTGCGAAGCTGCGTTGCCGTGAGCTGCCGGCTGCTCTGCGCGACGCGGCTGCGCCAATGTCAGCATCATGTCGATATGGGTCGGCCGCTGCCGGAGCGGATCTGCCAGGTGCTGGAACGTCTGGGGCCGACGTTCGTGAAGGTCGGCCAGATCGTGGCGCTGCGCCCGGACTATGTGCCACTCGAGTACGCCCGCGCCTTGCGCGTCCTGCATGACCACGTCGCACCGTTCCCGGGCTCGGAGGCACGCCGGGTCGTCGAGGAGGACCTCGATGGGCCCCTTGACCGCATCTTCTCCGAGTTTGACCCCGAGCCGTTCGCGGCTGCTTCTCTCTCGCAGGTGCACCGGGCAGTGCTGCCGGACGGCAGGCTAGTCGCGGTCAAGGTACAGCGCCCCGGGATCGCCGAGCAGATGGAGCGAGACCTCGAGCTGCTCGCATTCCTCGCACGGCGCTTGGAGCGCCGCTGCCCGCAGGCGCTCGGATTCCGCCCGGTAGCTGCCATTGCCGAGCTTGCCGAGAGCACGCGGCGCGAGCTGGACTTCCGGATCGAGGCACGCACGGCACTACGAGTGCGCGCGGCATTTGCCAAAAGCGAGCAGATCGTGATTCCCTGGGTCGATCGGGAGCGCACGACGGCGCGAGTGCTGACGATGCAGCTCATCGAGGGCGCCCGGCCTGCGCCTGCCCCGGAGCTCCGCGCCGCGGGGCTTGACCCCGATCGGCTTATAGAGATAGGTGCCGAGGCGATGGTCGAGCAGCTCTTCGGCCTGGGGCTCTTCCACGCCGATCCGCATCCAGGCAACCTTCTGTTCCTTACAGGCAATCGCGTTTGCTTCCTGGACTTCGGGATGTTCGGACGGCTGCGCCCGCGCGAGCGCCGCCACGTCGCATACATGGTCTGGGCGTTGGTGTCAGGGGACTACGATGCGGTCGCTGATCAGCTGTTGCGCCTGGCGCGGCTGGAGCCGGGAGCGAGCCCGGATCACTTCCGCGACGCCCTGGAGGAGGTCGTCGAGGACTGGTATGCAGCTGACAGCTCGCGTGGCTCTGTGGCGCAGCTGCTGCTTCGAGAGCTCGCGCTTGGCGCGCGCCACGGCGTGATCTTCCCACGCGAGTTGATGCTCGTCGCGCGAGCGCTCATAGGCATCGACGCCACCACGAGCCTGGTCGAGCCCGCGACGACCTTCAGTGAGCTGCTCGAGCCGGTGAGGCCAAAGCTCCGCGAGGCGCTTTCGCTGAGCCCTCAGGGTGTGAAGGAGGCCGCTGAGAGGCACCGCTTTGAGTATCTGGAGGCCGCGCTTGATCTGCCGGATCTGATTCCCGAACTCCTGGCCCGGCTGAGCAACCCACCGCCATCGCCCGCCATGCACGCGCCGGCCCCACTTCGGCGCCGCTCACGGCTCATGACCGGTGGTGCGCTGCTCGCTGGAGCGATGGCTGGCTTCGGTGCGGCGCACGCCAACCAACGAAGCAGGAGCTGACAGCATGCCCAAGGGACTGCCCGTGCACCCCCATCCACTCGATGCCGCTGATGCATCCCGCAATCGAGCCGTCGACGTGGACGGCTCCGCCGCAGACCCACAGGCGAGACTGTCTGTGCGTCGGGGGCGCGCCGTCGACAGCGTGCTCCGAGTGCGCGGTCTAGAGAAGGCCTTTCACCGCGGCGTGTGGCCGCGGCGGCGCACGGTCGAGGTGCTGAAGGGCGCGAGCCTGATGGTCTGCCGAGGTGAGCTGGTCGGCCTGGTCGGGGAGAACGGCTCCGGCAAGAGCACGCTGATGGGGATCGTCGTCGGCCTGCTGGCACGAGACGGCGGGAGCGTCGAGCAGCCCGGGCGGCTGGGCTATTGCCCGCAGACACCGATGCTGTGGGAGAAGCTGACCGTCGATGAGCACTTCGAGCTGTTCGCCCGCGCGTACGAGCTCGATGAACAGGCTCGCGAGCGGGTGGTCGGAGGGCTGCTTGAGGAGTTGCAGTTCGAGCGCTACCGCGGCTACCGCATCGAGGAGCTCTCCGGCGGGACGCGCCAGAAGCTGAACCTCGCGCTGGCACTGATGCACGAACCCGATCTTCTGCTGCTCGATGAGCCCTACTCGGGCTTTGACTGGGAGACCTACGTGCGCTTCTGGGAGATGTCAGAGCGCCGCCGCGACGACGGCATGGGGATCCTGATCGTCTCGCACCTGCTCGCCGAGCGCGAGCGCCTTGACCGCGTCTACGAGTTGCGCGACGGCAAGACGGTCGCGGCATGAGCGCGTTCGCCGTGACGAGCGGCAGCTTCGTGCGCGAGCAGCTGCGCGCCCCGCTGACGCTCGCGCTGCTGGTGGTGATCCCCGTCTTCTTCGTCCTGATCTTCGCGAGCGTGCTAGGCGAGTTCTCAAAGGCGCTGGGCGGCACGCTTGCGCGCCAGTCGGCGACCGCGATCAGCGCCGGCTGGGCGACGGCCTTCCTCGCGGGGACGCTCGCCTTCTTCCAGGTCGCCTCCTCGCGTGGCGCGGACCGGCGTCTGGCCGCCGCGGGTCTCGGCGCGTGGCGTGTGGCACTCTCGCGGATCTCAGCCGCGCTCGTCCTCGGCACGACAGTCAGCGCCATCGCGTTCGTGACGCTGTGGCTGCGCAGCGGCATCGGGCATCCCCTGCATGCGGCCGTCGCTATCTTCGCCTTCGCGGCGATCTACATCGGCATCGGCGCGCTGATAGGTGCGCTGGTCAGCGCGCCGCTGGAGGGATCGCTGCTGGTGATCCTGATCTTCTCGCTCGACGCTTTCTCCGGTCCGCAGATGACAAGCGCCGGGGGCGTAGGCGCGTTCTTCACCCCCACCCGCCATGCGGCCAACCTGCTGATCGCCGCGGGCGGCGGGCAGGGATCGCCGGGGGCCGACTGGCTCAGCGTCGCGGGCGTGGCGCTCGGCGCGCTGCTCGTCGCGCTGGGGGCGTTCTGGCTCGTCGCGCGAACGAGGTCCTGATCGTGTCGGCGCGGACGCTCACGGCTACGGCGATGGCGTTCCGCGATCAGCGTCGCCGTCCGCTGGTGCTGATCCTGCTCGTGATCGTCCCGGCTTACGTGATCACGAAAAGCGTCGCCGAGACGCAGGCGACGCCGCGACAGATCGGCCTGCCCGGCGGAGAGTGGATAACCACGACGATGAAGGCGCTGCACGGGCCGGAAATGGCCAAGATGAGCGTCGCCTTCGTCGCCGCCCTCGTCGGTGTCTTCGTGATGCAGTCCGCCCTCCAAGGCGACCGCCGGCTCGTCCTGGCCGGCTTCAAGCCTCGCGAGACGGTGCTCGCCCGGCTGGCAGTGCTCGCGGCCGCGACAGCGCTCGTGGTGAGCGTCTCCGCTGCGGTCACCGCTGTGTTCTTCACGCCCGCGTCGTGGCCGCTGCTGATCGGCGCGCTTGCTCTGACTGGGCTGATCTATGCCGCGATCGGCGCACTCGCGGGGGCGTTGCTCGACAAGCTGCCGGCCACGTACCTGATCCTGTTCCTCGTGATGACGGACCTCGGGGTCGTGCAGAGCTCGATGTTCCACGCCACGCCCGCCCGAGGGGCTGTTCTGCTTCCGGGCTACGCCCCGACGCGCGTGTTGCTGGATGGCGCCTTCTCGCACACGTTCAACGCCGGCGGAGCGCTGCTCCTCGCCCTCGGCTGGAGCGCGGCGCTCGGGTTGGCGGTCTACATAGCGCTGTCGCGGGCGGTCGCCGCCAGGGCGTGAGGCACGCGCGGACGCCGCTTTCACGAGAAGCACCCGTCGCCTTCACGCGATCTTCAAATCTCGCGCCGATATTGACCTTGATGAGGAAGGTATCGATCGCACAGCACGGGGTCCCAGGCCTCCAGGGCTGCTCACTGGCAGTGGGCGGACCGTCGACGAGCCCGAGCTCTGCCCGAGCGGAGGTCTAGCGATGGGTCAGGCTCTCCTCGCCGGCTCAGCGCTCGCCGCCTACATGGCCGGCCTCGTGGCGTTCTTCGCGCCGTGCTGCTCGTTCGTGATGCTGCCCAGCTACCTGGCGAGCGTCGCCGGCGCTCGCCGCTGGCGGATGGTCCTGCTCAGCGCCGTCTACATCGCCGGTGTAGCGACGATCGTCTGGCCCTTGACGATCGGCGTGGCGGGCCTGGCGTCGGTCATCTCCGCGCAGCACGGTGTACTGTTTCTCGCCGGTGGCGCGGTGATGCTGCTCGTCGGCTGGGCGACGCTCAACGGCTGGATGTGGAACCCCCCCGCCCTCGCCGCCTCCGATCGCGGCGGGCTGGCCGGCATCTACTCGATGGGCCTTATCTCGGGGGCGGTGACGTCGTGCTGCGCGCCGGTGCTCGTCGGCGCTCTCGCGATCGCCGGAGTCTCGGGCTCATGGCTCGGCGGCGTGGTGATGGGTGGCATCTACCTGTTTGGGCTGGTGACCCCGTTGCTGCTCATCGGCCTCGGCGTCGGGCGGCTTCGCGGCCGTTTGCGTGACCCGCACGTGAGCATCGGCCGTCTCGGCACGACCCGCCTGCGGCTGATCAGCTCGCTGATGTTCTTCGCGGTCGGCGTCCAGATGATCGTGCTTGCGCTGCTCGGCAAGGCCACGCAGGCCCCCGGTGTTCAGAGGGCTCTCGGTCTCTGGCTCAGCCAGCGCGCGAACTGGCTCGTCGAGCACATCTCCCTCGGCGCGGGCTGGGCACTCGTGCTGCTCGCGCTCGCCGTCACGGGAGCGTTGACGGTGCGGGCGCTCCGGCGCGGCCCGAGAGCCGTCCTTGCTCAACCTCTTCTCAGCACCGACCCCGATCGCGAAAGGGAGTCCCATGATGGCTAGCCGAAGCCCCGACAAGCAGGCGCGCCGCGCGCAGCGGCTCGCCGCACAGGCCGCACGTGAGCGCGCCGAGCACCGCCGCCGCGTCCGCAACACCGCGCTCAGCGCGCTGGTCATCGCAGTCGCGGTCGGTGGCCTCGCGGTGCTCCGCACGGGGGGCGGAACAGGCGCGAGCCTCGCAGGCGCAGCCGCGACGGGAGCCCCGCGTTCGCTTGCCACAGGTGCCACGGCGCCTTCCTTCCGCGTGCGTGATGTCGTCTCAGGGCGCGAGGTGACGCTCGGGAGCCTTGCCGGTCACAAGACGCTGCTGTTCTTCTCCGAGGGCGCCTCCTGCCAGGCCTGTCTCGTGCAGGCCGCCGACCTGCAGAGCTCGGCCGCCCTGCGGGCCGCCGGCATCCAGCTGGTGTCGATCACCACCGACCCGGCGAGCGTGCTCTCCGAAGTCGCCGCGCAGTACCGGCTGAGAACACCGCTGCTGGCCGACAGCGACACGCAGATGTCGCGCGCCTATGGGATGCTCGGCCGCGGCGGGATGGAACACCCCAGTCAGGACGGCCATGCCTTCGTGCTTCTCGACGCGCAAGCGAAGGTGCTCTGGCAGCGCGCATATCCGGAAATGTATGTGGCGCCCGCGCAGCTGATGAGCGACATGGGCGCGGCCTGATGGGCCGGCTTGTGTTGCTCACTTCATCCGAATGCCATCTCTGCGACCACGCCCGGGCGGTCCTCGACGCTCTCGTCCTTGAGCGGCAGCTCGACTGGTGCGAGGTCCAAGCCGACACGCCGGAGGGGCGACGCCTGGCCTTGACGGTCCCGCCGCTGCGTCCTGTGCTGCTCGCGCCTGACGGCAATGTCCTCGCCTACGGCCGGCTGTCGGCCAAGCGCCTGCGGCGGACTCTCGATGCGGCGCAAGCAAACTCGGCGGCCTAACGGCGGTGCGGGCGAGTCGAGCAACGCCGGCCACGACCGCGGGATACCCTCCACGGGCACGTTCGGCGGGCCTGTCGGACGGTTGAGCGCGCGAGGTGACGAGCATGAACGAGCGGATCCTCATCGTCGACGACGAGCCCTCGATCCACGAGGTCGTTCGTGCGTACCTCGAGCGCGACGGCTTCATCGTCTACAGCGCCAGCGACGGCCGCGAGGGGCTCGAGCTCGCGCTGAGCAAGCGCCCGGCGCTGATCGTGCTCGACCTGATGCTTCCCGATGTCTCGGGCGAGGAGATCTGCAGGGAGGTGCGCAGCCGCTCCGACGTGCCGATCCTGATGCTGACCGCGAAGTCCAGCGAGGATCAGCGCGTCGCGGGACTGTCCCTAGGCGCCGACGACTACCTCGTCAAGCCGTTCAGCCCTCGCGAGCTGGTGGCGAGGATCAAGGCGATCCTGCGCCGCAGCAGCGGCGGGGAGATGCCGCTGGTAGAGCAGCAAAGCTTCGATGAGGGACGCCTGCAGATCGACAGCGTGCGCCACGAGGTGCTGCTCGGCGGCGAGCCGGTCGAGCTGACCGCGAGCGAGTACAAGCTGCTGTGTGCTCTTGCCCAGTATCCGGGACGGGCCTACTCCCGCTTCGAGCTGATCAACCGCGTCCAGGGCCACGACTTCGAGGGCTATGAGCGCACGATCGACGCGCACGTCAAGAACCTGCGCCGCAAGATCGAGCCCGACCACCGCCACCCGCGCTACGTCCAGACGGTGCAGGGCGTCGGCTACCGCCTCGCCGCCAAGCGCGAATGAGCGCCTGGAGGCGGGTCGGCTTGCGCGGCCGCCTCGCGCTCGCGCTGGCTGCCGTTGCGCTGCTGTCGGTGGCGCTTGCGACGGTGCTCGCCGACAGCGGCCTGAACAGCCGTCTGGACCAGGCCGCACGCGAACGGCTGCACGCCGCGGCCGGCCACACCGCGCAGCTCGCCGCAGGACTCTACGTGCAGCAGCACGACCAGTGGAGCGTGCAGACGCTCGCCGAGCTCGGGCATCTCGCCGGGATCAGCGGCTACCGGGTGGCCGTCTATGACCAGGGCGGGCGGCTGCTGGGCGGCTCGGTCGCTCACTCCCCTGCGGCGCTGGCGCGCGCCGGCGTGTTCGCGGCCGGCCACCAAGCGGGCAGCGTCGTGCTCACGCCGCTGCAGGGCCAGGTGCTCACCGGCGAGGACCGCCAGCTCCGCCAGCGGCTGAACACGCTCCACCTGATCGCCGCCCTGGCGGCGCTGGCCGCAGGGGTCCTGGCCGCGCTGCTGCTGGCAATGACGCTCGCCAGGCCGCTGCGCCAGCTCACCGACGCGGCGCGGCGCATCGAGCATGGCGACCTCGAGGCGCGCGTTCAGCCGGCGGGCGCGCCGGAGACGGCCACGCTCGGACGCGCGTTCAACCGGCTGGCCGAGACACTCGAGCACGAGGAGCAGATCCGTCGCGCCGCCGCCGCGGACATCGCCCACGAGCTGCGAACGCCACTAGCGGGCATCGTCTCGCGGATCGAGGCCGCCCAGGACGGCGTCCTGAGAGACGAGCGCGCGAACCTCGACGCGATCCACGACGAGGCGTTGCGCCTGGCGCAGCTCGTCGATGACCTCGGCAAGCTCGCAGAGGCCGAGCAGCCAGGCCTGACGCTCGAGAAGCGGACCGTCGATCTCGCCACACTCCTCGCCGAGCGTGTCACGGTCTATCGCGAGCGCTTCGACGCGAAGGCGATCGCGCTCGAGCAGCAGATCGAGCCGGCCGAGGTGCTGGGCGACCCCCGAAGGCTGGCGCAGATCATCGACAACCTGCTCTCCAACGCACTTCGCTACACCGATACGGGCGGGAAGGCGACCGTCGCGCTGAGCCGGCGCGGCAGCGAGGCGGTGCTGGACGTCACAGACACGGGAATCGGGATCGCGGGTGAGGATCTCCCGTTCGTCTTTGAGCGCTTCTGGCGCGGCGAGCAGTCGCGAGCACGCAAGAGCGGCGGCGCCGGAATCGGCTTGGCGATCGTGCGTGAGCTCGTCGCCGCACACGACGGCCGCATTGACGTGCACAGCACGCCCGGCGAGGGCTCACGCTTCTCGGTCAGCCTACCCGCGCTGCCCACACCGGCCTGACCGACTCGCTGGCCGCTAGGGCCTCCGGGACGTTCACGGGATCGGCGGGCCGCCTTCACGGCGTCTTCACGGCCCGGGTCGATCCTGATGATGCAAGTCAATCGTCGACCGTTTCAGGAGGCAGCAATGAGCTTTTCAACTCTGATCTTTCTGGTTCTGATCGGGTGGATGCTGTTCATGCACATGCGCCCCGGCGGTCACGGCGGCTGCGGCGGCGGCCGCGGCGGCAGGGACCAGCCGACGCCGGGAGGAGGCGAGGATGGGACTGCTTGAGTCGCTGATCTCCGCGGCAGTCCTGTTCGCCGGCTTGTTCGTATGGGGCCGATTCACATCGCGCCGCGCAGCGCCGGCCGAGAGTGCCCAGGACACTGCACAGGTTCGGCGTATCCGCGTGAACGAGGGCTATCAGCCCCACGAGGTCCACGTCGATCCGAACCGTCCGATCCGGCTCCTGTTCCGCCGCGAGGAGACGGCACCGTGCTCGGAGCGAGTCGTGTTCCCCGACTATGGGATCAGCTGCGGGCTCCCGCCGTTCAAGGAGGTCGCGGTCGACCTGCCGGCGAGCGAGCCGGGTGCGCACAGCTTCTGCTGCGGCATGAACATGCTGCACGGCAATCTGATTGTCGATCCGGGCGAGGCGCATGCTGCCGCCCGTACCGGTGAGGCGGTGGCGGCATGAGCAGCGACTACGGCTACGGGCTTTGGGCACTCGCCGGCTTTGACTCGTTACTGGTGATCGTCTTCGCCGTCAGCTTCTTCCACCCCGCCAACCGTCGCGACTGGCGCGCGCTCGGAGGCTTCGCGGCGTTCATCGTCGCGCTGTTCAGCGAGATGTACGGCTACCCGCTGACCATCTACCTGCTCTCCGGCGCGCTCGGGTCAAAGCTCGGCCTCGGCCACAGCTCGGGACACCTGTGGAACGACCTGATCGGCTGGCAGGGCGACCCACACCTCAGCCCCTTCCACCTCGCGAGCTACGTGCTGATCCTCGGCGGCTTCTTGCTCATCAGCGCCGCCTGGCGTGTGCTGCTGCCCGCCCAACAGGCCGGCGAGCTCGCGGTGGGCGGGGCCCCTATGCGCGCATCCGCCACCCCCAGTATTCCGGGCTCCTGCTGATCATGCTCGGCTTCCTGGTGCAGTGGCCGACGATCCCGACGCTTGTGATGTTCCCCGTGCTGGCACTCGCCTACCGGCGCCTGTCAAGCCGCGAGGAACGCGAGGTCAAAGCACACTTCGGCGGGCTGTGGGACACGTATGCGGCCCGAGCACCCCGCTTCATTCCGGCGCGGCGTCGCAGCGGTAGCGTGGTTCCCGCCGACCAAGCTCACGGGTCAGCCAAGGTGGGCGCGCGCCCCCAACGACCCTGATGTGGCGGACCGCATGTTCACGAACAGCGACACCAAGCCCGTGACGGCCCCCACTAGCCCGGACGCGGGAGAGCCGGTGACGCCGCTCACCGTTCGCGAGCGCGCGTCGGCGCTGCGATCCACAGCGGTGGCCGCCGTGCTGGGACTCGCACCCCATGTTCTGCACCACGCCGGTCTGCTCGCGGGCGCGGCATTGCTCGCCGGGACCGCGGGAGCGCTGCTGTTCGGCGCGCTCGGCTTCCTCGCGTCAATCCCCTTCCTGCTGCGCGTGCACCGCCGTTGCGGCAACTGGCGCCTCCCGAGCGCGCTGCTCGCCTTGTTCGCGGTCGCCTTCTCGATCTCGACCTTTGTCATCGGTCCCGCGATGAGCGGAGCGAGCAGCACGGGCAAGTCCACGCCCGGCCAGAACGTGCCCTCCAACGCGGCGGGCAGCGAACACTATGACCACCACCACTAAGGCTCCCGACTCGGCCATCGCTGCCCCGATTGGTGTTCACCGGATGGGCGGGTCTCCTTCACACCATCTTCATTGCGCGCGGCGATACTGAAGTTGAAAGCAAAGGAGCGATCATGAAGCGACCAACCATCAATATCACCCCACCGGAGCGTCTCGCACGCATCTTCCTGGGCTTGGTCGGCGCCGTCGTCGGCGTGGTGCTGCTCGCAGCAGCGGCCGGAACGCTGGCAATCGTGCTCGAGGTGCTGCTCGTCCTCGCCGGGCTCGACCTGGTCATCACCGGGGCGCTCGGCCACTGCCCGCTCTACAAGCGCCTCGGCCACGTCCCGTCTTCACTGAGAGGCCCGGCATGAACAATCTCGACACCCCACAGACCCCGCAGCAGGAGCAGGGCGGCGGCAAGGGCGGTCACAGCTGGATGATGATCGCCTGCTGCATCCCGATGCTCGTGATCGCGATCGTCCTCGTCGCCACTGGCGTCGTCGGCGCCGGGTTCATCTTCATCGCGATCATGTGCACGGTGATGATGGCGATGATGATGCGGATGATGTGACTAGTGATGATGAAGCGAACCCCATCAACGACCGAGGCGTCCACGCGGGTCGCCCTGAGCCTGGAGGCATGACATGAACGCCCTGACGCTGGCCGCCACCAACATGCAAATGGACACCACTGACTGGTTCTTGATGGCAGTCGGCCTGCTCGTGTTCGCTGCGCTGCTGCTGTGGCTCGGCACGACGCTCGCCGGCAAAGAGCACACGCGCCCAGAAGCTCCGTCCGAGGAGGACTCGGCGCTGCACCTGCTCGACCGGCGACTGGCCGCTGGCGAGATCACCGTCGAGCAGCGCGAGGAGACCCGCCGGATCCTCGCCGGTGAGCGAGAGGAGGCGAGCGCCGATGTTCTGGCATGACCACATGAACACCGGCGGCTGGGTCTTCATGGTCCTCGGGAACATCGTCATCTGGGGGCTGATCTTCGCGTTCATCATCTGGCTGGTGCAGGACTGGCGCGGTCGCCAGCAGCACCGCGAGATCACCGCGGGCCCGTCGGCCAAGGAGATCCTCGACCGGCGCCTGGCGGCCGGCGAGATCGACGTCGAGGAGTACGAGCGTGTGCGCAAGGTCCTCGCACAACCTCCCGGCGGACAACTGCCCGGAGCGGGCCGGCATCAGGCCACGAGCTAGCCGCGAAGCGATCGACGCCATGCCCCGCGCAACCCAGCACCCGGTCTTCTCCCGCGTCTACCCGCACATCGCGCGCGCAGCCGAGAGGGGCGGCGGCACCGAGCACCGCCAGGCGTTGCTGGCGGGCCTTCAGGGTCGCGTCATCGAGGTCGGCGCCGGACACGGCCTGAACTTCGCCTACTACCCGTCTGAGGTCAGCGAGGTGGTCGCTGTGGAGCCCGAGCCGCACCTGCGCGAGCTCGCCCGGCAGGCCGCGAGCAGAACGACCGTGAGGGTACAGGTCGCCCCAGGACTCGCCGAAGCCCTGCCCGCCCAGGACGGCGAGTTCGACGTCGCCGTGGCCTCGCTCGTCCTCTGCTCGGTCCCCGACCAGGACGCGGCGCTGGCGGAGATCCTCCGCGTGCTGCGGCCGGGCGGTGAGCTGCGCTTCTACGAGCACGTGGTCGCCCTGAGCCCTGGGACCGCCCGCGTCCAGCGGGTACTCGACGCGACGGTCTACCCGTTCCTGGCCGGCGGCTGCCATTGCGCACGGGATACCGGCGCGGCGATCCGGCGCGCCGGATTCCGGGTCGATCGCCAGGAGCGGATCGCCTTCAAGCCGAGCCCGCTGACGCCCGCCATACCGCACATCCTCGGAGCCGCCACCCGCCCTGCGGCATGAGCGGCGTGACGCTCGGGTTCCTGCCGAGCCCGCCGAGTAACGGGTTCAGCGTCGGCCCCCTGTTCGTCCATGCCTATGGCCTGGCGTATGTCCTCGCCGTGGCGGCCGCGATCGTGATCACGGTACGCCGCTGGGAGGCCAAGGGCGGTAATCGCGAGCTTGTCTATGAGGTCGCGCTGTGGGGGTTCCCGGCCGGGGTGATCGGCGGTCGCCTGTACTTCCTCGCGACGAGCTGGAGCGAAGTGCCGCCGCACTGGTGGGGACCGCTGGCCGTGTGGAAAGGCGGCCTCGGTATCTGGGGTGGTATCGCGGCCGGCACGCTGGCTGGGATGTGGGTGCTTCGCCGCCGCGGGGCGAACATCCCGGTCTTCCTGGATGCCGCCGCGCCTGCGCTGCTGGTGGCACAGGCGATCGGCAGGGTCGGCAACTACTTCAACCAGGAGCTCTTCGGCGGCCCCACCACGCTGCCGTGGGGCCTCGAGATCTCCCCCGCGCACCGCCCCGCCGGCTACCTTCAATACGCGACGTTCCATCCGACCTTCCTATACGAGCTGATCTGGAATCTGCTGCTGGCGGCCGCGCTCGTTTGGCTGGGGCGGCATCGCTCGATACGCCCGCCGGGCCTCTTCGCGTTGTACGTCGCCGGATATTCCTTCGCCCGGATCGGCGAGGAGCTGCTCCGCGTGGATCCTGCGCACTACATCCTCGGCCTGCGCCTGAATCTCTACGTCGCAAGCGTCCTGTGCCTCGCCGGCCTTGCCTGGTTCGTGCGCATCCAGCGTGGCGGCGGAGAGGCTCCGACCTCGGGGTCGATGCGGCGCGGAGGTGCGCTGCTCGCCACGGGTGGGCTGCTTGCCCTCACCGGCTGCGGCCAAACGACGGGCACCACCACCCAGCGCAACCAGGGGCTGTCGCTGGTAGCCCCACCTTCGCTTGCCGCTCCACACCGAACAGTCGATACATAACCGGTCCCTCCGTGACGGCGGGCCTTGGCCCTCGCCCAAGCTCGCTGCAAGCCAGCTTGCGTGCTCCGTTCAGCTCAGCGACTGGCCAGCAGCGGTGCGTCGTGCGCGACCCATGCCGGGTCGAACCCCGGTGGATAGACCACCGCCACCGACCCGCTCCCGGTGATTCCGTAGAGAAAGGCGGAGTGGCCGACCTCGCGTGTTGCCGGGGAGCCCTGGACCTCCACGCCGTAGGCCTTCCAGACTGGGGCCAGTTCCCTGAGGGATCCGAGCAGGTACTCCATGCGGCCCGTCATTTCGTGCGCCGCGAGGAAGGTCTTGACGGTGGCCGGAGTATCGCCCGTGGGGTCGACCGAGACGGCGATGATCTGTAGCCGGCTGGCCGCCGAGCCGAGCTTCAGAAGCGCGTTGTGCAGGTTGGCGACGATCAGCGGACAGGTGTCGGGACAGTGGTCGTAGATGAACGTCAGCAGCACTGCCTTTCCCCTGAACCGGGAGAGGCGGACGAGCTTGCCGGTGGAGTTCCGGAGCTGGAACTGTGGAGTCGCAGCGCGGAGCTGTGCCGGCGCCGGGAGTTTCACGTCCAGGTTGGACAGCGAAGCAATCGATCCCGTCTGCGTCTGGGAGCTGCCGCACGCGACTATCGCTAGGCACGCGAGCGCGGTGATTGTGAGGGTCATAAGCCGAGGCACGTGCAGACTGTATGCGCTGCTCGCCTTCGCGATTGTCCTACGGCTCGGGCTCCCGACCGTACGCGGCGACCTACCCGACGGACCACGCGGACAGCTACGCGGGCCTCGAACCGAGAGTGCTCAGGCAATGCGAGCCCGCGATCCAGACAGCCGCTGGTAACAACAACGCCTACGTCGGCGCGGCGAAAGAAATCGAATCCGGTGATGGCTACGAAGTCACCGCCAGCTCAATGACCGCAGGTCACTCCTTCACGGTCAAGGGGACCTCTGCTGGAGTGATGAAACGCGAATGCACCCCGACTGGCAAAACCGGCGCGGAAGGCGGCGGCTGGCAGAACAGGACCTGGTAGCGCTGCAGGACACATCGCCGGGTAGCACGCGGTCTGTACAAGCGGATGGCCCCGTTGTATCTTGGCTGAGCAGCCAACTGCCTCGCACGAGATGTACACGCCGTTGCGTGGGGGGAGAGCGACTGGCGACCCGGGGGCGTGTCTCATCTCCCGCTTCCGGGTCGCTCGGTAGTTGCGTTGCGAGACCGAGGTCTTCCCGCACGCGCGGATCCCCCTCGGAGCCGCGCAGGACCCGGCTACGTGACCGGGCTTGGCGACGGCACGGTTCTTCGCGGCGGGTAGGTCGTAGGCTCCTCCGCCCACTCCCGTGCCCGCTTCATCATCGAGTCACGACGGGACCTCGAGGGGCAGCCCCAACGTCATCCAGTCGTGGATGCCGCCACGGTAGTAGAGGATCGCCGCGGCTGGATAACCGGCTGCGAGCAGCACGCGGATGGAGGCCGGAGTCGCGGCGCACTGCGGGCCGTTGCAGAAGAAGACCGTGGCCAGGTCAGGGTCGAGGCTGCCAATCGAGTCCGTGATCAACTCGCGGGGCACGTTGCGAGCACTCGGAATGGTGCCCTGCCGGTAGAAGTGCTCCAGGCGCGTGTCCACGAGCTGCAGGCCGGCCTTGATCTGCTCGATCACCTCGAGCTCCCCCACAGTGCGCACTCCCGGGGAGAGCTGCATCGGCGAGATCGTGCCCCACGTGGCGTCGACCGTAAGCAGACCCGGCTGGTTCGGCACGGGCCGCGGCACCATCAGCGTCTCCTCGCGCCGCGCCAGCCGCTCTATGTGGAGCGTGGCGGGCATGGTCATGCCGTCGCGGCGGCGTTCAGGTGTGTGTGGAGCTCCAGCGGATTGCGCAGGCACCACGCCCCCGGGCATCGGTCGTCGGCAATCTGCCTGATCGCCTCCAGCTGTTCGGGTGAAGCGTCGGCGTCGACGTCCAGGTACCAGTCGATGCGCTCGACCGGAGGGTTCTCGCTTGCGCCGAGCGCGCGGCTCATGTCGAGCTGTGTCTCGATTCGGGCGTGCAGCGACCGCAGCTCTGTGCCCGCGCGCGCGGCCTCTTGGGCATATGTCATGGCGTAGCATGCCAGGCCGCCCCAGAAGCAATATGCGAGCGGGTTGGGCGCCGCGCCGGAGCCGCCCATCGGCGGCGGGTAGTCAGCCTCGAATACAACCGTCCCGCCGCCCGGCATGGGGATGTCGGCACGGAACTGCGCCGCGCCCGGGCGGGTCTGCCAATCCCCGTCGAAGGCGAGGCTCTGGACCATGACACCCGGGTCCTGCTTGGCCTTCGCGACGGTCTGCTCGAGTGCCTCGATATTGACGTTGTGCATGGCTTCCTTTCAGCGTGCGGAGCGATGGTGGTGGCGCGGCCGGCTATCTTCCGTGGCGGTCGGAGTCGAGGTGGGCAGGCCGGCGTCGCCCCAGGCGAGCATGCCGCCGCTGATGCTCACCACGTCGATGCCACCTCGCCGCGCCTGGCGCGCGGCCAGCAGGCTGCGGTGCCCTGAGCGGCAGAGGAAAGCGACGGTCTTCTCGCGCGGTAGCTCGCCGATCCGGCGAGAGAGCTCGTGCAGCGGGATCCGTAGCGCGCCGGTTACCACCCCGGATCGCCACTCCGGTCGCTCGCGGACGTCAACGAGCACCAGCTCGTTGCGGTGGTGCGCCTCCCATGCCTCGGTCGGCGGGAGCGTCCCTATCTTGCGCGCGAACAGCACGACGGTCAGCCGCCCGGTCCGGGCGTCGCGGTCGCGCACAGCGTGTAGCGGTCAGCGAATGCGGCGCCCACTCGGTGCGCCGTCAGGCCGGCCGCGGCCAGCTCCTGGATGGCCCCGTCCGCAGTGAGCAGCACATCCGCGGGCGGCCCGTCTTCGCGGGGATGCCCGCGGTCCCAGTCGATCAGCAGCAGCTGGCCCTCGGGGCTGAGCAGGCGGCGCATCTCAGCCAGGGCTTCGGGACGCATGTGGTGCAGGACGTCAACGGCGAGGATCCGATCGGCCTGCTGGTCGGGGAGCGGCACACGGTCGCCCTCGGTGAGCATCGGCTGGGCGCCGGGAACGTCGGCAAGCCGCTGGGACAGCAGCTGGAACATCTCGCTGCTGTCCTCGATCGCGATGACGCTGCCTTCCGGGCCGAGTCGCTCTGCGACGGCGAGCGCGAGCCGTCCGGTCCCCGCGCCGTAGTCGATGACCGTCTCGCTGCCGGTGAGCGCGAGTAGGTCGGCGACCTGCCCGGCTGGCATGTCGCGCTCGCGCTCCGGCGCCTCGAGCATGGGAGCCTTGCCCGCATCCCACTCCATGGCTTCTCGCCGGTGCATGGATTCAGGAGTGCCCGAAGCGCACGTCGGGGAGGATGCGACGCGCCCAGCGCGGCAGATACCAGGCACGGGTGCCCATCAGGCGCAGCAGGACGGGGAGCAGCAGCAGGCGGACGAGTGCCGCGTCGAGCAGCACGGCGACGCCGAGGATGATCCCCATCTCCTTCGGCGGCAGCGGGCCGGAGATCGCGAACGTGAAGAACACGGCGACCATGACCGCGGCGGCGGCGAAGATCACGCGGCCTGAGTGCGCGATCCCGTTGACCATCGCGTCCTTGGCCTTGTGGGTGTGGTCCCAGTGCTCCTTGGCGGAGGAGAGCAGGAACATCGTGTAGTCCATCGAGATCGCGAAGATCATCGCGAAGAAGAACAC
>CALAQT010000269.1 GCA_937888775.1 uncultured Actinomycetes bacterium | reverse complement strand
ACTCCCTCCGGCGACTCTCCACGTGGCGGGCTTCCAGCACCGTGAGGACGCCGAGGAGATCAAATGTCGACTCGCCCAGTTCCTGCAAGAGGATCTCAAGCTGGAGCTGTCCGAGACAAAGACGCTGATCACCCACGCGCGCACCAGCGCGGCGAGGTTCCTCGGCTACGAGATCACCACCCAGCACGCCAACCAGATCATCACCGACGGCCGACGTGTGGCCAACGGCTCGATCCGGCTGCGCGTACCTGGCGACGTGATCAAGGCCAAATGCACCCGATACATGTCTCGGGGAAAACCCGAGCGCCGGCCTGAGCTGCTGAACGACGAGGACCACTCGATCATCAGCCGCTACGGGACCGAGTACCGGGGCATCGTCCAGTACTACCTGCTCGCTGGCGACGTCTACCGACTGGACCGGCTGCACTGGGTCATGGTGACCTCGCTCCTGAAAACGCTGGCAGGCAAGTACGACTCGTCGGTATCGAAGATGGCCCGCAAGTACGGGGCCACGATCGAGACGCCGCACGGGCCACGCAGATGCCTACAGGTCAGCGTCGACCGTGGCGAGGGCCACAAGCCGCTGGTCGCCACCTTCGGTGGTATCCCGCTCCGACGACAGAAGAACGCGATCCTCCGGGACCGCAACCCAGTCCGAGCCCCCGCCCGGCGCAAGGAGCTGATTCACCGGCTCCTCGCCGGACGATGCGAGCTCTGCGGACAAGCGGACAAGGTGCGCGTGCATCAAATCCGCAAACTCGCAGACCTCGACAAGCCCGGACAGCCAGAACAGCCCGAGTGGATGAGACTCATGGCCCAACGGCGACGCAAGACCCTCGTGGTCTGCGCCAGCTGCCACGCCAACATCCACACAGGCCAGCCAACCGCGTCAAACACGGATAGTCGCTGGAGAGCCCGGTGATCAGAAATGGTCCCGCCGGGTTCGAGAGGGGGGCGTCGGAAAAGGACCGCAAGGCACCTCGCCGACGCCCTACCTCAGCCGCCGACCCCGAGCTCAAGCGGCGGGCCATGGACCGCACCACACCCCCGAACACCACGCCAGGACGCTACCGGGCACCCGACGCCCTGCTCGCCTTCCTCGAAGGCCTGTGACCGCGATTATGCCGACCTCAACGCCGCGATCTTCCCATTCTGCAAGGACTTCTGGGCCCATGTCGGCATAACCGCGAGGTCGGCATGAAACGCCGACTGGCACCGGCTGTTGGAGCTGTGCTCGCTGTCCGGCACGCTGATCTGCGACGAGGACGGGCTCTATGACCCGGGCTCGGTCAACGACCGGCTGCTGCTCAAAGGCACGATCTCGGAGGCGGAGCTTCACTTCATCCGCGCCCGCCTGCAGCGCGGGCTGCTCGCCAAGGCCGCCCGCGGCGAGCTACGCGTCCGGCTGCCCGTCGGCCTGGCATATGACCAGCTCGGCAACGTGACACTCGACCCCGAGGTGCGCGCCGCGGTCGCGCACCTGTTCGAATGCTTTGAGCAGACCGGCTCGGCGCACGCTGTCGTCAAGCAGTTCGCCGCCGAGCGGCTCAGGTTCCCCGGCCGACACACCCCCGGCGGGCCGCACGCTGGCGAGACCTACTGGAAGCCGCTGCGCCACGACATGGTGCTGTTCACGTTGCACAATCCGCGATATGCGGGCGCGTACTTCTACGGGCGACGCAAGCAGCTCACCGACATCGATGGCCACACCCGCACAGTCGTCAAGCCCCGCGAGCAGTGGACGGTGCTGATCCAGGACGCGCACCCCGGGTACATCACCTTCGAGCAGTACGAGCGAAACCAGCAGACGCTTCGCGCGAACGCGGCCGCTCACAGCGGCGAGGAGCGCCGCGCCGGGCCCGCCCGCGAAGGACCGGCGTTGCTGCAAGGCCTCGTCGTGTGCGGCAAGTGCGGCAAACGGATGACCGTCAAATACCACACACGCTGCAACGGCGAGCCGGTGCCCGACTACCACTGCTCGCGCGAGGGGATCGCGACCGGCACCCCGCCCTGCCAGGCGATCTGCGGCGCTGGCGTCGACCAAGCAGTCGCCAAGCTCGTGCTCGAACAGCTCACCCCGCTCGCGATCGAGACCGCGCTCGCCGTCTCGACCGAGCTTCAGCAACGCGCCGAGCACGCTGACCGGATCCGGCAGATGGGCGTGCAGCGCGCCGAGCACGCCGCCGAGGCCGCCCGCTGCCGCTATCTCGCCGTGGACCCCACCAACCGGTTCGTCGCCGACCAGCTCGAAGCCGACTGGAACAACAAGCTGCGCGAGCTCGCCGACGCCAAAGACGAGTACGAGCGCGCCACCCAAGCCGGCCAGCGGCCGCTCACCAACGAGCAGACGCAGCGGATCCGCGCGCTCGCCACAGACCTCCCCGCGCTCTGGAACAACCCAGCCACCCCGATCCGCGAACGCAAACGACTGATCCGCCTGCTCGTCACTGACGTCACCCTGATCAAGACAGGCGAGCAGATCACCGCGCACGTCCGCCTCTCCGGCGGGCAACAGCACACGCTCACCGTCCCCCGCCCGCTACGCGCCTGGGAAGCGCACACCACCCCGGCCAGCACGATCGCGCTGATCGACCAGCTGCTCGACCATCACACCTACGACGAGACGGTCGAGATCCTCAACCAGCAAGGCCTGACCGGCGGGTGGGGCCACCCGTTCACCGTCGTCTCGCTCACCCAGCTGTGCCGCAACCGCGGCATCCCTTCCCACCACGAGCGACTCCGAGCCGCGGGCATGCTCACGCTCGACGAGATCGCCGCACAGTTCGGCGTCACCACCGACACGGTCAAGATCTGGCAGCGGCGAGGGCACATCACCGGCCGGCGGATCGACGGCCGCCGCGCCCACCTCTACCACCCCGGCCAGAACCGCCCAACCGACGGCCGCCGACGCCACAAGCAGCCCGCAGCCGCAGCCGTCGCCACCAGCCGTCATGATCGCCCCGGCCCCGTCGCCGACGGCATCACGACCACAAACTCACCAGGAGGTGCAGTATGAAAGGCACTCGTTGCTGATCCCGAGCTCGCGCGCGGCGAGTACGCCGGCTTTGTGTTTGCGGATCGTGCGCGCGAGCTTGACGAACGGTTTCAGGCGGGAGCGCGACGCCCACGCGAGCCACGCGTTCTTCGGCGTGTTCCTTGGGGACCTTGTAGACGTAGCGCAGCTCGCCGTTGAGCAGCGCGGCGCGGAACATCGCCTTGTTGGTCTGCTGCACCTCGGCGAGCTTGAGCAGCTGCCCGGTGGTCTGCTTTGAGGGGTCCTTGAGCAGCGAGTAGCGAACGCCCTTGATCCACTTCCCCGCGTCGCTGCCGGAGCGGCCGCCGCGGAGACGATCGGCGAAGCCGTCGAGTCGGTGCTCGCGCAGACGCTTCAGCCCCGAGAGATAATCGTATGCAACGACGGCTCGAGCGATGACCTGGCAGGAGCGCTTGAGCCGTACCGTGATCGCATCACCTTGGTTCACCTCGAGCAGAACCAGGGTCTCTCGGCTGCCAGAAACGCAGCGCTCAGGCTCGCCTCAGCTGAGTTCGTGGCGACCCTCGACGCCGACGACACGTATCTGCCGCGATATCTCGAGTCGGTCGCTGAGCTCGCATCCGCCCGGCCCGACCTCGCGATCCTCGTCACGGATGCGTACGTCGAGCTCGACGGAGAGCGGCTGCGCGCTTCGTATGACGAGAGCTGGCCGTTCGAAGTCACCAAGCAGCGGATCGGGATTCTGGAGCGCAACTTCATACCCAGCCGCACCGCCGTGCGGCGATCTCTGCTCCTCGATCTGGGCGGCTGGGACGAGTCGCTGCGACATGCCGAGGATTGGGACCTTTGCTGAGGATGATCTTCCGTGGCTTGCGGGCGGGTCTCATCTGCGAACCACTCGCCTGTTACCGCGTTCGTCCTGGCTCGTTATCGACCAACCAGGTTGCCCTGCGTCGGTCCGAGCTGCTGGTGCTCGAGAAGGCGGCGCGGGCCAATTACCGGCTGACGGCGGAGGAGCGTCAAGCGCTCGAGCGGTCTCTCGGCTGGCACCGGAGGACCTCGCGGCTCGCGGATCTGCGAGCGGCGCTGGCGCAGGGCGCGCCTGGCGTCCGCCGGATGGCGAGCCGTATCGCACGTGAGTCCGGCTACCCGCCGTCGACGCGCTTCAAAGCCGCCGCCGCAGCGGCGATCCCGGGTCTCCTCGGGCGCCTGCAGCGGCGTCAGGAGCGCGCGGCTTGGGTCGGCGCCGGACACATCCGAGTCGAGCGCCACTGATCGCACCGCTCGAGCTACGCGAGTCGACCGCTCGAGCGGCCGGCTGGAAGCAAGGGTCGTCGTCAATCAGACGCACGCCTCTGTCGGCCAAGAATTGCGATACGGGGCACCGATGACGGCGCGGGGGATTCACCACATCCGCGGCCTCCGAGCGAGTGCATAACCAAGCACCCTGTGCCGAGACGTCGACCGTCGCTGAAGCTTGTTGGTCGGCACTCGCATAAGGACACCCGACGCGCTCTCATCGCCCGCAAACACGAAATCGCCGGAGAGCGCAAGCCGAGTCATCGAGGCGCTTCTGAGGAATGCTGTGAAGTCCGCCGCGATGAACCACTCGTTACTCGCGAGATCCACACGCAGCAACAGCGATCGCCACCCGACAGCCGATACGATGATTTCACCCTCCGTACCGGGGACCCCTATCGGATATCGAAGCACGAGCCCGCGAATTGGTGCACGACACATGGACCACGTCTCTCCACCGTCGGTGCTGACGAACACGGCACTGTCGCTGGTGACGATCAGACGGTCGCCCACTGCACCGATTGTCCGTGCGGGCAACGACAGCGACCGCTCCTGCCAGCTTACACCGTCGTCGATGCTTCGAAACACTGAGCAGCGTTCACGAGCAGTCACCAGCACAGAGCCACGCCATGCGATCCCGTCATACACCGAAGTAGGTGATTCTGCGGCCAGGCATCTGTGCCAGGTCCGTCCGCTATCGGTCGACTTGAGTACGACGCCTTCGTCCGGCGTAAAGGCAACCGCGCCGCCGGCTCCGCCTCCGCCGGCGCCCGCACACAGGTACAGCTCGTCCTGATTGGTGCCGCTGAAGAAATGCTTTCCATATGTCATCTCGCCGTCAAAGAAGACCTGCTGCCAGGTAGCACCGTCGTCCTGCGTTCGATAGATCGCTAGGCCGCACGTGCCAAACTCGTAATAGCGGGCGTCCCATACGCCGAGCAGCATCACGCCAGGTTCAACACTGAAGGGTGGACCGGAGGTAGGGTAAGTCCCATCACCTAGTGAAAACGTGCCTATCTCACTCCATGCGTCACCGGAATCGAAAGACCGCAACAGCCTGCAACCTGGAGGGCCCGCGACACGCGTCGTGCTGACGCTCAGGAGAAGCGATCCGTCGACGCTCAGTGCCGGCCATAGCCGGTAGGGATAGCCGAGATTCAGAAGGACTGTCGCCGGAAAGCGGATGCGCCAAGGCTACCATCGATGCCGAGTCAGATCCGGCGTGCGCAGGGCGCGGCTACTGTCGGGTCCGCGTGGTGTGTCCGGGCCAAAGCCACAAAGTGGGGTGCGAACTCGGGTGTCAAGCGTCGCCGAATGGTGTCGGTGGCACGCCATGACGAAATGGAGGTCGCGACACGTATCGATCGATGGCTGTCCACCGGCATCCTTTCGATGGATGCGCGCACGGCAGCGCCGCTCGGGCACGTGTGTGCGGTCTTGCGGGTCGCGGGCAGCGCTGCGAGCGTCTCAGCCTGCGGTCGGGCCGGGCAACCGGGTACGGGGATCCCTCCTGCAAATTCTGGGTCTCCCGGCATCGATGTGGTCAGGGTGAGAGCGCGATTGTGGTCATGAGCAG
>CALAQT010000268.1 GCA_937888775.1 uncultured Actinomycetes bacterium | reverse complement strand
GGAAGCCGGCCTCGAGATGAGCTCTCCCATCCCCTAGAGGGAGTAAGACCCCTGGAAGATCACCAGGTTGATAGGCCGGATCTGGAAGGGTGGTGACACCCGTAGGAGACCGGTACTAATGGGTCGAGGGCTTGACGGATATTTTGATATCCGGTTCATTGGCACTGTGTAGTTTTGAAGGCCCGCAGAGGGCATGGTCTCTACCGGTTTCCGGTGGCTATGGCGAGGGGGAAACACCTCTTCCCTTTCCGAACAGAGCCGTTAAGCCCCTCAGCGCCGATGGTACTTGGCCCGCAAGGGCCTGGGAGAGTAGGTCGCCGCCGGTTCTTATCTCGACCCCGTCCGTGCTCGGCACGAGCGGGGTCGTTGAGTGCCCAGGGCCCTTGGGTGTTAGAGCAGCCGCTCGATGCGCAGCTTGCGGACCCCGCGGGGGGTCTGCACTTCGACCAGATCGCCGGCGGCGCGGCCCAGCAGCGCCCGCGCGACCGGCGACTCCGCCGAGATCTTCCCTGCGGCCCGATTTGCCTCGGTGGGCCCGACGATCGTCCACGTCTGAGTCTCGCCGTTGGACTCGTCGCGGATCTCGGCCGAGCGCCCGAACGCGAACGTGTTCCCGCCGGATGCGCTCTCCACGACGACCGCGTTTCGGAGACGCTGGCGCAGGCGCTTGATCCTGGTTTCCAGGTGGGCCTGATCCTCCTTGGCGGCGTGGTACTCGGCGTTCTCCTTCAGATCGCCGTGACCGCGCGCGGTGAGGATGCGCTTGCTGATCTCTCGACGGCCCGCGCTCTCCAGGTCGAACAGCTCGGCTTTGAGCGCCACCAGTCCGTCGGCGGTGATCGATTCCCCGTCTGATTCGGATGAACCCATGCCCCCATCATGCCACGGCTGACAGGGCGCGCCAGCCCGGGGCAACTGAGAGCGACGACGAGCTTGCCGCGCGATGCCGACGATCCGTGGCACGATGCTCTCCGCGATGGGACAGATGGCCAGATACTTTCGTGCTAACCCGCAAGTGTTCGTGCTGGCCGTGATCTGCGTGGTCCTGGGGCTGGGAACGTTCATCGCGGTGATCATCGCCCTGGCCACGGCGGGCTCGGCCACGACGACGGGCGATCCGAGCGGTTTGATCGGCCCGTTGCAGGCGCTGATCGCCTAGTGCCGCGAGCCGCCAGTGACCGCCGGTCAGCGAACTTGCTTCGGTTCCACGCGGTCTGAACGAGACCGCACGGGCGACAGGCAGTAGGCAGGACGCGCAGGCACTGAGCCGGGCCGGCGCCGATGCTCGATTCGCAACGGACGGCGATGGGGATGGGGCTGCGCATGCACCGGCGGATCTCCCAGGAAGTCGTCGAGGACGTCGTCGACGAGCTTCAGCCAGGCGCGCAAGCGGTTAGAAGAAGACTGGAACATATGTTCGTAAGAGTAGGGGCGGCGCCGGACGGAACCGCGGACGGCGGCTCACGAGGCCGTCCCCAGCGAAGACCAGACCTCGAGCTTGGTGCGCAGACGCTCCAGCACCGACGTGGTGAACTCGGTCGTGCCCGAGTGACCGCCAAGATCCGGAGTCTTGACGCCGGCTCCGACGGTCTCCAGCGCCGCTTCATAGATTGCCCGCGAGGCACGCTCGGCCTGCGGGCCGCTGCGGTCGGCGGCGTGGCGCAGCAGGGCGCCACAGGCGAGGATCATCGCCAGGGGATTGGCCAGATCCTTACCCTGCAGGGCGGGAGCGGTCCCGTGCGGCGCCTCGGCCATCGCGACCCGGGTGTGGTAGCTCTCGTCGAAGGCCAGCAGCACAGACTCGGCGCCGGCGATCGAGCCGAACATCGGCAGCACCAGGTCAGACAGGCAATCGCCGTCACGGTTCAGCGCCGGGATGACCAGCGGCGCGTCGGTGGCCCCCGACAGCAGCCCAGCGTAGGTTGCATCGATCAGCACCGGCTGGTAGGTGATCTCCGGGTGGGCCGCCGCGGCCCGGTCGAGCTCTTCCTTGAGCATCCCCTCATAGACCGGGGAGACGGTCCACTTCGGGCCACCGTAGACGCGGGCCGCCATCCTTCCAGCGGTGGCAAACGCGTATTCGGCGACCGCTCGGCAGGTGGAGCGGGTGAGGTGCTCCTTGCGGTAGGCGACCTCGTTCGATGAGCCCGGCTCGCCCTGACGCGATTCCTCGGCGCCGTAGGCGTCCTCCACCGCCATCCTGACCACCGAGATCGGGTAATGCACGCCGGCGATCGGCGTTACCCCCGGCAGACGCCGGCCAGTCCGGACGATCACCTTGCCGTCCACCTGCTCGCGCAGGATCCGGTTCGGGGAGCCGACGTCCTGCGCTCCCTCTGGCGTGATCGTGGCCGCCTTGAGGCCCAGTCCGGCGGCCCGCATCGCCGCGGCAGCGTCGCTGACCACCTGGTTGGACGTGGAGCGCCGATTCTCCAGCGACAGGTCGAAGCGCTCCAGCTCCAGCTCCAGCTCCAGCAGGTCAGGATCGAGCACCCGGACGGCCTGCTCCAGCAGCTCCTGGCCCGTCTGATCGCCCTCGAGCACCACGATCCTCACGGGAGCGGCCATCGGCTGCTACTCGTCGCCTGCGCTGGCGGGCAACAGTTCCCGGCGCCGGTCGGCCAGCGCGCCGATCACGAACGCCAGGTGCTCGTCGAAATCGACCCCCAGCTCTTCGGCGCCCCGGCGCAGCGCGTCACGGTGAACGGCGGCGGCGAAGCTCGGCTGCTTGAGCTTCTGCTTAACCGACTTGGGAGTCATGCCGACGAGTCCCTCAGGCCGAACGTAGGCGTACGCCAGGATGAATCCTGACAATTCGTCGACGGCGTACAGCGCCTTCTCCATCGGCGTCTCGCGCGCCACCTCCAGGTAGTCGGCATGGGAGGCCACCGCCCGGACCAGCTCAGGTGGATAGCCGCGGGCCTCCAGCTCTGACATCGCGTAGCGCGGATGGCCGTCCTGGAGGTCGGGATGGCGCTCGTAATCGAGGTCGTGCAGCAGTCCGGTCAGCCCCCACAGCTCGGGATCGCCGTCAAACCGGGGCGCGTAGGCGCGCATGGCGGCCTCGACGGCGAGCATATGCCGCCGCAGCGAGTCACTTTTCGTCCATTCGCAAAGAAGGTTCCAGGCCTCCTCGCGCGAAAGTTGCACCTGCATGGCCGTTACCCTAGCTCAGCGCTCGGGACAGGACGTCCCGCCGGGTCACGAGGTCCCGCGGACCGAACAGGACGTTGCACCGGCGCTTGCCCCGCCACCGGTGCGCCCCGAACACGATATTCGGTGGTTACCAGCTACGCTGGGACGTTCCCGGTCAAAAGCTATCCAACTGGGACCAAAGCCCATGGAAAAATTCATCATCGAAGGCGGGGTGCCGCTGTCCGGCACGGTCGTGCCCGCCGCCAACAAGAACGGTGCGCTGCCGATCCTGGCCGCCTGCCTGCTGACCGACGACGAGGTGGTCCTGCGCAATGTGCCGCGGATCAGCGATGTCGAGGCGATGGTGGAACTGCTGGAGACGATGGGCGCGCGGGTCAGCTGGCCCGGACCCAACGAGGTGACGGTCGACTGCTCGACGATCGACAGTCCCGAGGTCGATCGGGAGCTGGCCGCGCGGATCCGCGCCTCGTTCCTGCTGGCCGGCCCGCTGCTGGCCCGCTTCGGAAGGGCCCAGATGCCGCCGCCCGGGGGCGATGTGATCGGCCGCCGCCGGCTGGATCCCCACCTCGACGCCTTCCGTGAGATGGGAGCAACGGTCGAGCATCCTGAAGACATCTTGATCACCGCGCCCTCGCTCGGTCTGATCCCGTGCGACTTCCTGATGGACGAGCCGTCGGTGATGGCGACCGAGAACGCGCTGATGGCCGCCACGCTGACCCGCGGGCCGACCGTGATCCGCAACGCCGCCTCCGAGCCCCACGTTCAGGATCTGGCCCGGATGCTCGTCCAGATGGGCGCGGCGATCGACGGGATCGGCTCCAACGTGATGACCGTCCATGGCACGGGCAGCCTGCGCGGTTGCACGCATACGATCGCGCCCGACCACATCGAGATCGGATCGTTCATGGCGCTGGCCGGAGTCACGGGCGGCGAGCTGATCATCAAGGACACCCGGCCGGAGGATCTGCGCATGATCAGGCTCGTGTTCGAGCGTCTGGGGCTGCGCAGCGAGGTGCACGGCTTCGACGTGATCGTCCCGGGCAACCAGCGGCTGGTGATCCGCAACGACGCCGGCGACCACATGCCAAAGGTCGAGGACGGACCGTGGCCGGCGTTCCCCGCCGATCTGACCAGCATCGCGCTCGCTCTGGCCACCCAGGCCGACGGCACCGTGCTCATCCACGAGAAGATGTTCGAGAACCGCCTGTTCTTCACCGACAAGCTGGTGATGATGGGCGCCTCGATCATGATTTGCGATCCGCACCGGGCGATCGTGGTCGGGCGGCGGCGGCTGCGTGGTGGACGGGTGGAGTCGCCGGACATCCGCGCCGGGATGGCGATGCTGATCGCCGCCCTGTGCGCCGACGGCGTGACCGAGATCGGAAACATCGGTCAGATCGACCGCGGCTACGAGCGGATCGACCAGCGCCTGCGCGATCTGGGCGCACGCATCACCCGGCTGGAAGACGCTCCGGTCCCGGCAGCTTGATGACGCGCGCCGCCCTCGGGCTCGCGCGCCCAAACGCGGAGGCGCGGTGAGCAGCTTCCGCCACGCCGACGAGCTGTCTCCCACGGTCGATCGGATTCCCAGCGGGACGCGAGACGTCCTGCCCGACGAGATGCGCGAGCTGCGCGCGATGACCGATCGGATGCGTGACGTGTTCGAGTCGGCCGGCTATGGGGAGGTCTACACCCCGGCGCTCGAGTACGAGCAGACGTTTGCGCGCGGCGACTCGGCCGGCGCGCGCCCGGCGTATCGGATGTTCGACGAGCAGGGCAACGTGCTCGTGCTGCGTGCGGACATGACGATCCCGATCGCGCGCCTTGTCGCCACCCGCTACCCCCACGTCGATCCGCCGCTGCGCTTCAGTTACGTGGCGCACGCGTATCGCGGGGTGCGACCGCAGCGCGGGCAGTCGCGCGAGTTCCTGCAGGCCGGCGTCGAGCTGGTCGGCTCACCGGCGCCGCAGGGAACCGCCGAGATGCTGGGCGTGCTGTGCGCCGCGCTGGATGCCGCCGGCCTGCAAACCTACAGCGTGGGGCTGGGCGACGCGTCGCTCTACCCGACCCTGCTGGCGGCGCTCGACGTCGACCCGCGGCGCCGGGAGCGGATCGTGGCCGAGCTCGTAGACGGAGATTTCGTGGGGGTGGAGCGCGAGGTGCTTGAGCTCGGCCTCGACGCCGACAGCGCCGAGCTGCTGCTGTCCGTGCCCAGGACGCGGGGCGGCCCCGAGGTGCTGGAGGGCCTGTCCGGGGCGCTGCACGACGCCGTCGGCGGGCTGCGTGAGGTGCATGAGCTGCTGGAGCCTGCGGTGGCGGGGAGGATCATCTTCGACCTCGGGCTGGTCCGCAGTCTCGGTTACTACACGGGCGCCGTGTTCCAGGTCTATGACCCTGCCTACGGTGTCCCGATCGGCAGCGGCGGGCGCTACGACGAGCTGCTGGGCTCCTTTGGGCGGCCGCTGCCGGCGGTCGGCTTTGCGCTCAACGTGGAACGCCTGCACATCGCGCTGACCGGCGAAGAGCGCGTGGGCGTGCCCGGAGCCACCCGGTGAGCCGGCTGCGGATCGCCGTCCCCCGGGGCGCGCTGTTTTCAGACACGCTCGACCTTCTGGATCGCCTCGGGCTCGACACCCGTGAGGTTCGTGACAACGATCGCAAGCTGCTATTCGAGCAGTCGGGGATCGTGACGATGAGACCGTCTGATGTTCCCACCTATGTCGAGGCGGGCGCCGCCGACCTTGGCATCACCGGCAAGGATGTGCTGATGGAACAATCCGAGCGCGAGGTTTACGAGCTCGTCGACCTCGGCTACGGTGAATGCCACATGGTGCTGGCCAGCGTCGCGGGAGAGGACCGCGCGGCCGAGGCGCTGCGTCGCCTGGGCGTGGTGCGGATCGCCACCAAATATCCCCGGATCGCGGCGCGCCACTTCCTGGCCACCGGGCGTCAGGCGGAGATCGTCGAGGTCAAGGGCTCGGTGGAGCTGGCGCCGCTGACCGGCCTGGTGGAGGGCATCGTCGACCTCACGGCTACGGGCACAACGCTGCGGGAGAACGGGCTGGTGATCCGCGAACGGATCGCGGTGTGCACGGCGCGGCTGATCGCCAACCCGGTCGCCGACAAGCTGAAAGCCCGCACGATCGACGGTCTGCTGGAGCGCCTGCATGCAGTTTGAACGTGTCTCGCTGGCGATCGATCCGACCGTGTTCGCGCAGGAGCTACGGGCACTTGTGCCGGCGCCCGAGTCCGTCGCCGACCAGGTTGCCGAGATCATCGCCCGCGTGCGCGCCAGCGGCGACGACGCGCTGCGCTACTACACGCGTCAGTTTGACACCGGCGGTTCGCAGCCGGCCGCACTCCGGGTTCCCGAGGCCGAGCTCGACACGGCCCTGGAGCGCCTCTCCGACGACGTGCGCAAGGGGCTGGTGCATGCCATCGATCACGTCCGCAGGGTCTCCAAGGCGGCGCTGGCGCCGGAACGCACCGTGGCGTTCAGTGGACACGAGGTGATCCTGCGCGAGGCGCCGGTGAACCGGGCCGGCGTGTACGTCCCGGGTGGCCGCGCTCCCTATCCGAGCACCGTCGTGATGGGAACGGTCAGCGCGGCAGTCGCCGGTGTCAGGCAGATCGCGGTGTGTGCGCCCCCCGGCCGTGACGGTGAGCTTGACCCGGTGATCCTGGCGGCCTGCCGCCTGGCGGGCGCCTCGGTCGTTTACCGGATGGGTGGCGCGCAGGCGATCGCCGCGCTCGCCTACGGAACCGAGACCGTGACCCCCGTCGACGTGATCGTCGGACCCGGCAACCTGTACGTCCAGGAGGCCAAGCGGCAGGTGTTCGGGCAGGTTGGGATCGACGGCTTCGCCGGTCCCAGCGACCTGATGCTGATCGCCGACGAGGGCTCGGACGCGGAATCGCTGGCGCTGGATCTGCTGGCGCAGGCCGAGCATGGCCTGGGGACGCTGGTGGTGGCGGTGTCGGCCTCCGGGGACCTGCTCGAGCAGCTGTCAGAACGCCTCCAGGCGGCGGCGGACACCGGCGCGGTCGCCCGGCTGGTGAGGGTCTCAGAGCTAGAGCACGCATTCTCGCTCGCCGAGGCGTTCGCCCCTGAGCACCTGCAGCTGGTCGGCGAGCAGGCGCAGGCGCTCGCACCCCGGATCTCCCGGGCCGGGTGCCTGCTGGTGGGGCCTGACAGCGGGACGGCGTTCAGCGACTACATCGCCGGGTCCAATCACGTGCTGCCGACCAACGGTGCGGCCCGCTTCGCCTCGGCGCTATCACCGGCCCATTTCCGCCGGCGCTTCACTGAGGTGCGGATCGGCGACGGGGCCGCCGAGCTCGCCCGGCGCGCGGCTCCGGTCGCGCGCGCCGAGAGCTTCGAGCTGCACGCTCGCTCGATGGAGGCGCGCATTCGCGACAATGCCAGCGATGACGCGCACAGCTGAGATCGACCGGCATACCGCGGAGACCGAGGTCCACGTCGAGCTGACGCTCGACGGCCGCGGAGCCGGAGAGCGTCTCACCGGGGTCGGCTTCCTCGATCACATGCTCGACCTGCTCGCTCGTCACGGCCGCCTCGACCTGGAGGTGCGCGCGCACGGGGACCTGCAGACCGGCGCGCACCACACGGTCGAGGACGTGGGGATCTGCATCGGACAGGCGCTGGACCGGGCGCTGGGAGATCGGGCCGGGATCACGCGTTACGGGCAGGCGACGGTGCCGATGGACGAATCCCGGGCGTCGTGTGCGATCGACATCTCCGGCCGGGGGTTGTGTGCGTTTGTCGCCGCGCTGCCGCCCGGCGCGATCGGCAACTTCGACCATGAGCTGGCCGAAGAGTTCTTCCGCGCGCTGGCCACCAACGCCAAGCTCACGCTGCACCTCACGATCGAGGCCGGAACAAACGTCCACCACGTGATCGAGGCGGCATTCAAGGCGTTCGCCCGCGCGCTGCGCGTGGCGGTTGGGCTGGACCCGACCGAGCCGGGCGTGCCGAGCACGAAGGGGACGCTGGTATGACCGTGCGTCCCCGGATCGCGGTGGTCGACTACGGGATGGGCAACCGGCGTTCGGTCCAGAAGGCGCTCGAGCATGTTGGCGCGATCGCGATCATCAGCCGCGACCACGACGAGCTCAACGACGCCGACGGCCTTGTCGTCCCGGGGGTGGGGGCATTTCCGCTGGCGATGCGCAATCTGACCGAGCTCGGTCTGGCGCCGCTGATCCGCCACCGGGCATTGCAACGCACGCCGCTGCTGGGGATCTGTCTCGGCATGCAGTTGCTGTTCGACGGCTCACAGGAGCTGGAGGCCACCGCCGGGCTGGGGCTGATACCCGGCGAGGTCACCCCGCTGGACGCCGGCGGACTGCGGATCCCGCATATCGGCTGGAACGAGGTCTCGTTTGAGCGACCCTCGCCGTTGATCGCGGGACTCCCGGCCGGCGGCTGCCCGTTCTACCACGTGCATTCGCTGGTTGCGCGACCCAGCGACAGCGCGCACCGGGTCGGGGTCGCCGTGTATGGCGAGCGCTTCGCCACGCTCGTGGCCCGCGAGTCGGTGTTCGGCGTCCAGTTCCATCCCGAGAAGTCTTCGCTTCACGGCCTTGCGCTGCTGCGCAACTTCGTGGATCTGTGTCGCACAGCGGTCGGCCGGGCCGCGCAGCCGGTGATCGGCCTGCAGGCATGATCCTGCTTCCGGCGATCGACATCCTCGACGGCAAGGCGGTCCGTCTGGCCCGGGGGGAGTTCGACCAGCAGACCGTCTATGACCAGGATCCGCTCGATGCCGCCGTGCGCTGGGTGACAGCCGGAGCGCGGGCACTCCACGTCGTCGACCTGGACGGGGCGCGATCCGGGGAGCCGGCCAACCTGGAGCACGTACGGCGGATCACCGCCGAGGTCGACGTACCGGTGCAGGTCGGCGGAGGTCTGCGCTCGGCGCAGGCGGTTCGCGCCGCGGTGCACGCCGGGGCGGCGCGGGTCGTGCTCGGTACGGCCGCCTACCGGGACGTGGACTTTCTCGACGAGACGCTCGCCGAGCACCGGGACCGCGTCGTCGTGTCGGTCGACGTCAGGGGCGGGCGACTGGCCGCAGCCGGCTGGACCGAGCAGACCGAGATCCCGGTCGAGGCGGTGATCGAGAGCCTCGGTCGCCGCGGCGTCGGCCGCTTCGTCTACTCCAACATCGAACGGGATGGGATGCTCACTGGTCCTGACCTCGATGAGGTCAGGCAGATCTCGCAGATCGTGCGGGGGACATTCGTGTACTCCGGCGGCGTGTCCTGCGTCGATGACCTCCGCGCGCTGGTGGAGCTGCGCCAGGTCAACCTGGCCGGCGTGATCGTCGGCAAGGCGCTCTACGAACAGCGCTTCACGGTCGGCGAAGCGCACCGCGCGCTGATCTGATCATGCACTACAAGCGCATCATCCCGTGCCTGGATGTCGACCGCGGGCGAGTGGTCAAGGGGACCGGCTTTGTGGACCTGCGCGATGCCGGAGACCCGGTCGAGCTGGCCTGCCGCTATGACCGGGCCGGCGCCGACGAGCTGGTGTTCCTCGACATCACCGCCACCTCCGACAAGCGTGAGACCGTCGTTGAGCTGGCGCGGCGGACGGCCGACGACGTATTCATCCCGTTCACGATCGGCGGAGGGATCCGCTCGGTGGCCGACGCGCAGGCAGTCCTCGACGCTGGTGCCGACAAGGTCTCGATCAACTCGGCCGCGCTCGCGCGCCCGGATCTGATCGACGAGCTGGCGCGAACCTTCGGGGCGCAATGCGTCGTGCTGGCGATCGACGCGAAGTCGGTTGACGCCAAATCGATCGAACGGCAGTCTGGGATCGGGCCCGCGTGGGAGGCCTACGTCGCCGGCGGCCGCACGCCGACCGGGCGCGATGCCGTCGCCTGGGCTCGCGAGGGCGTCCAACGCGGGGCGGGGGAGATCCTCCTGACCAGCATGGACCGCGACGGGACCAACCTCGGCTATGACCTGGAGCTCACGGCCGCGGTGGCGGGCGCGGTCAGCGTTCCGGTGATCGCCTCCGGCGGCGCCGGTGCCCTGGCGCACCTGACCGAGGCCGTCCGGGCCGGGGCCGACGCGGTCCTGTGCGCCTCAATCTTTCACTACGGCCACCATACCGTCGCGGAGGTCAAGGATCACCTCGCTGCCGAGGGCATCCCGGTGCGGCCGTATCTGACCACGGTCTAGACTCGCCCCGTCACCCTGATCCTGTGTAAGGGGAAGCGACACCGATTGGCGCAGCCCGGCGTTTACGTCCGTATACGCGCGCGGCGCGGAATCCCGCGCCCCGAAAGGCGGACAAATGCAGTTTCTTGATTAAGCCCGGTGTCAGAGCGGCCGCTAAGCGGCCTCTTCCACGTATCCCGCCGCGGAGCAGGTATCGCAGTACGCGGCAGGTG
>CALAQT010000267.1 GCA_937888775.1 uncultured Actinomycetes bacterium | reverse complement strand
GTGACTGGAGTTCAGACGTGTGCTCTTCCGATCTGGCGGATTCCGCCGAGCCGCCGTTGTGGTCGGGGTGGTGCAGCTGCACCAGGCGGCGGTAGGCCGCGCGCAGTTCGGCATCTGACGCGTTGGCTCTGACTCCCAGCGCGTCGTAGGGGTCGCGGCTGCGCGAGGTCATCTGACCGGGAAGGGTAGACGCGCGGGGACCATCGCGGGCCTCTAGACCAGCGGCTCCGTGGTGGTGGGAGTGGAGGGCGCAGGCGCCGGGCTGTTTGATCTCCCGGAGCCGGATCCGCCGTTGTCCCCGGGCTGGTCGGGAGCACGGATCCACTCGACGATCCGGCCGTCGGCGATCAGGAAGTCGGTGCGCGCCGTTTGACCGGCCCCCGAGCCACAGCCGCCACCACCCGGACCAGGACGATCGGTGAGCCTGAACAGCGCGTTGACGTAACGCCCAAGGCGGCTGGCGGAGATGAGCTTCGCTCCGCACGGCAATGTCTCGTTGGCCGCCTCGGCCTCGGCGAACGTCCGGATCACCACCAGCTCAGGTTGCCCGTTGGCACCGACTCCGTTGACCAACTCGCTGGGCAGCGCAAAGTAGTTGGCCGCGCCGCGGACGTCGCCGCGGCGCAGGGCATCTGACCACGCCTTGATCACGCTCACCGCGGCCGGATCGGCGGCCGCCGGCGAAGTCCCGCTGGCGTGCGCCGTCGTGCTCTCCAGCAGCCCTCCGGATCCGCAGCCCGCGGCCGCTAGCGCGACGCTGGCTGCGAACGCGGCAAGCGGTGCGGAGCGAGCTGTGGCCATCACGATGATCATCGCACGCACCCTTGTGCGCGGTGGCATCGCATGCGGTGGGTCAGTCGGCGGCCTCGGCCGGGCTCGCGACGAAATCAGTGGCGGACAGGTCGTCGGCGATTTCGTCGTGGGTCTCTACTTCCGGCGGTCCGCCGTGGCCTCCAGCAGGGCCGCCATGGCGGCGCTGCCGCGCTCGATCGTGGCGCGCATGTCGGGGTTGAGATGAGCCGCGGCGGAGTCATAATCGTCGGGCAGCGTGCCGCGCAGGTGCAGGTGCAGTGCCAGCAGGCGGGGGTAGTACCCACCGCCCATGCAGAAGATCGCGTCGTACATCTGTCCGCCGATGTTGTGCGCGTCGAGTGTCGTCGCGTGTTGGAGCTCGAGCGTGGTGCTTCGGTCACCGCGCCCGGGTGATAGGCGCAGCTCGATCTCGTCCACGCCGCCACCGAGTGAAACCTTGAGCAGCTGCGGCGGATCGCACTGAAGGATGGTGCCCGACCCCATGTTCAGCTGTTGAAAGCTTCCGCCAACACGCAGATCGCCCGTCACGGGCACGTACCAGCGACGGAGCCGCTCCGGGTTCGTGCAGGCGTCCCACAGATCCTCGATCGTCGTCTCGTAGGTGCGCGTGAATACCGCGACGCGGGCCTCGCCGGCGGCAATCGTCCGCCGGCGCAGCTCGGGCGCGGGTTCGCCGTAACTCGTGGAGTCTGTCGTCATGTCTTACCGCCTTTTGAATAGGAATTGATTGAGGAGGCGGAGCGCGCTCGAGTGCCGCGTGCCACCTCGACGTCGAGCGCATCGAGTCGCTGGTTCCAGAAGCGTCGATACGGTGCCAGCCACCGATCGACCTCTTCCAGCGGGGCGGCGTCGACGGCGTACAGGCGTCGTGCGCCCGCCGTGCGTACGGTCGCGAAGCCGTTGTCACGCAGCACGCGCAGGTGCTGCGATACGGCCGGCTGGGAGATGCCGAACTCATCCTGGATCGTGGCGCCGACCTGGCCCGCGGCCTGCTCGCCGTCTGCCAGCAGCTCAACGATGCGCCGGCGCACCGGGTCGCCCAGAATCTCAAATGCGTGCATGCGCCGAATATATCAGCATCGCCTTATATAAGCAAGGGCTAATGCACACTGGAAGCGGCTGCGTGCTGGTCGCCGCGGCGCTAACGTCGGTCTGTGCCCGCCGCCGCTCCGGCCTCCCAGCAGGCCGAACCTGAGCCCGCCAGCGGACGCGAGGCCGCAGTCAAGGCGGGGATGGTTGCGCTCACCCTGGGCGCCCTTGGCGTCGTCTTCGGCGACATCGGCACCAGTCCGCTGTACGCGCTGCAGACCGTGTTCCAGGCCGACGGCCACGCGGTGCGCCCGATCCCCGGCGACGTCTACGGCGTCATCTCGCTGGTGTTCTGGTCGATCACGATGATTGTCTCGGTGAAGTACGTGAGCTTCATCATGCGGGCCGACAACGAGGGCGAAGGCGGGATCATGGCGCTGACCGCATTGCTGCAGCGAGCCCGGATCAAGCGCCCTCAGACCAAGCTGTTGCTGGTCACGCTGGGGATCCTTGGCGCGTCACTGTTCTACGGCGACGGCATGATCACGCCGGCGATCTCCGTGCTGTCGGCCGTCGAGGGGCTAAAGGTCGCCGTCCCCGGCCTCGGCTCGGCGGTCCTGCCGATCACCGTCGCGGTGCTGGCGATGCTGTTCACGATCCAGCGCTGGGGCACGCGACTGGTCGGCGGGCTGTTCGGGCCGGTGATGGCGCTCTGGTTCGGCGTGCTGGCGCTGATCGGCGCTGTGGAGGTGGCCCAGCATCCCGGCGTGCTGCGAGCGCTGTCGCCGACCTACGGGGCCCAGTTCTTCCTGGCCCACGGCGGCGTGGCCTTCATCGCGCTGGGATCCGTCGTGCTGGCCGTCACCGGAGCCGAGGCGCTGTACGCCGACATGGGCCACTTCGGCCGCAGCCCGATCCGCCGCGCCTGGTTCCTGCTCGTGTTCCCGGCGCTGACATTGAACTATTTGGCGCAGGGCTCCCTGCTGCTGCGCTCGCCCAAGGCGATCGCCAACCCGTTCTTCCTGCTGCTGCCCGCCTGGGCGCAGGTGCCGATGGTGATCCTGGCCACCTTGGCCACCGTGATCGCATCCCAAGCGGTGATCTCCGGCGCGTTCAGCGTGACCCGGCAGGCGGTGCAACTGGGGTTCCTGCCCCGGCTGACCATCCGCCAGACATCAGACAGCGAGGTCGGGCAGGTGTACGTGCCGGCGGTCAACCGGATCCTGGTGGTGACGGTGATCGCGATCGTGGTCTCATTCGGCTCCTCCGCGGCGCTGGCGTCGGCCTACGGCGTGGCGGTCACCGGCACGTTCATCCTCAACACGATCCTCTTCCTCGCCGTCGCCCGTCTGTTGTGGAACACCCGCAAACGCCTGATCGCGCTGGGCGCGGCCGTGTTCCTCACCGTCGAGGTCACGTTCTTTGCCGCCAACTTGACCAAGGTCGTCCATGGCGGCTGGCTGCCGCTGGTGATCGCCGCCACGGCCTTCACGATCCTGATGACGTGGCACAAGGGGCAAGAAATCGTGACCGCCAACCGCGCTCGGGAGGAGGGCCCGATGCACGAGTTCATCCAGAAGTGCGACGGTCGCGAATTCCCGATCCGGCGCGTGCCGGGTACCGCGGTGTTCCTCAACTCCAACGCCAAGACCACGCCGCTGGCGCTGCGCGCCAACGTCGAGCACAACCACGTCCTGCACGAGCGGGTGATCATCATCTCGCTCAAAACCGAGCGGGTCCCGCACATCTCCGACGATGATCGGCTCACGGCCGATCATCTGGGCGAGCCCGGCGACGGCATCACGGGCCTCACCGCGCGGCTCGGCTTCCAGGACGACCCGAACATCCCCGCCGTGCTCCGGCTGGCCGGGCGCCAGGGGCTGCTGGAAGGCGAGATCGACGTGGACGGGGCCTCCTACTTCCTGACGCAGATCACGATCGTGGACAGCGGCGGTGCCAGCATGAGCCGCTGGCGCAAGAAGCTGTTCTTGACGATGGCCCGCAACGCGGCCAATCCGGCCCAGTACTTCCGGCTGCCCGACGATCGCACCGTGACGATCGGCGAGCGCATCGACCTGTGACTGCCTCCCGGGTTTGATTGACTTCGCCACGCAGGCAAGGGCCAAGGGAGACGAGCATGCAGAGTGTCACCGCCGGACAGGCCATCGTCGACGTGCTCCGTGGCGAGCGGGTGCGCCATGTATTCGGCCTGCCGGGAGGTCACGTGCTGGGGATCTACGACGCCCTGCATGGCGCGCCTGAGATCCGCCACATCTTGGTTCGCCACGAGCAGGCGGCGGCGAGCCTGGCGGCGGCCAGCGCGCAGCTTACCGGCGAGCCCGGGGTGTGCCTGGTCACCGCCGGCCCCGGGGCCACGAATCTGCTCACCGGCATCGCCGAGGCCTACGTCGGCTGTCTGCCGATCGTGATCCTGTCGGGCCGCGCAGCCACCGCCACCGCCCACCGCGGCGCCGCGCAGGAGGTGGCGACCGACCGGATCTTCGCGCCCGTGACCAAGTGGTCGGTGCGCGTGGACCGGGCCGACCTGATCGTCGACGTGCTGCGTCAGGCGTTCACGATCGCGAGGAGCGGCAAGCCGGGGCCGGTGCTGGTCGACCTCCCGCGAGACCTGCTCGACAGCGAGGTCCCCGCGCGTGAATACCTGCCGGTCGGGCCCGCAGATCGGAAGAGCGTCGTGTAGGG
>CALAQT010000266.1 GCA_937888775.1 uncultured Actinomycetes bacterium | reverse complement strand
GCACCTCCGACAATCTCTCCGACTCCGGCACGCAACATCATTCAACACCACCGCCAAGAGCCCTTCACATAACGCACCGCAAACCCACAGTTGATGACCAGCGAGCCCTTACGTCGCTGTGGTCCTCGCCGCCGCACTCTCTTCTTCGCGCTGCAGGCGCGCAACGCCGCGGGCGTGCAATAGCGGAATATCAGCTCAGCGGGCGTGCGATTCGAAGTGTCGAGGTTGAGAGGGGGGAGTGGATCATCGGCGGCGCTTCGGTGGCGCTGCTTCTGAGCATGTTCCTGCTCCCCTGGTACGGGGACACGTCGGTGTACGCGCCGACGGAGGCGTCCCTCGGGCGCCCCACCAACTTCTACGCCTGGAACTCGTTGGAGGGCCTTCGCTGGCTGCTCCTGCTGACGGTGCTTGTCGGCCTGGTCGTCTGGTGGCTGCAGTCGACCCGGCAAGCGCCGGCGCTGCCCGTCTGCTTCACGGTGATCGAGACGGTGCTGGCGGTGCTGCTGCTGCTGGCACTGATCTACCGCGTCCTGGTGAACCAACCGGGCGCCAGCAGCGTCATCGAAGCGAAGACCGGCGCGTACGCCGGCTTCGTGCTCTCTGCGGCGATCGTGGTCGGCGGATACCTCTCGCTGCGAGAGGACGGGATCTCGCCGAAGGACGCGCCCGCCGGGATCGAGACGCTGCGCCTGCTTCCGCGAACCGCAGCTGGCGGGCGCTGACACTCCGGTCGACGCAGGCGCTGAGCGGTCCCGTTGGCTGCGGGCGCTGAGCGGTCCCGTCGGCTTAGAATCACGCGAATGCTGGATCGCGAACAGGTCAACCACGTCGCCCGCCTTGCCCGTCTCGAGCTGACCGAGGAGGAGGTGGACCGGATGGCCACCGAGCTTTCGAAGGTGCTCGACCACATCGAGAAGATCCGCGAGCTCGACCTGGACGGGGTTCTTCCGACCTCTCACGTCGTCGATGTCGTCAACGCCCTACGCGCCGACGAGCCACAGCCGTCGCTCCCAGTCGAGGTGGCGCTGAGATCGGCCCCGGAGGCGGTCGCGGGTGGATTCGGCGTTCCGAGCCCGGGCGCGGCGGCCGCCGGATGAAGTCGACCGGCGTCCCGCGAGACCCGGCTCAGTCGCGAGCAGCTTGATGACCGACCTGCTGGAGCTCACCGCCGCCGCGGCTGCAGCACTCGTCCGCAAGGGCGAGGTCGACGCGAACGAGCTGTTCGAGGCATACCGCGAGCGTGCCGCCGCTGAGGAGCTGAACGCATTCACCTGGGTCGCGGACGAGCCGCCGGCGACCGGCGGGCGTGGCGATGCTCCCCTCGGCGGCGTTCCGCTGGCCGTCAAGGACCTGTTCTGCACCGAGGGGGTGCCGAGCCAGGCGGGGTCTCGGATCCTCGAGGGCTACCGGCCCCCGTACACGGCGACGGTCGTGCAGAAGCTCGCGGACGCCGGCGCGCCGCTGCTCGCCAAGACCAATCAGGACGAGTTCGCGATGGGCTCCTCCAACGAGAACTCGGGCTTCGGTCCCGTTCGTAACCCGTGGGACACCAATCGTGTTCCCGGCGGATCGTCAGGCGGAAGCGCCGCCGCCGTTGCCGCTGGCCTCGCGCCCTGGGCGATCGGCACCGACACCGGCGGATCGATCCGCCAGCCGGCGGCGCTGTGTGGGATCGTCGGCCTGAAGCCGACATATGGGGCGTGCTCGCGCTACGGGATGATCGCGTTCGCGTCATCGCTGGATCAGGCCGGGCCGCTGACGCGCGACGTGACCGACGCCGCTCTGCTGCTGCGCCACATGGTCGGCAAGGATCCGCGCGACTCGACGTCGCTCGAGTTCCCTGAGCCGATTGCGCTGCCGAGCCGCGAGGACCTGAAGGGCGTCCGTCTTGGGGTTCCCGAGGAGCTGACCGGTTCGCAGGGCGGCGTCGACGCGGGGGTCAGGACCAGCTTCGAGGCGACGCTCGCACTCGCCGAGCGGCTCGGGGCGACAGTCGAGCCGTGCCGGCTTCCGCACGCGCCGCATGCACTGTCCGCGTACTACCTGATCGCCCCGGCCGAGGCCTCGGCCAACCTCGCCCGTTTCGACGGGGTGCGTTACGGGCTGCGCGTCGGCGGCGACGGCGACCTAGTCTCGATGTACAGCCGCACCCGAGCCGCCGGATTCGGGCCAGAGGTCAAGCGCCGGATCATGCTCGGCACCTACGCCCTGTCCAGCGGTTACTACGACGCCTACTACGGGACCGCGCAGAAGGTGCGCACGAAGATCTCCGAGGACTTTCGCGCGGCGTTCGCGCGGTTCGACTTCGTGGTCACGCCGACGAGCCCGTGGACGGCGTTCGAGCTCGGTGCCAAGGCCGACGATCCGCTGGCGATGTACCTCAATGACTTCTGCACGGTGCCGATGCCGCTCGCCGGGATTCCGGCGATCTCGATCCCGTCCGGGTGCAGCGAAGGACTGCCGGTCGGCTTCCAGCTGGCCGGACCGGCGTTCAGCGAGAGTCGCATGCTCGACGTGGCGTTCGCGCTGGAGCAGGCGATCGGCTTCGACGGCAGCCCCGCGCGGCGTGGGGGAGGCGGATGAGCAGTATGGCATACGAGCCGGTGATCGGGCTGGAGATCCACGTCCAGCTGAGAACGAGCACGAAGATGTTCTGTGGTTGCGAGCTCTCGTTCGGCGATCAGCCCAACATCCACACCTGCCCGGTCTGCCTCGGCCTGCCGGGGACCCTGCCGGTGATCAACGAGCGTGCGATCCACTATGGGCTGATGATCGGGCTGGCGCTCGGCTGCGAGATCGCCGAGCGCTCGCTGTTCCACCGCAAGAACTACTTCTACCCGGACCTGTCGAAGGGCTACCAGATCTCCCAGTACGACGTGCCGCTTTGCCGCGGTGGCCGGCTTGGCGACGTGCGGATCCATCGCGTCCACCTGGAGGAGGACGCTGCGAAGCTCGTCCACATCGGCGAGAGCGGACGGATCCACGGCTCGGATCGCAGCGTCGTCGACTTCAACCGCGGCGGCACGCCGCTGGTGGAGATCGTCACCGAGCCCGACGTGCGTTCGGCCGAGCAGGCGCGCGATTGGCTGAACTTGCTGCGCACGACCCTCCGTGTCCTCGGCGTCTCCGACGTGAACATGGAGGAGGGGTCGCTGCGCTGTGACGCGAACGTGTCGGTGCGGCCCGCCGGGGCGTCCGAGCTCGGGACCAAGACCGAGCTGAAGAACATGAACTCGTTCCGCTTCCTTGCGCAGGGGGTTCGCGCCGAGATCGACCGCCAGGTGGCGCTGCTTGAAGCAGGCGAGGCGGTCGTCCAGGAGACGCTCCACTTCGACCCCGCGACTGGCCGGCTGACCCCGCTGCGCTCCAAGGAGGAGGCGCACGACTACCGCTACTTCCCGGAGCCGGACCTCGTACCGCTGCTCGCGACCCCCGCGATGCGTCAAGACGCGCGAGCGGCACTGCCCGAGCTGCCAGCCGCACGCGCGGAGCGGTTCGAGCTCGACCTCGGACTGCCGGCCGAGCGCGCCCGTGAGCTTGCCTTCAGGACCGACCTGGCGGACTACTACGAGGCGACGCTCGCAGCGGACGGCTCGCAGCCCGATCCGGTGGCGCTTGCGAACTGGATTCAGCAGCTCGTCGAGCGGATCGGGACGGACACCGATCCCGCGGCATCGAAGGTCACACCCGCGAGCCTCGCGACACTCGTCACGATGGTGGGCGCCAACGAGGTCAGCCGGGGCACCGCGCGCGACGTGTTGACGACGCTCGTCGCGGAGGGAGGCAATCCGCGCACGATCGTCGAGCGCGAAGGCCTCGGAGCGTTGAGCGGCGAGGACTCGGGGCTCGCTGGAATCGTCGCGGCCGCGCTGGCAGCGGACCCGGAGGCCGCCGACAGGGTCCGGAGCGGCAACATGAAGGCGATCGGCCCGCTCGTCGGCTACGTGATGAAGGCGACCAAGGGGAGGGCGGACGGCCGGGAGATCACCCATCTGATCCGCGAGCAGCTCGGCCGCTGAACGCGCTCTCGGAGGCTCGTTATTTAAGTTAAGCGCCAGTCCATAAGCCCGTGCACGGGCTTATGGACTGACCCCTCAAGCAAAACGAGGCCGCCACGGTGCGCCCGTGACGGCCTCTGGTACAGACGCTGAATCAGTCGAGATGGCGCGAGAACCGGCGTACGACCAGTCCCGTGCCGAGCAGCAAAGCGCCACCCGCGAGCAGAAGCGCAACATCGAGTCCGGTGAACGGCAACGTTCCTGCCAACACCGACCCAGTCGCGGTCGTCCCAGTCGTGGTCGTCGACACGACCTTGCAAGTCTGCGGGTGGTACGTCTGGCAAGTCGAGCTACTCAAGGCCAGCGCCGAACCCGGCAGGATCGCCATTGCCATCACCGTCACCATCACCGTCACGATACGTTTCATCTATTTCCCCCCCGACAATTGTTCGGTTGTCGGTGCCGCGTTCGATGGACGGACAGCGTTATATCATGTTCCCACGCTCATCCTACACCACGATCCGGTTATGAGGAACCTGGCGGTTCTGCCGGGTCGCGCGGGTGCGCCGCGATCAGCGGACCAGTGTCGCCGGCGGCCCTGCCGCTCAGTTCGAAACTGCCAACAGTTGTAGCGCTTCTTCCGCCTTCAGCGGGTGCGTGCTGTTGACTCGCGCGAGCGCAGTCCGGATCACGGGCTCCTGCTTGTCGATCGCCACAGCGGTCCGGAGCGCCTTCGTAGCTGCGACGTTGTCACCGAGCGCCGAGTCGGCCAGTCCCTCGCCGAACCAGCCAAGCCACCCGCCGGGCTCGCGCGAGATCGCCTGCTGGAAGCGCTGCTGCGCCTCGTTGAACAGGCCGTTCTCCAGCGCGATGACGCCGCCGAGGCGGCCCGGATCGGCGCTCAGGGGGTCCAGCTTGGCGGCCAGCGTCAAGTCGCTGAGCGCCGCACCGGGGTTGGTCACGCGCAGGTCACTGGCGGTCGAGACCTCGCGCACCGACAGGTACGGGAAGCCGAGCGCGACGACCGCCGCAGTCAGCGCAACGCCAGCGATTGCCAGCCGGGCCGGGCGCAGCCTGGCCCCGCCCGGCTGCGTGGCCGTTGTGGGTGGCGTGGCGGGAGCGTCCGCTGCCGGATCCACGGCATCGGCCGTCCGAGTCCGGCGGCCGAAGGCCATGGCCATCCCCAGGAACGCGAGCGCCGGCCCGCTGAGCGCGGGCATCTGCCAGAACCAGTCGACCGATCCGTGCACCAGCCAATCGACCAGCGGCAGCAGGGCGGCGGCGCAGACCGCCGGACCGAGCCCGCTCGGAAGACGCACCGCGCGGACCGCGCCGATCAGTGCTGCGACCAGGAACGCGGCGAACAACGCGAACCCGACGAGCCCGGTCGATGCGAACAGGCTCATCTCCAGGCTGTGCGGCCACGCCGGATCCTCGTTCGTGCGGCGGCGCGTGATGTAGTAGTCCGCGAAGTTGTCCTGCCCGAGCCCACCGATCGGGTTCGCGACGGTCGCGTCGAGCGCCACCCGCCAGAAGTCGTAGCGACCGCTGCCGACGGTCAGGAAGTGCGAGGAGTTACCGCCGGTCTCCGGCTCGCTGAAGCTATTCCATTGGCGCGTGATGAAGCTGATCGGATGTCCGTGGGTGGCCGCGAACCCACCGAGGACGCTGACGGCCAAAGCGAGCGCCACCAGCGTCGCGCCGAGCCGGCGCCGGCCGCGGTCGGAGATCCGCGGCTCCGGGACGACCGACTCGATCCAGCTGATCGCCGTACCGAGCACGAACGCTACCAGGCAGATCAGGAGCGCGGGCTGGCCGATGCGCTGGGCCGCGTGGTCGAGCGCGGCCGTGGACGCCTGCTCGTTGAGGCCGAGCAGCCGGTGCACCGGGGCGATCGCTGCCACCGCCGGAATCAGCGCGGCGGCCGCGGTCCGGAACCGATTGCGGACGAGCGAAATGGTCAGGATCAGCACGAATGGCAGCGTGAACAGCCAACCGCGGCTCTGACCGACCACCGCCAGCTGCAGACAAGCGCAGGCCATCGCGATCAGCAGGCCGCGAAGCAGCCCGGGGAGCTCCCGCCGCACCGACAGCACCGTTGCGAGCAGCGCGCCGGTCATGAACAGCGCCACACTCGCGTTGAAGTAACCGGTCGGCGCCGCCAGTCGGCCGTAGGTCACAAGCGCGCCGACACGGTCAGCCGCCGCCAGGCGGAACAGGAACGCGATCGCGATCGTCCCGACGCCGAGCGTGAACGCGACCAGCACGGCCAGCGCGCCCTCCGCGGTCCACGGCAGCACGACGAACAGCGTGAACACGATCAGGTAGAGCAACGCCCGGTTGCTTCCCTGCAGCGCGTCGCCCTTCGAGCTTGCCCACGTGATCGAAAGGTAGGACCAGGCCACGTATGCGGCGAAGCACACGATCGCCCGCTTCGCCGTAGGCGACAGCGACAGCCGCGGACCCAGCCAGAGGACCGTCAACGCCAGCAGGGCAAGCAGCGCAAGCGCACCCCAGTACCAGGTGTCGGCGTCGTAGCCGCCGTTGTGGGCTGCCCATAGGATCATCAGCGCGGCCGCTGGAAGTCCAACCAGGAGGGCGGGGGCGGGGCGGGCCAACGGACCGGCGACCCGCTGCCTGGGCTCTCCGTGCGGGCCTTGCGCGCCGGCGCGTTCAGACGTGAGGGAGCGCGTCATCGTGCCAGAATAGGCGGGTCATGGCTCGGCTACCATCGCATCGCCGGCCGAGACGCGGGCCTGCGCCAGATCGGCCAGATGCAGATTCTTCCAAGACGACATGACGTTCAGCCGGCGCGCAGCTTGCCGCCAGGTTCCGCGTGGAGCATCCCGGTGCTGCTGGGCCTCGTCGGTGTGGCGGCGATCGGTCCCGTCGGCTACCCGGCATGGCTGGCCTGGGTCACGCGCCACGCCACCCCCGTCGAACCACCCGAGAGTCAGCGGTGGCCCGGAGTCTCGCTCGTCATTCCCGCCTACCTCGAGGCGAGCATCATCGGCGCCAAGCTGGACGACCTCGAGCGCGCCATCTACGACGGAGAGCGTCAGATCATCGTGGTCGCCGACGATCCCGAGACGGCGACTGCCGCCCGACGCCCCGGCGTCGAGGTGATCGAGGCCGCTCAGCGCGGGGGGAAAGCCGCTGCCCTGAACCGTGGCTTTGCGGCGGCGCGACACCCCGTGGTCGTGATCACGGATGCCAATGCGATGCTCGCGCCGGGCGCCCTCCCGGCGCTGGCGCGGTGGTTCGCTGACCCGCAGGTCGGCGCCGTAGCAGGGGAGAAGCAGATCCGCGGTGGGCACGAGGGCGCCTACTGGCGCTTCGAGTCATGGCTCAAGCGGCGTGAGTCGCTGCGCGGAAGCACGATCGGCCTCGCTGGCGAGCTCGCCGCGGTACGCCGCGACGCCTACCGGCCGCTTCCGCCCGATCTCGCCGTCGATGACCTGTGGCTCGCGCTTGACGTGATCGAGCAGGGACTGCGCATCGTCTACGAACCGTCAGCGGTGGCGCTGGAGGCGCCCGGCGAGAGCTGGCGTGCGGATTGGGAGCGCCGCACGCGCGTCGTCTCAGGCGCGCTCGACGTGCTCCTGCGGCGCCGGCGCCTGCTCGATCCGCGGAGCAGCCCGGTGGCACTCGAACTGTGGGGCCACCGGCTCGCGCGCCAGTCCGCCGGAGCGCTTGCGCACGCCGCGCTCGTGGGCTGGGCGCTGGTCCGAGCCACCCGTAGCAGACCGGCAGCAGTCTTCGTGCTCGCTCATCTCGCCGCGGCTCGGGCGCTGCGCCGCTTCGTCCGCGGTGAGCCGGTCTCGCGGCCCGAGGCGCTGGCGGCCCAGGTCCTGTTCCTGCAACTGGTCGCACTCGGTGGGATGGGCCGCTACCTGCGCCGGGATCGTCTGGCGCTGTGGCCCAAGGAGGCCCGGTGAGCAGCCCCCGGCCCGGCGTGATGATCGTCTCGACCGCTCACGAGATGGGCGGTGCCGAGGTCTACCTGCTGACGCTGCTCCAAGCGCTCGCCGGAGGCGTGGCGGTCGACGTCGTGATCAGCGATCGCGCACCGGCTGAGCTGCCGCGACGCGTCCACGAGGCGGGCGCCGGCGTCACTTCCGTTCGCGGCCTCGCGCGGCGACCCTCGCCACGGACGACGGTCCGTCTGGCCCGGCTGCTGGAGCGCCGCCGGCCCGCGCTCGTGCACGTGAACCTGAGCGACCAGGGCGACGGCATCGCGGCGATCGCGGCGGCTGCGCTCGTACGACTGCCGGTCACTGCCACGCTCCATCTCGTCATCCCCGAGCGTCGTAGATCGCTGGAATGGCTCTCGCGCCGGTGCCTGCGTGCCGCCCGCGAGGTCATCGCCGTCTCAGACTGGGTGGGCGAGTACCTGCGCCGACAGGGCGCGAGCGCGACCGTCGTGCCCAATGGCGTCGCCACGCCACGGGTCGTGCCGGACGCTCGCCGGGAGCTCGGCGCCCTGACGGGAGAGATCGTGGTCGGTGGGATCGGTCGGCTGGATCGGCAGAAGGGATGGGATGTCCTGTGTGCCGCGGCCCCGCGCGTTCACGAGCGGGTACCGACCGCCCGTTTCGTGGTGGTCGGCGATGGACCGGAGCGGGCACGCCTGCTGGCGGGAGACGGTTCCGGCCGCGTGCATTTCCTCGGCTACCGCGAGCACGCCGCGGATCTCTGCTGCGGAATGGACGTCCTTGCCGTGCCGTCCCGCTACGAGGGCTTCGGTCTCGTCGCAGTGGAAGCGATGCTGGCGGGCGTGCCGGTCATCGCGTCACGGGTCGGATCATTGCCCGAGGTCGTCGGCGACGCTGGGCGACTGGTCGCACCCGAGGACCCGGAGGCGCTGGCCGAGGCGCTGATTTCGCTGCTCGAGGATCCGGACCGCCGCGCGGAGTTCGGGCGGCGAGGAGCGCAGCGCGCTCGCGACCGCTTCGGCCTCGAGCGGATGTGCGGCCAGACGCTCGACGTGTGGCGACGGGCCGCCCGGGTTTCGGCGCTGAACCCTCCAGTAGGATTCTCGCGATGAGATCGACGTCGATGCTGGTGCTCGTCGTCGCGGGCGTCGGGTTGCTGACCGTCGTCGGACTGATCTTCCGTTGGCTCGTGAGCGCCAGCCGGAGTCCTTCGGGACGGGAGCGAATCGTGGCGCTGTTCCTGGCCCTGATGGTGATCGAAGCCAGCGTGTACGAGGATCCGAACGCGATCCCGAACGGCCTCTTCCATCCTCACGCCGGCTCGCTCAGCTTCCGGCTCTGGGACGTGCTCGTGCCTCTCGCGGTGGCCGCTTACTTCGTCGCACGCCCTCCTGGACGCCGTTCGCCCATGCAGGCGGTGTTCTGGTGCTCGTTCATGATCTGGATCTTCGTGTCCGGGATCGAGGGGCTGATGGGGCACAACCCAAAGGATCTCGTGACCTTCGAGGCAAAGCTGATCATCTACCTCGGAGTGCTCGTCCTCGTCGCCGCCGTCCCGGTGCACCGTTGGCTGGAGAGCCGTCCGCTTCGTCGTGTAATCGTGATGTCATCGAGCATCGCGGCGTTGCTGCTGATCACCACCGAGGCGCAGGTGTCGATCAACCTCAATCTACCGCTGCTGCCGCTTCAGGGATTCGGCGTGCTGGGAACCGACGCAGCCACGATCTTCGCCACCCTTGGAGCGATCACCGTGGCGGTCGCGGTCTGCAGCGAACGCGGCCGTGTCCGCATGCTGATGGTCGCGCTGCCGATGCTCGCGGCCCCGTTTGTCTCCGGCCAGCGAGCCGCGCTCGCCGGGCTCGGCGCCATGCTGCTCGTGCTCGCCGCCGCGGCGTTTCTGGCGCGGGACCGGATCCGCATCACCGCAGCCGAGGTCGGGCTGTTCGCGGCCGCCTCCGTTGGGGCGTTCGCGATGCTCGTCCTGGTGAGCGCGGTGGAAAACCACCACCTGACGATTCCGCTCGCCAACGAGATACAGAAAACGTTCTCGAGTCGCGGCAAGCAGCTCTCCGGGCAGGACCGACTCAATCAATGGGACCAGGCCGTTACACTGATCAGCGGTCGTCCGTGGTTCGGCTGGGGGCTCGGCAAGGCCTATGCGTACTACTCTCCGGGCTTCTACGAATTTGTGACCACGGACTTGACCCACAACATCGCGGTGGACCTCCTTTTGCGTACCGGGGTCGTCGGCTTGGCGCTGTTCCTGATCGCCGTGGGGGCGTCGCTGCGCGACTTCGCGCTCGCGACGCGCGACCAGATTGACGCCCGCGTGGCGGCGCTCGGCACGGGGTGCCTGGCCGCGCTCGTCGGCCTGGTCGTCAAGGGCATGTTTGAGTCGATCTTCGAGAAGTACCGGCTGGCGCTGCTCATGGGCATGCTGATCGGCATGTCGGTCAGCTTCACCCGCGAACGCTGGCGAGTGACCACCGCCGGACAAACGGTCGGCTCGCTGCAGGCCGACAGACTGGTTGGGGTGGTCGCACAGTGACAACGAGTGACATCACCCGCGCCCTGCGACGGTTCTGGCCGCTGTCCGTGGCGGTGTTCCTCCTCCTCATCGGGATCGGCGCAGCCGCTGCGTTCGTACCCAAGGAGAAGTATCAGGCCAACGCGCTGCTGTTCGCGGAGCCGACGAACCCGCAGGCGCTCAACTCCAGCGCCACCGTGGTACCGCTGATCCTCCCGGCGATCGTCGAGCAGGTGGGCACGCGCGAATTCGACAACCGCCTGTTCAGCGCGAACCCCCCCGCGCGCGGCGCAACGCTGTCGGCGTCCAACGTTGCAGGGACCACGGTGCTGACGGTGACGGCGGAAAGCACCGACCCGCAGACCGCCGCCATTGCTGCCAACGCTGCCGCCAACCAACTGCGTCTGAATCCGATCACGTCGACGCTCAAGCTGTCGTTGCTCAACCCGGCGTACCCGCCGACGTCGGCTTCGAGCCCGCAGAAGATGCCGATCCTGCTCGGGTGCGCGGTGCTCGGAGTGATTCTCGCCATGTTCGCCGCCTTGGGCGCGGATGCCGCGCGCAAGCGCGTGGCAGGACCCGAGGCGATCCGTGAGCGCTTCGGCCTGACGGTCCTGGGGGAGATCGGCAACAGCCGCCAGGTGCGACGGACACCGGCGGAGCTGTTCGACCAGGCAAGATCGAGTGAGACCGCTGAGGAGTATCAGCGGCTGCGCACGAGCTTCAGCCTTCTGGCCAAGGACTACCGAACCGTGGCGGTCACCTCCTGGCGTGAGAAGGAGGGCAAGACCACAGTGACGGCGAATCTCGGTTGGATGCTCGCTTCGCTCGGGCGCGAGGTGACGATCGTCGACCTCGACCTGCGGCGACCCTCGATGCATGTGCCGTTCGGTCTTCCGATGGGTAACGGAGTCGGAGAGCTGAGCAGCCACCCCACGGTCGAATCCGCTCGTCCGCGCCGACTACCCGGTGGGCCCGGGCTCGATCCTGTTCGACGCCGGATGAAGCCGAGCGGCCTGGCCGGACTCGACATCCTGACCGCGGGAACGGTCACCGAGGAGTCGGCGCGGGTGATCGAGAAGGTACTTCCGGAGATCAAGCAGACGTTCGAGAACAGGCTCGTCTTGATCGACACCGCTCCCCTCGTCGCCGCCGAAACAGCACTCGTCGCCTCGATGGTCGACGCGCTCGTGATCGTGATCGACATGCGCCGGCGTCAGCCAGCCGAGCTCGATACCCTCCTGCAGGTTCTCAACCTCACGCAGACCGCAATCCTCGGCGTCGTGTTGAACCGCGTTCGCCGTCACGGCCGAAGCGTGGGCTACCACGCGCTGCCGGATCGCGAGAGCGGCCGCGGCTCCCGCCGGGGAGGTTTCCGAAACCGGCTACGCAAGCCCGCCACACCGCGAGGCGGCGGGTTCCATCTGCCGGATCCGGAGTCACGCGATACCCGGCCGCCGCGCGGCGGGAGTGGGTTCGACTCGGGGGACGCCGCACGCGAGCGTGACGCGCGAGCAGTCGAAGAGTAGGCCGCGCGGAACCGCGCCGAGCGGGCGGACCGGCTACCTGCGGGCGAAGAAGTTCCAGTGGGTGCCCAGCTCGACGGTCTGCTCCAGCTGGGCGCGACTGTAGGGCCCCGCACCGTCCATATCGAAGATGCGCAACCGGGCCCGCTCAACCAGCAGCGCGTAGATGTCGGCCGGGGTGGTGCCGTATATCGGAGAGGCTCCCTTTCCGTGCTCGAACACGACGAATGGCCTGTGACGCTCCAGCGTCTCGATCGCGCCGGCCAGCACCTTGCCCTCGGCCCCCTCGACGTCGATCTTGACAAGTGACGGCTTGAATCCCTCGGGAAGCACATCATCGAGCCGCTCGACGTGCACCTGGATGCGCTCAACCTCCTCGCGGCCGGGGTAGGGGCGCTCACGCAGACCGCTGTAGCCGGGGCGGCTCTTGACGTGAACGAACTCCACCTCGCCCTCCTCGTCGGACAGCGCCGCGCAGCGCACGTCGACGGCGGCAAAACGCCGCGCGAGCTCGGCGGCGAGGCTGGGGATCGGCTCGTATGCGATGTGGTGAGCAGCCGGCGCGACGCGGACGATCTCGTCGAGCACGCGGCCCTCGTTGGCGCCCACGTCAATGCCGCTGGAATCCGGAGCGAGCGTGGCGGCCACCAGGAGCTTCAGCGCCTCGTTGTCACGCCGGTCGCGGCGCGCTGCCCGCGAGGCCAGGAGCTGGGCGGCCCGCTCGGCCTGCGGTGCGATCGGCGAGGCGCGCACAATGCGCTTGGCGGCGGCGCGCGCACTCGCCAGAGACCTCGTCGAGGCATCTAGCCGAACACCCATGCCCGGGTACGATAGCTGGATCGCCTCGCCTCGCCGTCACGTAACCGTCACGTAAGCCGGATGGCGTCGATCGCGGAGATCGCCCGAGGCTACGCCCGAACCCGCTGGGCCGCCGAGCAGAGGTGAGTGTGAACCTCACACACGGAGTACCGGACGTCGTGCGCCTTGCCGCGTGAGACGCGCACGAGCATCGAGTGACCGCGGCGGTGGAATTGCAGCCGGCGGCCATTTCGGAACACCGCGACCTTGGCCCCGCCGGCCTGCCAGCTCAACTTGACGAACGTGCCGCCCGCTCGGCGTGCCCGCGTCACCGTGAGCCTCAACCGGCTGACGGCGCGGTCCCGCGCGTACCTTGCGGGGGTCCACCGGTGGTGCCTGGTGGTCGTCGTCGTCGGAGTCGTGGTCGTCGTCGGAGTCGTGGTCGTCGTCGGAGTCGTGGTCGTCGTCGGAGTCGTGGTCGTCGTCGGAGTCGTGGTCGTCGTCGGAGTCGTGGTCGTCGTCGGAGTCGTGGTCGTCGTCGTCGGAGCCGTGGTGGTCGTCGTCGTCGTCCCGGCCGGTCCGAACAGCTGCCGGTACAGCGTCTGAGCGTTCGGGAAGTCACTCAGAATCGAGTTGGAGAAGTCGAAATAGTGCTGGTAGGCGAGGTTGCTCTGTGCCATCCAGTTGTATATGTCCTGGACGAAGGCCGGCGAGTCGCCGCCGCCGTTGCCGCCCAGCCACAGCCCCCACTCCGGGAAGCTGACCTGCTTGCCGTGAGCTGCCGCGAATGACTTCTGCCAGTTCAGGCCGTAGGGCTGGTTCAGGTACCCGTTCCAGCGGTTCGATTCGACCTGCCAGTTGGGCACCCAGCTCTGGTCGTAGATGTCAAGGCCGATGTAGTCGACGTAGGAGTCGCCTGGGTAGGCAGCCTGCGGGTTCAGCAGAGCACCGTTGACGTATGAGCTGCCGTCGCTTGGGCAGAAGTCGAACTTGAAGTTCGGGGAGACCGAGCGCATCGTGGTGACGATCTGCTGCCAGTAGGCGGCGTAGTTGCTCTCGTTGCCGTTCTGGATCGACCACGGGAACCAGTTGCCGTTCATCTCCCAGCCCAGCCGGATGATGATGTCGCCGTCGCCGGCCGCGACCAGTGACTGGGCCAGCGTCTTGAAGTACGAGTTGTAGGCGCCGGTCGCCCCGTGCGCCAGCGTCGCACCGGACGCTGGCAGCATCGGCACGCTGAGCACGAGTTTGGCGTCCGAGTTGGCCCACTGGCCGGTCACCCACGTCGGGTTGTCGATCGTGCTCCAGTTGCTGTCGGTAAGGAAGTCGAGCGCGTAGTGCGGCCGCAGTCCGAGCCAGTTCGAGAAGCTCGTGTAGCCGGAGCTGTTGCCGCCGCCGGTGTAGACGCCGGAGGCGGAGGACGAGAGCGTCGCCGCCTGCGCCGGAGCGGCAACCAGGGCGGTGGCCCCCAGCCCGCAGAGGGCGAGCACGAGAAACTGGAGAGTGCGAGCCGCGAAGGAGCAGACTCGCCGGTGGAGGTTGGAGGAGAGAAGGTGGAGGGGGTTCATGACACACCTGTCGGTCGAACACCGATGCTGCTCTCGCCTCGTGACCGAGCGTGGACGCATGTTGGAGCGATCGTCCAGTCGCGCGTAAGCGCTAGTTCAGTGATCGGTCGAGTGTCGCCCGGAGACGCCTGGACGCCGCGACGCTCGCTGCCAGCAAGACCAGCGACGTCACCCTCGCCGCACGTTCATGGCGGGAACCTAATCGCGGAGCCCGCGCCGGTTTGCCAAGCATCCGTCAACCCGAGTTCGACAGTTCGGGGGCTGGCTAGGTACGCGATTTAGCGATTTATGGAGTTTGCAGGGATTTCCCGTGGACTGGCGAGCGCGGGCGTGTGCCTAGAATCGCCTTCTCGGCGGGTGGGGGTGCCGCGGCTGGCTATGCGGCGGCTTGGAGCGCGGGGAAGGTGGGCGGCGCTTGGAGGCCGAGCGCGCGCAGGATCTGTAGCTGCGCGGCGGTGGCCTCGCTGGTCTTGTGAACGAGGCCGGCGTTGCCGCGGAAGGTGCCTTGGTGGTTGCCTTGAGGGACGACCCGAGCCTCCCGCTCGGGATCTCCGCGAGACGCGCGCGGCTGTCGCGAATCCTCCTGGTGCAATAAGGATTGCGCACGGTCTTAACGCAAATTGCGGCCTTTTGCGATGTGGGTCCGGCCGAAACCTCTGGTAGCGTGGCCAGCGCCGAACCCCTGGGGCGAGCCATCCCAGGGGACGGGGAACCCAATTCGTTTTGGGGCGAGACCCGCGGTGGTCCGTGGGAAGCGCTCGATCAGAGCGCGAGCCCGTCAGCTAACCCCGTAGGCACAGGCTCCCCGATTTGCAAGATCTGACCCACGGAGATCGCTTGCGTGCCGTTTTCAGCAGCTTTCGTGCAACAAGGACGTGCAACGCGGAGTTCTTCCGCGCTGCTGCCCGCGCGCGGTCCGAAGTGAACGACGCGATGTACTACCTCCGACGTCTGTTACCGCTGCTCGCGTCCTTGCTGCTGGTGGTGCTCCCCACGACGGCATCCGCGGGCGGCTCGGGTGGAGCGGGCGTCCGGGCTCCGCAGGCGCCGAACGGCTTCGACAGCTCGGCCGTCTCGTACTCCAACTTCACCCGCACGCTGTGGATCGGCGCGGTCGGCCAGGACGTCAAGACACTCCAGACCTGGCTCACTGAGACCGGGTACCGGATACATGCGAGCGGAACCTTCGGGCCCAAGACGGCGCGGGCCGTAAAATCGTTCCAGCGCGCACACAAGCTGCAGGCCAACGGCATCGTGGGACCGAAGACCGCCTCAATCCTGCGCACGGCCGTCCAGACCGTCGCCACGCGTGCCGCCGTCGCCGGTTCCGGCGGCGCAAACCTCGGCGGCGGCGTGGTGGGCGTCGCAGGCGGCACGCCGACGGGCTCCTCGTCAGCCTGGGTCTTTCCGCTGCAGCCCTCCTCCCGCGTGCTTGACCCGAGCAACTGGACGCTTGACCAGGGTGTCGATATCGGAACGGTCAACAACGCCTGCGGTTCACAGGTCACAGAGGTGGCTGTCACGTCGGGAACGATCGTGCAGGAGGGGATCAGCGGGTTCGGACCGTATGCTCCGATCCTCAAGGTCGACAGCGGTAAGTACGCGGGCCGCTACATCTATTACGGTCACGCGGCGCCAGCGCTCGTGCCGGTCGGAACGCATGTCAGCGCCGGACAGCCGATCGCCGAGATCGGCTGCGGGCAGGTGGGAATCTCCTCTGGACCGCACCTCGAAATCGGCATCAGCGACCCGGGCGGTCCGACCTGCTGCCCCGGGGGCGAGACCTCTCGCGAGATGTACGACGTCATTCTGGCCTTGTACCGCCGGTGACCGTCGGGCCTTCGAGGTGCCAGGCAGGCGGCGGCGCACCTAGATCGAGAGCGGTTCGTGGGGTAAGCCCCAAGGCACGCCAGCGAGAGGCGGCTCTCGATCGGGGTCGCGCGCGTCGACGGATATGGCTCGCAGCGATGCTCTGCGCGCTCGGGATCGGCTCGCTGCTGAGCAGGCCGGCCAGCGCCATGCCGCCCTTGGCGCGGTCCGCTTCGGGCGTCTATGTCGGTGGAGCCAGATCATCCGACTTCGCCCGCTTCTCCAGCTGGCTCGGAATGCGGCCGGCTCACGTGCTCAGCTTCCTCGACGACACCAGCTGGCGATCGATCGAGAACCCGCGGTGGGTCATTCGTCTGTCGGCGCACTCCCATGCGCGGCTCGTCCTGAGCGTCCCGATGCTGCCAGCCTACGGCGACACCCTGGCGCAGGGGGCGACGGGCGTCTACGACGAGCACTTCAGGAGGTTGGCCAAAGTGCTGCGCGCCGGTGGCAAGAGCCACGCGATCCTGCGCTTGGGCTGGGAGATGAACGGCGACTGGTTCCCCTGGTCGATCCATTACGGCAACGCCGCCAATTATGTTGCCTATTTTCGGCAGATCGTGACCACGATGCGCGGAGTCTCGCGTCACTTCCAGTTCGACTGGTGCGTCGGCAACGGCAGCTCGTGGGCGAGCAGCTCTGTGCTGAACGCGGCGCGCGGCTACCCGGGCAACGCCTATGTCGACTACATCGGCATGGACATCTACGACCAGAGCTGGGTGGCAAATGCCGGCAGCGAGGTCAGCCGCTGGCATGGCTATGTGACGGCGCGGTACGGGCTGAGGTGGCAGCGCGCGTTCGCCCGTGCCCACCACAAGCCCATCACCTTCCCCGAGTGGGGACTGATGGCGGGCGGCCACGGAGGCGGTGACTCAACGGCGTTCGTCAAGGACATGTACGGCTGGATGGCGCGCGGCCACCCCGCCTACCAGATGTACTTCGACTTCTCCAACTCCGTGCTCAGCGACTTTCCGGCGTCCGCGGCTGTCTACCGGCAGCTGTTTGGCGCGGTAGGCGCGAGCATCCACGGCTAGCGCTAGCACGCTAGCTCCTCGCCGGCCGCGTCAGCCGAGTGCGAGCAGGCTGCGCAACGATGTCTCGGCGGCGTCTCCGATGGCGGACCAGTCGAACCGACGCTCGACGGCGTCGCGGCCCTCCCGCGCGAGCGAGGCGCACAGCTCGTCGTCCTCGAGCAGGCGATCGATCCACTCAGCGATCTCGGCCGGGTCGTCGGCGATCAGCACCTCGCGGCGATGTCGCAGCCCGAGCCCCTCGCAGCCGAGCGTCGTGGTGAGGACCGGCACGCCGCGGGCAAGCGCCTCGAGGATCTTCAGGCGGGTTCCGCCCCCGGACCGCAACGGCACGACGAGCGCGCGAGCTGTTTCCAGATAGGGGGCCGTATCAGGAACGAAACCGGTGACCTCGATCGGGAAAGGCGTCCGCTCGGCCAGCCGGCGCAGCGCGGGCGGCGGGTTGGCCCCGACGATCCGCACGAGCGCAGCCTCGTGACGCACGTGGGGCAGGACATCGTCGATCAGGTGCCGGGCGCCGTCGGCGTTCGGGCCATAGTCCATCCGGCCCAGGAACAGCAGATCAGTACTCGTCGCGGGTGATGGTCGCATCGGCAAGGCAGCACAGTCGACGCCGTTGGGCACCAGATCGACCCTCCCCGGGGCGAGGGGCCCGAAGTACGCGCGCTCCTCCGGAGAGACGGCCCATGTGCGACCGAGCCGGCCGACGACCTCCGCCTCGTGTGCTGCGACGGGGCGCGCCTGGCGCCGCGCTATCACGGCGCGCGCGCCCCCTCCGCGAGTCATCGTCGCAATCCTGCGAGCCTCGACGTTGTGGCTGTCGAAGATCGTCAGCGCATCCGGGTCGCGCGGCAGGTAGGCCTCCATGTAGAGCTGTCCCACGACGATCACATCGGGCCGTACCTCGGCCAGTAGCGCGTTCAGCGCGTGCGCCCCCGTCGGCGTGTAGAAGTAGCCGCGCTCGAAGGCTCGCCCGAGAACGTAGTCGGTGGCGAGTCTGGCCCGGCGGCGCAGCCGCGACGGCCGAAACGGGTGCAAGTCCACTCGCTCGCAGAGCTCCGCCAGCTGCCGGCTCGCCGAAGCGGACACGGGCTCGCCCGCGACCACCGCGAACAGAGACACCGGATGGCCGCGCCGCGCCAGCTCGCGCATCAGGTGATAGCTTCGCAGCCGCGCGCCGCTCACCAGCGGTAGCGGCGGCTCGTGGGTCAGGAACAGCAGGCGGGCGGGCGGGCGCTGTCCCGCCTCCTCAGCCGGCTCGCGCCGCGGCAGCCGGTTGGGCCGCCGCGGGGCGTGGCTATCATCGTGCTCGGTGGCCATAGTGTGGCGTCCGCTGTCTGTCGTGCTTATCGCGGTGCTCGCGGGGGTCGGCATGCAGGCGTGTCTGCGGAGCGATCCCCCCTCTAGCAGCGCCATTGTCACCTACAACGTGCCGCCAGGTCAGGCGCGCGGAACGAACTTCGCGGTCGCGGTTCGCACGCCCAATGGTTCCTGGCGTCCGCTCGAAAGCTACCTGGCCTACGTCAACTACTACAACCCGACGCCGGCGTCGATGGTGGAGTTCGACGCCCGCGGGCCGGTCCAGGTTGCCGTGACCGCCCGCTCGGGCACGATCCGGACTGCTGACGTACGGCCCGCCGCACTGAACATCGAGCCGACGATCAGCCCCGACGGCCGGACTGCCACGTTCACGCTGCCTCATCCGATGAACGTGTCCTTCGACGCCAACGGCGACACAACGCGCAACCTCCAGGTGTTCGTCAATCAACTCCAGGTTGCGCCTGCCAGGTCGACGACGCGCCACATCATCTCGTTCGGTCCGGGGGTGCACGTGATCCCGGGCGACCATGTGCTGCGCGTGCCCGGCGACACCACGGTGGAGATCGCCGGCGGATCGGTGGTCGTCGGGGCGCTCAGCATCACCGGTTCGCACGTGACGGTGGAAGGCCACGGAGTGATCGACCCAGCGCCCGCCTTCAGCTCGGGCAACAGCCCGCCGACCGTGTCGGTCGGCGGCACCTCGGACGTCGGTATCCGTGACATCACGATCCTCGAGTCCGCAGCCGAGGGCTTCGAGATCCGCGACTCCAGCGACGTGGTGATCTCCCACGTGCGCGAGATCAACTCCGTGCGCTACAGCGACGGCATCGACGTGACGGCCTCCCATAACGTGCTGATCGAGGACTCGTTCCTGCGAACCTCGGACGACTCAGTCGCCGTCTACGCATCGACACCCTGGGGTGCTCATGGCAGCACGAGCGACGTCACCGTTCGCGACTGCACGCTGTACCCGGATGTCGCGCATCCTGTCCTGATCGGCACGCACGGCAACCCGAGCGGTCACGACACGATCGAGCACCTTCTCTTCAACGATCTCGACACGCTGGACGAAGACGTCTCGCAACCGCTGTACCAGGGTGTGCTGGCGATCAACGCCGGCAACCACAACACCGTCAGCGATGTGCAGTTCGAGAACGTCGACGTCGAGCGGATCCTCGACGGTCAGATGTTCAACATCCGCGTGTTCCTCAACCCGTCGTACAACACGCAGCCGGGTGACTCCGTCAGCCACGTCTTCTTCCGTGACGTCACCTATCCCGCAGACCGCGGGTCGCCCTCGCCGGTCGAAGGCTACTCTCCCACGCGCACGGTCTCCGGCGTCACCTTCGAGAACGTCAGGCGGGGCGGCCGGCTGGTCCTCGGGCCGGGTGAGGGCAACATTCACATCGGCCCGTACGCAACCGCGATAGGCTTCCGGGCCGCGGCCCCCGCGCGCAGTGTGGATGACCGCTCGTGGCGATACTCCGGTGCTTGGAAGGTGATACGAGCGACAGACTACTTCGGTGGCACCGCGCACGTGGGGTCATCCGCCGGAAGCACGGCGAGCTTCACCTTCCAGGGCACGCAGGCGCGTCTGTTCGGCACCGATTCGCCACTCGGCGGCATCGCCACTGTTCAGGTCGACAACGGGTCCCCGGTCACGATCGACACCTACGACGCCGATACAGCCAACCAGCAGTTGTGGTTCGACACCGGCCCGCTGCCCGCGGGTCGGCACACGATTCGAATCCGGGCGACGGGCAGGCACGACCACCTGTCCGGAGCGGCGGTCGTGACGCTCGATCGCCTCGATGTCGTGTCCCTCGGCCGCTGATCCGGCGGTGAAGGCCGACCGTCGCCCGCCGAAGCGGATGCTAGTTCGACTTGGTGGTGGAAAGTCGTGACGTTGTAACGAGTTTAGGTTTCGGGCGCGAGACGGGCGCCTTGGATGTAGTCGGGGAGTGTGTTGTCGAGGGTTCTGAGCGCGCGGCGGATGTCGATTTGTCGGCTCTCCTCGTCGTTTGGGGGTGACTCGCTGGACGCTACGACCATGAATCCCC
>CALAQT010000265.1 GCA_937888775.1 uncultured Actinomycetes bacterium | reverse complement strand
AGGCCCGACCCCCACAAACACTGGGGATCGGGCCTCAAACCCTCAAAAACTTCCGGCTAGCCGAGGAAGCGGACCAGATCGCGCGCGTCTTCGTTCAGCGCCGCGAGGTCGGCGGGGGAAAGGTCGACAAACGGCTCGATCCTGACCTCGCCGCCGACGTATTTCCAGACCGCCACCGCACGCCCGTTGACCAGCGCGAAGGGACGAAACATCCCGCCGCCGACGATCCGCGCCGGATCGCCACGCAGAATCGGCTCACGCGAACTCCAGCCCAGCAGCGCCGGCTCGAACGCGCCAAGCAGCCGCGGCGGCGGCAGCTCAACGATCGCGGTTGGCGCGGACAGCTCCCCCGACGGCGGTGGCCGCAAATCTGCGGTTGCGGCCGTCCCGGAGAGATCGGCGGTTGCCGACGTCCCGGCCAGGTCCGCGGTTGCCGGCGGCCCGGAGAGATCTGCGGTTGCCGGCGGCCCGGAGAGATCTGCGGTTGCCGGCGTCCCGGAGAGATCGGCGGTTGCCGGCGTCCCGGCCAGGTCCGCGGTTGCCGGCGTCCCGGAGAGATCTGCGGTTGCCGGCGTCCCGGAGAGATCTGCGATTGCCGACGGCTCGGACAGCTCCGCGGTTGCCGACGGCTCGGACAGCTCCGCGGTTGCCGGCGGCTCGGACAGCGCCACCAGACCGTCGGGCCGCTGGCTCAGGTGCGAGGCGATCGCGGCCAATCCGGCGCGCGCGTCGCGCAGCGGTAGTCCGGCCCACTTGGCGAGATCGCGGTCGCCGGCCGGCCCGTGGCCGGCCAGGTAGCGCCGCGCCAGCTGGGCCAGCGCCCGCTCACGCGGGATCGGTGGTGGCGCCGTGACCCAGTCGGCGACCAGCGCATAGGCGTGCTGGGAGCCGATCATCGGTCCGCGGACGGCGATCCCCCGCAGACTGGCCGCGAACAGGAGGTGCACGAGCGCCTGCCCCTCGGTCCGCACCCCGGCCTGGGTCAACCGCTCACGCAGCTGGGCCCGGGTCAGCGGGCCCTCATCACCCAGCGCGCGCTCGATCACAATCACCCCGCGGTCGGCCTCGGCGGGTGTGACCCCCTCCTGGGCCAGGCGCCGGGCGTTGGCGGTGTGCAGGGGCGGGGTCGTCAGTGCGTGAAGCCAGTGGTAGTCCTCGCTGGCTACGAGGTGCAGGGTGCCGCGGTTGAGCCAGGTGATCAGCAGCGAGCGCTCGTCGGTCAGGGCCCGGTCGACGTCGGCGACCGTCAGCCCCTTGGTCCGCGCCCGGATCGCCAACCGCGCCCCGCGTGGGTCCTGGCCCTGGATCGCCAGCAGCCGCCGGGCGACCGCGGTCGGATCGCGCGCCGGCGGTCCCGCCAGCAGCTGCGCCGACAGGGCTGCGCGATGACCGCGGACCGATCGAGGCCGTCCAACGCCCGGCCGTGGCCCAGTGCAGCCTGCACTGCCGTCAGGCGCTGGCCGCCAGCTGGCCGCAGGCGGCGTCGATGTCCCGGCCGCGGGTCAGGCGGACCGTCGCGTCGATGCCGTGACGCTCGAGCTGGGAGCGAAACGCGTCGATCGCCTTCGGACTAGAGCCCTCATAGGCGGACCCGGTGGGGTTGTAGGGGATCAGGTTGACCTTGAACATCCGCGGGTCCAGGACGTCGGCCAGGGCCACCGCCTGCGCGTGGGAATCGTTGACGCCGGCCAGCATCACGTACTCGATGAACACCTTGCGGTGCTTGGCCTCGTAGAAGCGCCGGCACGCGGCGAGCACGTCGGCCAGCGGATAACGGTCGTTGACCGGCATCAGCTCCGAGCGCAGCGCCTCGTCGGCCGCGTGCAGCGACAAGGCCAGGCGGATCGGTGCCGGCTGGGAGGCCAGGCGGTCGATCCCGGGGATCCAGCCGACGGTCGAGATGGCGGTGCGGCGGTGGGTGATGCCGAGGTCAGGCAGGCGCCGGCAGGCTTCCAGCACCGAGTCGAGGTTCATCATCGGCTCGCCCATGCCCATGAAGACCGCGTGGTCGACGTCGCCCGAGCGGCGGAAGTGAAGCGCCTGGTCAAGGATCTCGGAGGCGGTCAGGTTGCGCCCGAAGCGCATCGCGCCGGTGGCGCAGAAGCTGCAGGTCAGCGGGCAGCCCGACTGCGAGGACAAACACAGCGACCGCCGGCCGTCGCGGTAGGTCATCAGGACCGCCTCGACCGGGTGGCCGTCGTGGGTGGCAAACAGCGCCTTGACGGTGCCGTCTGAGGCGTGCGCCTCGTTCTCGACGGTCAGCGTCGAGAACGGCACCGCCTCGGCCAGCGCAGCGCGGATGACCAGGGGCAGGTTGGTCATCGATGAAAAACCAGCCGCGCCCTGCGCTGCCCATCGCCAGACCTGGCCGTGGCGGTATTCCGGCTGGCCTAAATCGCCCAGCGTTTGCTCCAGCCGCTTCAGATCCATGCGCTCTATGGTGGCACTCGCATGCGCCTGGCCAAGTTCCTAGCCACCGCCGGGGTTGCCTCACGGCGCGGCGCCGAGGAGATCGTGCGCGCCGGGCGAGTGACCGTCGGGGGTCTGGTGGTGGAGGATCCGGCCCGCGACGTCGGCCCCGGCGACGAAGTGGCCCTCGACGGGGAGCCGGTCCGCGCCGAGACCGACCGCGTCGTATATGCGGTCAACAAGCCGGCCGGCGTCGTGTCGACCGCGAGCGACCCTCAGCGCCGCCCCACGGTGGTCTCGCTGGTGTCATCGGGACTGCGCCTGTATCCGGTCGGCCGGCTGGACATCGACACCACGGGGCTGATCCTGCTGACCAACGACGGTGAGCTGGCCCACCGCCTGACGCACCCGAGCTTCGAGGTGCCCAAGACCTACCGGGCGGTGCTGTGGCGCTCCCCCGTGCGCGAGCCCGCGCTCGCCGCCCTGCGCGCGGGCGTCGAGCTCGACGACGGCCGGACCGCGCCGGCGACCGTCCGCCGCGTGGCGTGGGACACGATCGAGCTGACGATCCACGAGGGACGAAAGCGGCAGGTGAAGCGGATGTGCGAGTCAGTCGGCCATCCGATCAAGAGCCTCGAGCGGATCCGCCTGGGGCCGCTCGAGCTGGGTCGGCTGGCGCCTGGGCAGACCCGGCGCCTAAGCGCGGCCGAGGTCGCCAGGCTGCTGGCGGCCGGCGGCTGAATCAATGGAGGGCTTGGCGCCGACTGTTTGCGGTTGTCGGCGCGTGGTGGGAGATACGGCGCGGGTGACGGTGAGGAAAGCGGTGCACCGGCGCCCGGATGTTCGTCGGCGCGTGGTGGGAGATACGGCGCGGGTGACGGTGAGGAAAGCGGTGCACCGGCGCCCGGATGTTCGTCGGCGCGCGGTGGGAGAAACGGCGCTGTCGAGAGCGTGCTGGTCAGGGTGGCCGGCGTGTCGTCGGAGAACCGGGGGTGCCGGGCGTGAAATCCGGTCAACTTCGCACTCGTGTGCAGGGACACGGCCGTTGGGAAGTTGACGACGATCATCCTGGCCAACTTCGCACTCGTCGTCTGGGCGTGCGCGAGTGAGAAGTTTACCGGCAAACTAGCGGCCAACCTGCTCGAGCAGGGCGTCGTGACGCAGCGTGGTCGTCGTCAACGCGCCGGCAACCGCCCGCTTGCTCACCAGCACCGGCCGCGGGGAGCTCAGGCGCATGATCGTGAACTGCAGCGCGCGCCGGCGCCAGACGACATGGAAGCCCGGCAGCGAGTAAGAGCTCTGCATCGTCGAAGAAGTCAGGTTGCAGGCCGCTCCCCACCAGCACAGCCGCACGCGCGGCGCGCTGATCGAGACCACGTCGACTTCGCTGACCCGCGCCCCCCGCGCCGCCAGGAACTTCAGCCCCGGCAGATAGAGCGACAGCGGGAGCAGGTCCCGGTAGTGCTGGATCAGGATCACGCGCCCGCCGGCCGTGCTCGGACGCGACCCCAGCACGCGTTCCACCGCGCGCCAGTCGGGACGCTGCAGGTGGCGATCGCTCGCCACGCCGATCGCGGCAAAGATGCCGATCCCGCATAGCGCCACGGCCGCGACCAACCCGACGACGGCGCCGCGGCCTCCGGGCCGGCGGCCGTCTGCGAGCCC
>CALAQT010000264.1 GCA_937888775.1 uncultured Actinomycetes bacterium | reverse complement strand
TGGAACTACACCATCACACCGGCACAACACGAGGACTCATAGAGTCGTGAGTCCTAAGGGCTCGCGAGCGTGCCTCAGGCGCTCTTGGCCAGCGCCGGCTGGCCCTTGACGGGGGGCTCGGCGTCGGTCAGCTCGGCCAGTCGCGTGGGATCGCGCTCGGTGCCTGCGATCAGCTCGTCGCCTGCCTGCTTGGGCGTCTTTGGCAGGAAGCCGGACTTCATGCCGAAGTAGACGGCTTCGGGGTGATGGGCGATGATCGCGAGCGTCGACTGTTCTGGCTCCACGGCGTAGCCGTCAGACAGCTGCAGTCCGATCGATGAGGCGCCGAGCAGGCGGAAGACCTTCTCGTGCTCTGACTGCTCGGGGCAGGCCGGATAACCCCAGGAGAAACGCCGGCCCTGGGCCGGAGCGATGCCGAGCTCCGAGCGGACCCGGGCGTGCATCCACTCGGCCATGCCCTCGGCGGTCTGAACGCCGAGCCCGTGAACGAACAGCTGCTCGGCGAACTCGCCCTCGGCTTCCAGCTCGGCCATCAGCTGGGTGACCTGCTCGCCGGCCGTGACCGCCTGCAGCGCCACGACATCCACGACTCCGGAGCTCAGCGGGCGGTAGAAGTCGGCCAGGCAGATGCGGTCATGGCGGGGCTGGCGCGGGAACACGAGTCGCTCCAGCTCACGCTCGCCGGGGGCCTGCGGATCCCACACGATCAGCTCGTTGCCCTCCGAATTGCAGGGGAAGAAGCCCAGCAGCGCCCGGGGGTGAAGGTAGGTCTGATCGCACCACATGCGCTCCAGCCGGGGTTGGAAGTCATCACGTAGCAGCCGGGTCCACTGCTCACCCTTGACGCCGCGTCCGCCCCAGTGCAGCTTGAACAGCACGTGCGTGTCGAGGTGGTGGTAGACCTCGTCCATCGGGACCTCCAGCTCACGCGGGCCCCAGAACGGAGGCTCGGGAACCGGATTGTCGGTCCGCAGTGCGCTGCGGATTGAGGCGTCGGTAACCGGGGGAGCTCCGGCGTCGATGGCCTCGGGCTGTTCGCGAAACGCCTTGGCCGACTGGCGCGTCTTGGCGACCAGCGCCGCCCGCGCATCGGCATCGATCAGCTGATCCATCTTGTGCAGTCCCTCGAACGCGTCCTTGCAGAAGAACACGCCGGGCTCATAGATCTCGTCTGATTCCCGGCCATTGGGATAGAGCAGCCGCAGGCCGAAGTTACGATTGATCGCCGCGCCGCCCACCAGCACCGGGAACGGCAGGTCGCGCTGGTGGAGCTCCTGCACGCATGCGGGCATCTGCTTGGACGTGGAGACCAGCAGGGCACTCAGCCCGATCGCGGTGGCGTCGTGCTCGACCGCGGCGTCGAGAATCGTTGATATCGGGACCTGCTTGCCGAGATCGATGACCGTATAGCCGTTGTTGGTCAGGATCGTGTTGACCAGCGACTTGCCGATGTCGTGCACGTCGCCGAACACGGTCGCCAGCACCACCGTTCCCTTGGTGTAGCCCTCGAGCTTGTCCAGGTAGCGCTCCAGGCGGGCGACCGCGCGTTTCATCACCTCGGCGGACTGCAAGACGAATGGCAGGATCAGCTCGCCGGAGCCGAACTTGTCACCCACCTCCTTCATCGCGGGCAGCAGCACCGTGTTGAGTGTCGGGACCGCGCCGATCTTCTCGACGCAGAGATCGATCCAATCCTCCACGCCCTCGCGCTTGCGGCGCAGGATGTGGAAGTGCAGCGCCTCCTCGGGCTCCATCCCCTCGGTCGGATTGGCCGCGGGGCGGGTGGGGTCCGAATTCTCGGCCTCGGTGCCCTTGGACTCGAAGTGGGCGATGAACCGCTCCAGGGCGTCCTCACGGCGGTTGAAAACCAGGTCGTCGGCCAGCTCGCGCTCCTGCACTGGGATCTCGCCATAGGGCGTGATGTGGTGGGGATTGACCATCGCCAGGTCAAGGCCCGCCTCGACGCAGTGGTGCAGGAACACGCTGTTGAGCGCCGCGCGGGCGGGCAGGCCGACACCGAAGCTGACGTTGCTGACCCCCAGCGAGGTCTTCACACCGGGGATCTGCGCCTTGATCGCCCTGATCCCCTCGATCGTCGCGACCGCACTCGGTCGCCATTCCTCGTCGCCCGTGGTCAGGGTGAACGTCAGGCAGTCGAAGATCAGCGCCTCGGGATCGAGCCCGTGCTCGTCGCAGCACAGCTGCTGGAGCCGCTGGGCGATCTCGAGCTTGCGCTCGGCGGTCTTGGCCATCCCGACCTCGTCGATCGTCAGCGCGATCAGCGCGGCGCCGTGGGCCCTGGCCACCGGAACGACACGATCGAGCTTGTCGCGTCCGGCCTCGAGATTGATCGAGTTGACCACCGCCCGGCCGGGGATCTGCTCCAGGGCGGCCTCGATCACCTCGGGCTCGGTGGAGTCCACCTGGATCGGGGCCGGTTGGGTCAGCGAGATCCCCTTGACCACCTCGCGCATCTGCTCGGCCTCGTCCTGGCGCTCGGTCAGGGCCACGCAGATGTCGAGCACGTGGGCACCGCCGTTGACCTGGTCCTCGGCGACGGTCAGCAGACCGTGGTAGTCATTGGCCAGCAGTAGCTCCTTGGCCTTACGCGAACCCTGTGAGTTGACTCGCTCGCCGACCAGCGTCGGGCGCGGGTCCTGGACCAGCGGCGTTGCGGCGATCATCGAGCTGAGGTGGGGTGCCCGGCGAGGGGGGCGAGGACCAGGGATGTGGCGCCCGACGCGCTCGGCCAGGGCCCGGATGTGGTCGGGCGTGGTGCCGCAGCAGCCGCCGACGATCGAGACGCCGTAGCGCTCGACGAATTCACCCAGCGTCTCAGCCAGCGGCTCGGGCTCCTCAGGGAAGATCGTCTCGCCGTTGGGTCCCTGCAGCGGCAGTCCGGCGTTGGGGATGCAGTGGATCGGGACTGGGCTGAACTCGCCCAGGAAGCGGATCGCGTCGCGCATGTCCTCCGGGCCGGTAGAGCAGTTGAGACCGATCACATCCACCTCGAGCGCCTCGAGCGTCGCCAGGGCCGCGCTGATGTCGGTACCCAGCAGCATCTTCCCGCCCTGGGGCAGCAGCGAGATGCTGCACTGGATCGGCACCCCGCGGCCGACTTCCTTGCTCGCCTGGCGAACGCCGAAGATCGCCGCCTTGACCTCCAGGATGTCCTGTGCGGTCTCGATGATCACCAGGTCCACGCCGCCCAGCAGCAGCCCGCGCGCCTGCTCGGTGAATACCTCGACCAGTTGCCCAAACGTGATCTGTCCAAGCGTGGGGTCATCACTGGCGGGCAGGAAGCCGGTCGGGCCGATCGAGCCCGACACAAACCGGTGCTCGCCGGCGGCCCGGCGCGCAATCTGAGCCGCTTTGAGGTTGATCTCGTGCGTGTGGGCCTCCAGGCCCCATTCGGACAGCTTCAGCCGCGAGGCCTGGAAGGTGTCGGTCTCCAGGACCTCGGCGCCCGCCTCGATCATCGAGCTGTGGACGCCCTCGATCACGTCGGGGCGGTTGAGCACGAGCGCTTCGTGGCAGCGACCGGGGAGCCCGTAATCGCGCTCGAGGCTTAGCTCGAACTGCTCCAATGTGGCGCCCATGCCGCCGTCATAGACGATCGTGCGTTGGCGGGTGGCGGCGAGGAAGTCGCGCATCGGCTGATCGTACCAACGTTTCGCACAACCTTGACACGAGCGTGGCAAGGTTTAGTTTCAAGCCTCTCGTTGGCCGGCAAGGAATCTAGGAAAGAACGCTTGCACATTTGCGGTGTTAGTGCTAATCTGCAAGCAGATCCTAAGCACCCGAACCTCAGGAGATCAACATGGCAACCACCCAGAACAAAACCGCCGTCCCGACCGTTGACGCGGCCTTCGGGCAGGCCAAGGAAACCGGCGAGCAGTTCATCGCCGCTGCGCGCAAGGCCGGCAGCGTGTACCTCGACTCCTACGAGAAGGCCGTCGACCGCGCGATCGAGCTTGAGCTCAAGTTCGCCGGCATGACCCAGCAGGAGTGGATCAAGGGCCTGGTCGAGACCCAGGCGGACTTCACGCGCGAGGTCACCAACTCCTATACGTCGACGGCACGCAGTCTGCTCAAGTAAGCGTTTTCCCTCATGAAAGCGTCTCTCGCCTGCGGGACAATGGGAGCACCGGTGTAGTTTGCCGGTGCTTCATCTTCTAAGTAGATATTGCCTTTTGCCGAACGGAGAGGTGTCTGATGGCCACAACGTCTCATAGCCCAATGGTGTTTCCACCTACGAGCGGGTTGCTCGGAAGCTGGCTGAACGCCTGGGCGGCCGTCACCGACGGTCTGACCGACGGCGTGGTCGCGGCATGGGAGCGCGGGCCGTTCGTGCCCGATGTGGCCCGCTGGCTGCGGGTTTCACGCTCGCGCCGCCCACCGACCTGGACGACGGCGCACGAAATCGCCTTCGAGGCGCCGATCGGGCGGCTACGCGACTTCTCCACCTCTCACCGGCGCTCGCTGATTCCCACCCTGGTGCTTCCACCTCAGGCCGGGCACGACTCCTGCATCGTCGACTACTCCTCCGAACAGAGCCAGATGGGAGCGATCCTCGCGTCGGGGCTGGAGCGTGCCCTGTCGCTCGACTGGATCGGCGCGACCGCCGAGACCGCCGACGCCACGGTCGAGGACTATCTGGAGGTGATCGACCGCGCCATAGAACACTGCGGCGGGCGCGTCAACCTGATCGGCGACTGTCAGGGCGGCTGGCTGGCCACGATCTACGCGGCATTGGCACCCGAGCGCATCAACACGCTGACGATCGCCGGGGCCCCGATCGACTTCCACGCGGGCGAGCCGGTGGTCCATGAGGTCCTGAGCCACCTCGCCCCGGGCGGCGATCTGGCGTTCTATGAGTCACTCGTTGCGGCCGACGGGGGCGTGCTCAAGGGCGAGCACATGCTCGCCGGTTTCATCCTGATCCAGGCCGGCAGCGAGATCGCCCGGCAGATCGAGTTGCTATGGCACCTCGACGATCCCGACCACGTGGCCCGCTACAGCGAGTTCGAGGACTGGTTCAAGTACACGCAGGACATCCCGGGCGAGTTCTATTTGTGGATCGTGCGCCATCTTTTCCGGGACAACGCGCTGATCGCCGGGAAGTTGAAGGTCGGCGGCCGGCGGGTCGACCTGGCCAAGCTGAACATGCCGCTGAACCTGCTCGCCGGGGAGACCGACCACATCACGCCCCCCGACCAAGTGTTCGCGCTTGCGGAGTTCGCCTCCACGCCGCCGGAGCTCGAGCGCCGGCGGGTCAGCGCAGGCGGTCACCTGGGCCTGTTCATGGGTCACGAGGCGCTGCACGAGCACTGGCCACCGCTGCTGGCCGAGGTGCTGGAGCATTCCAGCGTCACGCCCACGCCGCGAGGCCCAAGCGCGCCCCGGCTCAGGCGTAGTCGGGCTGGGGACGCCGGGTCCGGGCGGGACGGGCGCCACCGGGGGCGTGGGATGGAATCCTCGCCATCCGATCCGGGCAAAAATATCCCACGCCCTGCCCTGGGGCCCCGAGGTGACTAAGAGCGTGTCGGCTAATGTTCTCGGGTCGCCGAGTCGTGGCCGTGCAAACCCATTAGCCTCGATCCTCGGTCAGATAATCGTCTTGAGGTTTCATCGGGGTGGGAAGCGGAACCGTAGC
>CALAQT010000263.1 GCA_937888775.1 uncultured Actinomycetes bacterium | reverse complement strand
CGCGTCGAGTTTCCGTCGGGCCGGCATGCCGACGAGCTGTGCGTCACCGAGCTGGGCTCGGTGATCTGGGCGGTGCAGATGTCAACCGTGGAGTTCCATCCCTGGAACTCGCGTCGCGCCGATGTAGAGCGGCCCGACGAATGGCGGATCGACATCGATCCGATGCCCGAATGCAACTTTGCCACCGTGCGCCGCGTGGCCCACGTGGCGCACGAGGTGCTCGATGAGCTCGGCGCGGTCGGCTGGCCGAAGACCAGTGGTGGGTCGGGCCTGCACATTTACGTCCGGATCGAGCCGCGGTGGAGCTTTGGCGACGTGCGCCGCGGCGCCCTGGCCTTCGCCCGCGAGCTGGAGCGCCGCGCCCCCGCCGATGCCACCACGACTTGGTGGCGTAAGGATCGCGAGCTCGACAAGGTGTTCGTCGACTATAACCAGAATGCGCGCGACCACACGATCGCCAGCGCGTATTCCGCCCGCGGAGTCAAGGAAGGCAGGGTCTCGACACCGATCGGCTGGGACGAGATCCACGACGTCATCCCGCACGATCTGACCATCGCCACCGTCCCGGCACGGTTCGCCAAGCTGGGGGATCTGCATGCGGGGATCGATGACGCGGCGTTCTCGCTGGAGCCGCTGCTGGAATGGGCCGAGCGCGACGAGCGCAATCGATTGGCGGACCCCGGAGGGGCAGGCGAAGCGGGCGGGCAGCATACTTGAGACGCGGTCGCCGGTCGTCGATCGGCCCGGTGCTCCTTGTGGGCGTGGGGGCTTGGTCAGGGTCTTGTCCTTGGCCTCAGCCTGCTTCGACAGGAACCGGCGCAAGCTGCCCGAACTACCTACCAACGAGCATTCACACATCAGTTGATCTAGGAGTCCGGGTCGAGCTGATCCGCTTTCACTCCTGCGTGCCGAGCCGCTTCGCGGTGGAGAGAGACCATGCCTGAGCCGCTGCGAAGCGGCCAGCGCTATATGCCGGGGCTGGACGGGCTTCGGGCCTTGGCGGTGTTCGCCGTGATCGCCTATCACCTCGGGCTGGGGTGGGCATCGGGGGGTCTGCTGGGCGTCGGCGTGTTCTTCACGCTCAGCGGCTACCTGATCACCGATCTGCTGCTGGGCCAGTTGGACGAGCAGCGGCTCCGGCTGGCTGACTTCTGGATGCGCCGTGCCCGGCGCCTCCTCCCCGGCCTGTTCCTGATGCTGGTCGTCGTGGCCGTGTGGGTGTGGATCGCCGACCGCTCCCAGTTGCCCGGCGTGCGGGCTCAGGTTGCCGCCGCAGTCGTGTACATGAACAACTGGTGGCAGATCTCGCAGCATCTCTCGTATTTCGCCCGCTTCGGGCCGCCCTCGCCGCTGAACCACCTGTGGTCGCTCGCCGTCGAGGAGCAGTTCTACATTCTGTGGCCGTGGCTGCTGCTGCTCGGCGTGCACGTCGTCAAGGAGCGCAGGCGGCCGATCAGCATCCGCCCTCGGCTCGCCTGCGTGACCCTGGCGCTGGCGATCATCTCGGCGGTCGAGATGGCGGTGCTCTTTCACCCCAGCTTCGACGCGTCGCGGGTCTACGACGGCACCGATACACGGGCGTTCGGGCTTCTGTTCGGAGCCGCGCTGGCGATGGTGTGGCCCAGCCGCCGGCTGACGACCCGGCTTACGGCGCGCGCTCGCGACATTCTCGACGGGCTCGGAACCGCCGGCCTGCTCGTAATCGGGGTCCTCGTCTGGCGCACGAACCAGTACTCGCCGTTCCCCTATCGCGGAGGGATGGTGCTGCTGTCGCTGGCCACCGTCCTGACGCTCGCCGCTCTCGCCCATCCGGCCACTCGCCTGGGCCGGGTTCTCGGCTGGCGTCCGTTGCGCTGGCTCGGCGTGCGCTCGTACGGCATCTACCTCTGGCACGAGCCCGTCATCGTGCTCACCACGCCGGAGATCAATCGGGGTGTGCACCCGCTGCGGGCGATACTCCAGGTGGCGGCGAGCATCGCGCTGGCCGCACTATCCTGGCGCTTTGTCGAGGAGCCGATCCGCCACGGCGCCCTCGGACGCCTGTGGACGCAGACCAGATCGCTCGGATGGCGCCCGCGCTTGCGCCAAGGACACACCCGCGTCGCGCTGGGGGTCGCGGTCGTGGCGCTTGCGTTTGCCGGCGTCGCCCTGGCGAATGTCACTCCGCCGGCTCTGTTCACCTCGGCCCCGCCGAGCGTGCAGTTCGGGCCAAACCCGCCGGCGGCGTCCTCGGCGACGTCGCAACATCGGCCGGCGCCCCGCCGCCCCGTAGCGGCGGCGCCGACCGCCAACTCCACCTCCACCTCCACCTCCGCCTCGACCAAGGCCACGACGACGGCCACCGCCACGAGTTCAACCTCCCCCATCCCCGTGCCCAGCCTGGCCGGCATGGTCGCCGGAGGTTCGACGCGCACTTCGTGCCGCTCGGTGGTGCACATAGGCGACTCCACCTCCGAGGGCATGATCTCCAGCAACTACCTCCCCGACCCCGCCCAGCGGCTCGGCGCCCAGTACGCCCGCGTCGGAGTGCGCAACGAGCATCTCGAGATCACGGGCGCCACATCGATCGTCGAGACGCTCCCCGGCGGCATCAACGCCTATGCAGTGGCCCGCTCCCTGACCAGCGCCGGGTACCAAGGCTGCTGGGTGATCGCGCTCGGCACCAACGACACCGCCGACGTCTACGTAGGCTCATCCATCCCTCTTGGTCAGCGAATCAGGCGGATGATGTCGGCAATCGGCGATCAGCCGGTCATGTGGGTCAATGCCAAGACGCTGGTGACCAGCGGCCCGTACGCCGATTCCAACATGCAGCGCTGGAATCAGGCGCTGATTCAGGCCTGTGCAAGCTATCCGAACATGCGGGTCTACGACTGGGCGTCGGTGGTCAAGGACGCGTGGTTCATCCCCGACGGCATCCATTACTACTCGCCGGGCTATGCGGCGCGTGCGCACCTGATCGCCGATGCGCTCGCGCAGGCGTTCCCCGCCTCTGGGGCGTCCGCCGCGGCCGGCTGCGTGGTGCGGACCCCGTCGCTCACGGTACCGGTTCTGGGGGTCAAGCACTGACGCCTCCGCGGTGAGGTGGCGGGATGAGCTAGAACCTCCTCGAGGATTCCGGGTCAACCACATCTCTATTAATTTTCTTGATCACTCCTTGCAATCATCTGACACCTGAGTTACCCTCACTCCGCCACGAGTAAGGGCAGATAGCTATGACGACCACCGCCAACACCCACTTCAGTCCCGCCGATGTCACCGCAACCGCGGCATGCTGGATGCGCCCCGGTGCGTACCAGCTCATCGCCGGATCCGCCCTTGCCCTGAGGTGTATGTGCTAGCTGAGCTCGCCCATACAGCAACCCCAACGCAAGGGCGGCCCCAAGGGCCGCTTTTTTTGTGCCTTATTGCTGACCAGCCACGTCCGAAGCGAAGGTGATGTCATTTTGATCAGTCCCAAGCCGACGTAAGTCTTCGCTGGGAGACCAGCGAGCCAGGGGTGTCGCGCCCGACACGCCAAACAGTCACTGTCGCTGACAGTGCTCGACGGTGCGTGCCTTGACATGCCAAGAGCTCGTTTCTGTCAGCGGCGGGAGTTGGCCGAACGCTGCCCCGGCCGCGTTCGATAGCCCCTGTCCGCAGTTCAACCACCACAAACCGAGAGGAAGAGCACGAGATGCGATTCGTCAACGACGAGTTCCTGCTCCTGAGCCGGCGCGGCAGCGTTCCGCCGCGCCCGCGCGCCGGCCCGGACCGCTGGGCTCAGATGCAAGCCGAGGCCCGGCGAGACCGCCGGGCCCATGGCGCACGCAGGCGACGGCGGGCCCGCGTCCGGCTGACGCTGGCGCAGATCCTGCGGAGCATCGCGGCGGCGCTGGAAGGCGCACCCGCCGATCAGCTCCGGCAGCGATGACCGGTTGGTGCCGGAGGACTCGTTGCGGTCCTCCGGCACAAGCCCCACGTGAGGGCGATGATCGCGGCCACGCGATCGCGACGCTGACCGCGACGGGTCAGCGCTGGGCAAGCCGGCTAACCGGCAGACATCGGAACCGGCTTCAGCGCACAGACGGGAAAGTTGCGGAATCACCGTGGCCTCAAGCACGGGCGGTCCAGCCGCTCCAGCGCTCGACGTCGACCGCCAGCACCGCACCGGCGGCCCGCTGCTGGGGGTAGCGCTGCCGCAATAACGCCACCGCACGCCGCGCCTCGGGCTCGCTGGGTTCGAGCACGCGGCCCTGGCCGTCGGCGCGCACCCACCACAGCGCGTCCCAGTCGGCGTCGTCATAGTGATCTACAAGCAGCGCCACGGCCGGGTTCTGGCGCACGTTGGCCAGGCGCTTGAGCGCGGTGGTCCGCTTGGGCTTGTGGTCGACGGCACTGTAGATCCGATCGCCGGAGACGGCGAACACGAGCGGGACCAGATGGGGTCGGCCGCTCGCGTCCACGGTCGCCAGCCGGGCGACCCGAGCGGCCGCGAAGCGCTCGCGCGCCTCGGTCTCGTTCACGCGTCGGTCTCGCTCACGCGTCGGTCTCGCTCACGCGTCGGTCTCGCTCACGCCGCAGCCTTGCTCACGCCGCAGCCTTGCTCACGCCTCGCCGGTCAGCTCGGCGATCGCCGACTCCCACCGCTCCAACGCCTGCTCGACCCTGGGCAGGCCGGCGGACGGGATCCAGTGGACCACGCGGCGAGCGCCGGCGTCCTGCAGGCGCTCGAGCGCCGCCGCGTCGGGCGGCACGCCCATCACCATCAGGTCGATCGGGCGCTGCGCCCGGGACCGCAGCTCCTGGGCGCGCTGCACGATGTCGTCAGCGCCCCGCGCATAGTTGGGAAACCAGGCGTCGCCGAACGCGAGCACGCGCTCGAGCACGGTCGGGCCGTTGCCACCGATGAGCACCGGGGGATGGGGCCGCTGCACGGGCTTGGGCCAGGACCAGATCCGCTCAAAGTTCACGAACTTGCCGTGATAGCTGGCCTCGTCCTGGGTCCAGATCGCCTTCATCGCGTCGATCCGCTCGTGCATCAGGCGCATCCGGGTGCGTGGGTCGGTGCCGTGGTTGCTCATCTCCTCACGGTTCCAGCCGGCGCCGACCCCGAACTCCAGACGCCCGCCGGAGAGGTGATCGACGGAGGCGACCTCCTTGGCGGTGGTGATCGGGTCGCGCTCGACGACTAGGCAGATGCCGCTGCCGATGCGCAGCTTCGAGGTCGACGCGGCGGCGGCGGTCAGCGCGACGAACAGGTCATAGGTGTGCCAGTACTTGCGCGGCAGCACGCCGCCGCCGGGAGTGGGGGTCTCCCGATTGGCGGGGATGTGCGTGTGCTCGGCGAAGAACAGCGACTCGTGGCCGTGCTCCTCTACCAGCCGCGCAACGACGCCCGGCGAGACCGCGTCGTGGGTGGGGAAGTATCCGATTCCGAATTCCATCCTGTGCAGTCTAGGAAGCGGTCCGAGCACCGGGCTCCGGGGCGCCCACGCAGCTGGATCGTTCCGCCGACCCCCATAAATCCAAAATTTAGCGCGTTGTTGACCGACCGTTCACAAAATGGCCGTCAATCACGGGCAGGATAAAGGCGTGGTGTTCAGGCCTTTGATGTCGAGACAGATCACAGACACCCGGTGAGCGATCACCGATCCACCCGCGGGTCGCTGACCCGCCGCGCCCTGCTGCGGCGAGGCGGAACCCTCGGCGCGGCGCTCACGGTGCCCGGCCTCGGTGACGCCATCTGGGCCGCGGGCGCGTCGGCCTCCACACGCCAGCCCGACAGCTTGCCATTCCCGGGCCGGCCGGCCGGAACCGCAAACGCGGAGATGCCGTTCGATCACGTCGTCGTGGTGATGATGGAGAACCACTCGTTCGACAATCTGCTCGGCGGCCTCACGCTCTCGGGGCAACGCAACGCCGACGGCCTGACCTTCAACCGCGCCGGCCGGCCGACGAACTCCAATCCCGGTCCACACGGGGCGGTGAGCGCATTCGCCTTCCCCTCGACTGCTCAGGGCCCTGACGTGAACCAGACCTGGAACGCGACGCACGAGCAGATCGACCACGGCAAGATGGACGGCTTTGTCAGGTCGAACGGCAATTCGGCCCAGCCGATGGGGTACTACCCCGCCGGCGTGCTGCCGTTCGCCTATTCGCTGGCCGCAACGTTCGCCGTCGCCAACCGGTGGTTCTCCTCGGCCCCGTGTCAGACGTATCCGAATCGGCGCTTCCTGATGGCCGGAACCGCCTACGGCAACATCACCACCGACAACGCCAGCCTGAGCGACGCGCCCCCGCCCAACGGGACGATCTTCGACCGCCTGAACGCGTACGGAATCAACTGGCGCAACTACTACACGGATCTGCCCCAAACAGCGATCATCCCGACGATCGTCGAGAAGTACCCGACCAACCTGTCCCCGATCGCGCAGTTCTACGCCGATTGCGCGGCGGGAACGCTGCCGTCGGTCAGCTTCGTCGACCCCGAGTTCGGTGTGATCTCGGACATCGGTGCGCCGCTGGCCGCGCTGCCCGAGCTGGCGGGTATCTCGGCCGGCCTGCAAACCGCCGGCGGCGACCAGGAAGAGCCGCAGAACATGTACTACGGCGAGGCGTGGGCCCACGAGGTGCTCCAAGCGGTCCTGCAGTCCCCCGCGTGGCCGCGCACGCTGTTCATCTACACCTACGATGAGCACGGCGGCTACTACGATCACGTGCCGCCGCCGAAGGCGATCGCCCCAGACTCGATCCCTCCGGCGCTGACCTCAACCGACATCCCGGGCGCCTACAACATCTACGGCCCGCGCGTGCCGGCCATGGTCGCTTCGCCGTACTCAAAGCCCAACGCCGTGACCAACATTGTCCACGACCACACCTCGGTGCTGTCAACGATCGAGGCCAAGTGGAATCTTCCGGCACTGACCTACCGGGACGCCAACGCGGCAACGGTGATGGACTTCCTGAACGTCAAGCGGGCCGGCTTCCTGAGGCCCCCGACGATCCAGGGACCATCGCTCACCGGACCCTCCGGCCCGACGACATGAGCGCAGCGATCTGTCGGCGAGCCTGGTGGTCGCTGGCCGCGGCGTGTCTGGCGCTGCTCGCCACCGGCACCGCGCAGGCGGCGGCGCCACGCCTGCCGACGGTGCGCCACGTGTTCGTGATCATGCTCGAGAACCAGGACTACGCGTCCACCTTCGGCGATCCGTCGGCCGACCAGTATCTGGCGAGCACGTTGCCCCAGCATGGAGCCCTACTGCAGAACTACTACGCCACGGGGCACGAAAGCAACGACAACTACATCTCGCTGATCTCCGGTCAGCCTCCCAACGTTCAGAACCAAGCCGACTGCCAGATCTACGACGACTTCGTCGGCGGAGTCACACTGCCCAGCGGAGTGGAGACCGGCACCGGCTGCGTGTATCCGTCCAACGTGGCCAACATCGGAACGCAATTGTCGGCGAAGGGCCTGAGCTGGAAGGCCTATCAGCAGGACATGGGCAACGATCCCAAACGCGAGACCGCCGCCTGCGGTCATCCTGCCCTGAACTCGCACGACGGAACCCAGAGCGCCGAAGCGGGCGATGGCTACGCCACCCGTCACGACCCGTTCGTCTACTTCCACTCGGTGATCGACAACCAGACCTACTGCGACGAGCACGTTGTGGCGCTGGGATCGCCGACCGGCGCGATGCCGGCCGCCGCGCCGCGCGGCGAGACCGGCCTGGCGACCGACCTCAAGCAGGCGTCGACCACGCCCGCGCTGTCGTTCATCACCCCCAACCTCTGCAACGACGGCCACGACTACCCGTGCGTGAACGAACCGAGCGGCACCTCGGCGCTGGCGGATATCGATCGCTTTCTACAGACCTGGGTGCCGAAGATCATCAGCTCGGCGGCGTTCCGCCAGAACGGCCTGCTGGAGGTCACCTTCGACGAGTCCGGAGGCCCGACCTCGGATTCCTCGGCGTGCTGTAACGAGCAGCCCGGACCCGGCTCACCGCTGCCGGGTATCGACGGTCTCGGTGGCGGCAAGGTCGGCGCCGTCCTGCTCTCGCCCTACATCAAGGCGCGCACGATGAGCACCACGACCTACAACCACTACTCCTCGCTGGCCACCTGGGAAACACTGCTCGGCCTTCCCCGCCTCGCCGACGCCGCCACCGTATCGTCCACGTTCGGCACCGACGTCTTCACCCCCCCGCGCGGCTGAGCCCACCATCCTGGCCAGCTAGGATCTGACGAAGGCGTCGGAGGAGCCGAGACGTGACCATGATCGATGAGGAGCTTGCCACCGAGGTGCGCACGCTCCGCAACTACGTAGGCGGGCGGTGGGTCTCCGCCAGCGGGGAGCGGACCCTCGACGTGCTCAACCCCGCCACCCAGGCTCGGCTGGCGCGGGTCCCGCTGTCCGCCCCAGAGGATCTGAATGACGCGGTCAGCGCCGCGCGCGAGGCGTTCGCCGGCTGGCGCTCGGTGTCGACGATCGAGCGGGCGCGATGGCTGTTCTCGCTGCGGGAGGCGCTCGGGCGTGAGCATGAGGAGCTCGCCCGGCTGGTGGTGACCGAGATGGGCAAGACCCTGGCCGACGCCCGGGCCGAGGTGGGGCGGATGATCGAGATGGTCGAGTGCGCGACCGCCGTGCCGACGACGATGCAGGGACGTGTGCTGGAGAACGTCGCCCGGGGCGTCGACTGCGAAACCGTTCGCCAGCCGGTGGGCGTGTGCGCGGCGATCGTCCCGTTCAACTTCCCGGCGATGGTTCCGTTCTGGTTTCTGCCGTTCGCGATCGCCACCGGCAACACGTTCGTGCTCAAGCCCTCCGAGCAGGTGCCGCTGACCCAGAACCGGGTGTTCGAGATCATCGACGGCCTGGACCTGCCGGCGGGCGTCGTGAACCTGGTCAACGGCGACGCCGAGATTGCCAACGCGATCCTGAAGTCTCCCGGCATCGACGCGGTGTCGTTCGTCGGCTCCGCGCCGGTCGCCGCCCACGTCTACGCGACCGCGGCCGCGCACGGCAAGCGGGTCCAGGCCCTGGGCGGAGCCAAGAATCACATGGTGGTCATGCCCGACGCCGTCATCGACCGCACCGTCGAGGGGATCCTCTCAAGCGCGTTCGGGGCGGCCGGCCAGCGCTGCATGGCCGGCTCGGTTGTGGTGACCGTCGCCGACGCCGATGAGCTGCTGTTGGAGTCGCTGGTGGCCGCGGCGCGGCGGCTGCGGGTCGGCGACGGGCTCGACCCCGAGGTGGACGTCGGCCCGGTGATCTCCTGTCGCTCACGCGAGCGGATCGAGCAGGCGATCGATGACGCCGCGCGCGCCGGAGCGACGATCGCGCTCGACGGGCGCAACGGCGCGCCCGGCAGCGCCTTCGTCGGCCCCACCATTCTCACCGGCGTCACGCCCGTGATGGAGATCCTGACCCAGGAGGTGTTCGGGCCCGTGTTGGCGATCGTGCGCGCCGAGGACCTGGCCGAGGCGATCGAGATCGTCAACGCCAGCCCGTACGGCAACGGCACCTCGATCTTCACCGAGTCAGGCGCCGCGGTGCGCCGCTACCGCCACGACGTCCAGGCGGGGATGATCGGGGTCAACATCGGCGTCGCCGCGCCCGTGGCGTTCTTCCCCTTCTCCGGCTGGAAGGCCTCGTTCCTCGGTGACCTGCACGCGCACGGACCCGATGCGGTCGAGTTCTACACGCGCAAGAAGACCGTCACATCGCGCTTCTACTCAGAGGCAGCCAACGCGAAGCTGTTCGGGGAGCACTAGCTGATCAGCCGCGCCCGAGCGACGGTCACGCTCCTTGTCAATCATGTAGATGCGATGTGAAACAGGCGCTCGACGCGTTTGGCGCTCAGTAGCTGGTTACATCTGCTGTGCGCGCGATCACTGATGTCGCGGGCGGTCCGTCGTGGGATCGTGACGGCATGACGAGCGTCCTGGTTGCCTACGCCTCAAAGCACGGTTCGACCGAGGAGATCGCGCACGCGGTCGCCGAGGCCCTGCGGGAGTCTGGCCTGAACGTCGCCTGCGTCGAGGCCGGGGAGGTCGGCAACGTGGAGCCCTACGACGCGATTGTGCTCGGCAGTGCCGTCTACATAAAGCGCTGGCGCGGCGATGCCAAGCACTTCCTTCGTAAGCATGCCGAGGATCTCTCGCACAAGCCGTTCTGGGTGTTCAGCTCCGGTCCCGTCGGAGAGCCCGAAGGCGACCTCAACCCGTCCTGGTTGGAGCCGCCGAGGATCATCGCGAAGGTTGAACGGCTCGGGGTCCGCGGACACGTCGTCTTCGGCGGCCGCATGCCTGACAAGCCCCGCGGCCCGGCGGAGCGCGCGATGGTTGAGAATTGCCCGCCTGAGTATCGCGACCGGCGCGACTGGGGTGAGATTCGCGCATGGGCCGCGGGGATCGCATCCGAGTTGGGCGCCGCCGTGCCCAGCGTGTAGTCAAGCGAGATCGTCACCACGACTCCGTAGCCGCCGGGCCGCGGGATGGAACGTTCCGGGCATGATCGGAAGGGTGGTGGCTTAGCCGGTCGGCTGGGCCGATTTGCCCGGAGGAGGAGCCAATACCGCAGAGCGACCCACTCGCGGCCAACCCGAGCGGGGAAAGGCCCACGGCCAACCCGAGCGGGGAAAGGCCCGGGAGCTGACGAGGTCTCCGCCGAGACACGCACGCGCGTGCTGGATGCAATCGAGCGCCTCAATTACAAGCCCAACGCGATCGCGCGGCAGTTCGTCAATCAGTGCACCACGATGCTCGGCGTGCTCGTCGGCGATCTCTCCAATCCCTGTTACGCGCAGATGGCCCAGGTGGTGGAGCGGGCGGCGTTCCGCTTCGGCTACACCACGATGTTCTGCAACATCGAAGGCGAGCAGGAGATCGCGGTCACCGGCGTCGACACATTGCTGGCCCACCTGGCCGCGGCGCTGACCGGGCCTGACGCGCCGACCGCCGCCTTCGTCTCCAACGACATCGGTGCGATCGCCCCGATCGAGGCGTGCGGGGCTCGACGGCACCGGCCGTCGGGTCGTGAGCTAGCATCGCCGCCAGACCGGCGACCGTCGGCGGCCAACGAGGAGGATCCGAAGCACATGCACCACACGAGGCGTGGCCCATCCAGCCGGCCCAGCGGTCCGGGTGGCAGCGTTCGCTCGGCCCCGCTGAGCGACGGCATGACCAGGCTCGTTCGCCGGGCCCCGCTGAGCGCCGGCATGACCAGGCTCGTTCGCCGGGCCCCGCTGAGCGCCGGCATGACCAGGTTCGCTCGCCGTCAAGCCTGGCTGTCGCTGGCGGCCGCCAGCCTCGCGCTGCTCGCCACCGGCACCGCGCAGGCCGCGCAGACCACGCAGACCGCGCAGGCCACGCGCGCCATGCGGGCCGCGCACACATCACACGCCGCGCACACCGCGCCAAAACTGCCCCCGGTGGGCCACGTGTTCGTGATCGTGCTGGAGAACCAGAACTACGCGTCGACGTTCGGCGATCCGTCGGCCGACCCGTACCTGGCCAGGACGCTACCCAGGCAGGGGGCCCTGCTGAAGGACTACTACGGCACCGGTCACTTCAGCAACGACAACTACATCTCGCTGGTCTCCGGTCAGCCCCCCAACCCGCTCACCCAGGCCGACTGCACGACTTTCGTCAACTTCACCGGCGCAGTCACGCTGTCCAAAGGCGTCCAGGGCGGCAGCGGCTGTGTGTACCCGTCCAGCGTGGCGAACATCGCGACACAGCTGTCGGCCAAGGGCCTGAGCTGGAAGGCCTATGAGGAGGATATGGGCAACGATCCCAAACGCGAGGCGGCGGCCTGCGGGCACCCCGCGGTGGGCTCGCCCGACAACACCCTAATCGCCGCGGCGGGTGACGGCTACGCCACGCGCCACGACCCGTTCGTCTACTTCCACTCGGTGATCAACAACCGCAGCTACTGCGACAAGCACATCGTCGCGCTCGGATCTCCGACCGGCAAGCTGCCGGGCGCCGCCATCCGAGGCGAGACCGGTCTCGCCACCGACCTCAAGCAGACCTCCACGACGCCCGCGTTCTCGTTCATCACCCCCAACCTCTGCAACGACGGCCACGACTACCCGTGCACCAACCAGCGCGGCGGCGCCTCGGCGCTGGCCGACATCGATCGGTTCCTGCAGACCTGGGTGCCGAAGATCGCCCACTCTCCGGCCTTCCGCCGCAACGGCATGCTGGAGATCACCTTCGATGAATCCGAGGGCCCGACCGAGGATTCGTCTGCCTGCTGCCACGAGCTTCCTGGCCCGGCGGCACCGCTGCCGGGCATCGCCGGTCCGGGCGGCGGCAAGATCGGCGCGGTCCTGCTCTCGCCCTTCATCAAGCCGCAAACGGTGACCTCAAAGCCCTACAACCACTACTCCTCCCTGGCCACCTGGGAATTGCTGTTCGGCCTGCACCGCCTCGCCGACGCCGCCACGGTGCCGACCACATTCGGCACCGACGTGTTCACCGACGCACCGAAGCGCTGACATGCTCACCGACGCACCGAAGCGCTGACGTGCTCACCGACGCACCGAAGCGCTGACATGCTCACCGACGCGCCGAAGCGCCGACGTGCTCGCCAGCGTCCGGAACCGCTGTCCGCAGCGACTCCGGCCCGATCAGCCGCCCATCGGTGACGGGGGGATCCGCGTCTGCCCCGTCACCTGCGGGATGTCCATCGCGACCTTGTCCACATAGCACCAGGACCACGTCTCGCCCGGCTGCAGCGAGCGGATGATCGGGTGCCCGGTCGAGTGCACGTGGGCGGTGGCATGGTGATTGGGGGAGTCATCACAGCAGCCGACGTGACCACATTCCAGGCAGATGCGCAGGTGCAGCCATGGGTCGCCGGTCAGCAGGCATTCCGCGCAACCCTCGACACGCTCAGGCAGTTCGGTGATCCGGACGTGGTCTAGGTGTGTGCAGTCGGCCATCGCGCTGTCTCCGTCAGGTCTGGGTGAATGGGATCCGCACGCGGAACGCCGTGCGACCTGGTCTGCCGTCCAGCGTCAGCGAGCCGTCGTGGCGGTCGACGACGATGCGCCGCGCCGTGGCCAGGCCCAGTCCGGTGCCCTGCCCGACGTCCTTGGTCGTGAAGAACGGGTCGAAGATCCGGGCGGCGAGTTCGTCGGGGATCCCGCTGCCGTCGTCGGCGATCTCGACCACGGCGCAGCTGCCGTCGGCGTGCGTGGTGATGCTGATCGTCCCGGCCTCGCCGAGGGCATCGATCGCGTTGTCGAGCAGGTTAGTCCACACTTGGTTGAGCTCAGATCCGCGGACGGTCAGCTTGGGCAGCTGGCGGTCGTAGTCACGTACGACCTTGATCTGGGTGTGCTTTAGCTTGTGCCCCAGCACCGTGAGCGTGGTCTCCAGGCCCTCGTGCAGGTCGACCTCCACGACGTCGCCGCGGTCCATGTACGCGTAGGACTTCACTGCGCCGACCAGCGCGGTCATCCGCGCCGTGCTGTCCTGGATCTCCGCCGCCAGCCGGCCTGCGGTCAGCGTGGCGGCCACCCAGCCGAGCGCGGCGCCCGTGGCCGGACCGGCGAGCTCGGCGACGCGATCCAGCCACTGCCGATCGACCCCGGCCGCCGCCAGCGGTTCGGCCAGCCGCCACGGTTCCTCCACCCCCTCCATCGTCTCCAGACTCGCGAGCAGCTCGTCCTCGGCATCGGCCGCGTCGAGCGCATCCAGCGCGGTGCATGCGGCTCCACGCTCGACCGCCTGCCGATGGAGGGCGACAAGCTGCTCGGCCTGCTCGCGCTCCACCCCGGCCGCCACGAAACGCGCCAGCGTCGAACCGATGACCCCGAGCGCCTCGGTCAGCTGCGCGGCCGCCCGGCCCGCGGCGGACGCCGGGTTGCCCAGCTCGTGGGCCAGGCCGGCGGCCATCTCGCCCAGCGAGGCCAGTCGCTCGCGGTTCTGCTCGATGGCGGTCATGCGACTGATCACCGGCGCAACCTGCTGCATCACGCGCCGGTGCACGGACGGCTGCGCGAAGGCCAGGCGCCGGAAATCCTCGGAGGCCACGAGTGCCAGCCGGCACGCCGTCGTCGCCTGCATCCGGACGCCGAGCGGCTCGCCGGTGAGCACCGCGATCGCCCCCATCCAGGTCGGGGCGCGCTGGCGGGCGCCCGGTTCGGCGCGTCCGTGGTCGATGATCAGCGCCTGAGCTTCGCCCTCCAGCAGGAGGGTCAGGCCGCGCGGCTGCTCGTCGTACTCGGCGATCAGTTCGCCCGGCTCAAGCTGGAGCGGGACGGCCACCGAGACCCATGGGCCGAGCTCGGCGTCGCTGAGGTCATCGAACAGGTCGACCGCGCGCAGTTCCGCCAGCGTGATCTGGGGCTCGGTCACGCCTCGACCAGATACTCGTGGATCAGCGAAATGGCCATCGAACCCTCGCCCACCGCGCTGGCCACCCGTTTGATCGAGCGCGCCCGCACGTCGCCGGCGACAAACACCCCGGGCACCGTGGTCTCCAGCACGTAGGGCTCGCGCGCCAGCGGCCAGCCGGCGGCCTGCGCATCACGGCCGGCGAGGATGAACCCCCGCTCGTCGCGGGCCACCGTTCCGGCCAGCCAATCGGTGCGCGGGGACGCACCGATGAACACGAAGCAGGCGTCCGCATCCATGCTGTGCACCCTGTCGGGACCTTCGACGCGCAGGCGGCGAAAGCGCCCCTGCTCGCCTTCGGCGGCGACGGCGACGCTGCGCGTGCGCACCTCAACGTTGGGCAGCGCGGCGATCTGCTCGATCAGGTAATGCGACATCGATTTCTCCAGCGATGGCCCGCGGACGAGCATCGTCACCCGGGAGGCGTAGCTGCTGAAGTACACGGCGGCCTGCCCGGCGGAGTTGGCTCCCCCGATCACCACCACGTGCTGGTCTGCACAGGAGCGCGCCTCGGTCAACGCGGCCCCGTAGTAGATGCCCGCGCCCGTGTGCTCGGCGAAACCCGGCTTGTCAAGCTGGCGGTAGGAGACGCCGGAGGCGACGATCACGCAGCTGGCGCTCAGCACGCCCCCGCCGGTCAGCTCCACCAGGCGTCCGGCGCCCTCGGCGCGCAGGCCGACCGCCTCCTGGACGGTCAGCAGCTCGGCCCCCAGGCGCCGGGCCTGATCGGTGGCGCGCCGCGCCAGATCCGAGCCACTCAGGCCGGCCGGAAAGCCGAGGTAATTCTCGATCCGGCTCGACTGCCCCGCCTGGCCGCCGGGCGCCTCGCGCTCGACCATGACCGTCTTGAGGCCCTCCGAAGCGCCGTAGACCGCCGCCGCCAGGCCCGCCGGGCCGGCGCCGACGATCACCACGTCGTAGTGGTCTGCCGCCGGGGTGCCGGCAACGCCCAGGCGCTCGGCGAGCTCCAGCACGGTGGGGCGCTCGAGCACCGCACCGTCCTCCAGCAGCGCGACCGGCAGGCGATCCGCGGCGACGCCGGCCACCTGCAGCAGCTCCCGCGCCTCGCCGTCGCGCTCGACGTCCAGCCAGCGGGCCGGCACGCGATTGCGAGCCAGGAAGTCACGCAGGTCGTGGGATTCCTTGGAGAAGCGGTGCCCGATCACGCGCACGCCACCCGACGTCAGCGCCGCCCCGGACTCCCACGTGGTGAGCAGGTCTTCCACCACCGGGAACAGCTGCTCCTCGGGCGGATCCCAGGGCTTGAGCAGGTAGTAGTCCAGCGCGGCCTCGTTGATCGCCGCGATCGCCGCCTCAGTGTCGGCGTAGGCGGTCAGTAGCACGCGCTTGGCATCGGGCACGATCTGGCGCGCTTGCACCAGGTACTGGGTGCCGGGCATCTCCGGCATCCGCTGGTCGGCGATCAGCATCGCCACCTGGTCTCCGCGCGTGCGCAGCTCACGCAGGATCGCCAGCGCCTCCGTGCCCGACGTGGCGCGCAACACCCGGAAGCGCTCGCCGAAACCTCGGCGCAGATCGCGGGAGACCGCCGCCAGGACCGCCGGATCGTCGTCCACGGCAACGATCGCCGGCCGTCGCTGCCGTGACGGAGATTCCTCACCCGCGGTCACCGTTGTGTGGTCGGCCTGGTCGAGCATCCGCTCACGAAGCTAGCTGGTCAATCCCGCCGGCGCCTAGCGTCATTTGACCGCGCCTCCGGTGGGACCGAACCGCTCGGTGTGAATCGCGCCGGGCCGATGTCCGAGTTCAACGAGCAGATCGGCCGCCCGCTCCACGAACGGCGTCGGACCGCAGACAAAGGCCAGGGGGCGCTGCGCCGGGTCGGGTCCCAGGGCCACGAGCATCTCGGCATCGACCCGCCGGGTCCATCCCGCCCACCCCCTTGGCTGCCCGCGCGTCAGGGTGTAGCGCAGCTGCAGCCCCTCGCCGCCGAACGCCGGCAACTCATCCGCGTAGAGGACGTCGTCCCAGCTTCGAGCCGAGACGAGCACCCGAGTGTCGACAGAGCTGTGCCGCACGGCGCGATGACGGAGCATCGCCATCAACGGAACCAGGCCAGAGCCACCCGCGAGCAGCAGCAGCGGGCCGCCGCGATCCACCGACCAGGTGAAGGGTCCACCGATCGGCCCTCGCAGCTCGAACTGATCCCCGGGCGCCAGCGTATCGGTCAGATAAGGGGACACCTCCCCGTCTGCGATCCGCTCGATCGTCAGCGCCAGGCCGGCGTCCTCGGGCGCCGAGGCGATCGAGTAGGAGCGCTCGGCCTGGTATCCATCTTCGGCGGTGAGGCGGACATCGACGTGCTGACCGGCCACGTGCCCGGGCCAGTCGGGGACGTCGAGCACGATCGTCTTGGCATGGGTGGTCTCCTCGATCAGCTTCGCCACGGTGGCCGCGCGCCACACGATCGGGGTCCGCTTGACCTCCAGGGGCGGGGCCCCCGGGCGCTCCGCGTCAGTACGGTCCATCCTCAGTCGCTCCAGTAACGCTGCTCTCGCCACGGGTCGCCGTGGTTGTGGTAGCCGGCCTGCTCCCAGAATCCCGGCTCGTCTTTGGCGGTCAGGGTCAGACCGCGCACCCACTTGGCGCTCTTCCACAGGTACAGGTGCGGCACCAGCAGGCGCGCCGGTCCCCCGTGCTCGGCTGCCAGCGGCTCGCCCTCGAAGGTGTGCGCAACCCACGCATGTCCGCCGGTGAGATCCGCCAGCGGCAGGTTCGTCGTGTAGCCCCCGTCGCACCACGCGGTGACGAACTCGGCATCGCTGCGCACCTCCTCCAACAGCCGGTCAAGCGAGATTCCGCCCCAGGTGGTTCCGAGCTTGGACCACTTCGTCACGCAGTGGATATCGACCGTCAACGTCTCCGACGGCAGGGCCATGAACTCCGCCCAGGACCACGACACCGGCTCGTGCACCGCGCCCTGGATCGTGAAGCTCCACTCCCGCAACGACGCGCGCGGGGTGGGCCCGGCCGAGAGCACGGGGAAATCGTCGACGACGTACTGGCCCGGTGGAATCCGCGACGGATCGACTTGACGGTGCGGGCGCCCGTGAAAGCCACGAGAGATGAAGCTCATCTTGCGATCCTCCTCAATCGGTCGGGAAGCTCAGGACCTCGTCGCCGAAATCCTGCACGTGCTCGAAGAGGAAAGCATGACCGGCCACCTTTGGCGGACGACCTTGGTTGATGGCCACAGTCGCGGGAACTTGATCTGCGCCGGGGCTGAACTGCGCCGCAGCGGTTGGCGGGGACGGGTCAGCGGATATCGTTGCGGCGCGTGAGCCCGGAGAGCAAGCACAACCTGGCTCGTCTCGCCGAGCAAACGATGCAAAGCCGTGGCAATTACCAATCGCTGCTGTTCGAGCAGCGGTGGCACGACTCCGGCGAGCTGTTCCAGCGCGCCTGCCGGGTCGCGGGCGGATTGCCGGAGCTGGGGGTTGCGCCGGGCGATCGCGTCGTCGTGACGATGGCCAACTGCCCGGAGGTCGGGATCGTCTACAACGCGCTGTGGCGCGCCGGTGCGGTTGTCACACCCGCGACCTTCCTGCTCCCGCCAGAGGACCTGCGCCACCTGATCGCCGATGCCGCGGCCGTCGGCGTCGTGACGACCCCGGAGTTCGTCGGCAAGGTCCAGCAGGCCGTGGCCGGGGTCGACTGCGTCCGGTTCGTGATCTGCACCGGCGAGGTCGACGGCGACGACATCCTGTTGCTGGAATCCTTGGAGGCGGCCCAGCCCGCCGCGATCGTCGACCGGGGCGACGACGATCTGGCGGCGCTGCTCTACACCGGCGGGACCACGGGCCGCGCCAAGGGGGTGATGCTCACCCACGCCAATCTGAGCTTCACAGGCCACGCGGCGAGCCAGGCCGCCCACCTGCCGGGGGTCAACCGCGCTCTTACCACGTTGCCGCTGTCGCACTCCTACGGGATCCTCGTCACGATCGCCGGGATGCACAATCCCGAGCCGCCGGTCTCGGTGCTGCTGCGGTGGTTTGACCCGGAGGCCTTCCTGAGGCTGATCGCCGAACATCGGCTCCAGCTGGCGGCGGTGGTTCCGTCGATGCTGCAGATTCTCCTTTCCCAGCCGCTGGAGGAGCATGACCTCGCCTGCCTGCAATTCGTCACCTCCGGCGGAGCGCCGCTGGCCCCTGAGGTCCAGGCCGAGTTCTGCCGGCGGGTGCCGTCGGTCTCAATCCGGCAGGGCTACGGGCTGACCGAGACCGCCGCGCTGATCTCGACCAACCCTGCCGGACGTGAGAAGCCGGGCTCGGTCGGCCTGCCGGTGCCCGGCTGCACCGTGCAGATCATCGACGACGAACGCGAGCTTGCAGCGGGTGAGCCGGGCGAGATCTGCTGCCGCTCACCGGGGGTGATGCGCGGCTACTGGCGCTCGCCGGACATGACCGCCGACGTACTTCGCCACGGCCGCTTGCACACCGGCGACATCGGCTACCTGGACCAGGACGGCTACCTGTTCATCGTCGATCGCAAGAAGGATCTGATCATCCGCGGCGGCTTCAACGTCTACCCGCGCGACGTCGAGGACGCGCTGCTCCGGCACCCCTCGGTTCAGCTCGCCGGCGTCATCGGGCGAGCGGACCAGCGCCACGGCGAGGAGGTGGTGGCATTCGTCTCGCTGCACGCCGGGGCGACCCTCACCTCCGACGAGCTGATCGCCTGGGCGCGTGAGCACATCGGCGGCTACAAGTACCCGCGTGAGCTGCAGATCCTCGACTCCGTGCCACTCACGCCGGTCGGCAAGATCGACCGCAAGGCGCTGCGCAGCCTCCTGAACTCGCCGGCCACCGGCTGAACTGCCGGCCACCGGCTGAACCCGCTTAGTTGAGCCTCGCCTGCAACGCGACGAGCTCGGACCGCAGGGTGTCACGCAGCGCGGGTGGCGCCGGCAGCTGTAGTCGCATCCGGGCGGCGCGGATCCCGGCCAGGCCCACCCCGGCCCGCCGGGCCACCTCGACCTATTCCGCCTAAACCACCGAGAGCAGGATCGCCAGCCCCCGGCGGGTCGCCTGCACCAGGTCGAGCAATCGAGTTCCCCGGATCGTCGTGGCGCTCCCGGTTACCGGTAAAGCCGGTTCCCCGGATCGTCGTGGCGCTCCCGGTTACCGGTAAAGCCGGTTCCCCGGATCGTCGTGGCGCTCCCGGTTACCGGTAAAGCCGTGAGCTGGGCTGGTGCGACCTTGACTTCGTGCCTACAGGTCCAGCGAAGCCATTCCGGCCTCGTCGTAGCGCTCCCCCGCCACCTTGGGCAACTCGGCCTCGATCCGCGCCAGGTCATCTTCGCTGAGCGCCACGTCGGGCGCCGCCGCGTTCTCCTCCAGGTACTTACGCCGCTTGGTGCCAGGAATCGGGACCAGATCCTCGCCCTGGGCCAGCACCCAGGCCAGGGCCAGCTGCGCGGGGGTGATCCCCTTGTCCTGCGCGATCGCCGCCACCTTGGCGGCGAGCTTCAGGTTGGCGTCCAGGTTCTCGCCGGTGAAGCGCGGCCCGTGGCGGCGAAAGTCGTTGTCGTCGAGTTCGTCAGGCGACTTGAAGCGGCCCGAGAGAAAGCCGCGCCCGAGCGGCGAGTAGGGCACGAAGCCGATGCCCAGCTCACGGCAGGTGGGCAGCACTCCATCCTCGGGATCCCGCGTCCACAGGGAGTACTCGGTCTGTACGGCGGTGATCGGATGCACGGCATGGGCACGGCGGATCGTCTCCGGCGCCGCCTCCGACAGGCCGATGTGGCGCACCTTGCCCTGCTCCACCAGCTCGGCCATCGCCCCGACCGTCTCCTCGATCGGCACGTTGGGATCGACTCGGTGCTGGTAGTAGAGGTCGACATGATCGGTGCCGAGCCGCTGCAGCGAGCCCTCGATCGAGCTGCGGACGTGCTCGGCCGACCCGTCCAGCGGGCCGAGGGTGGAGAGATCGCCCGGCTTGGTCGAAGGCTCGATCCGGCGGGCGAACTTGGTCGCGATCACATACTCGTCACGGTGGCCCTTGATCGCGCGTCCGACCAGCTCCTCGTTGGTCATCGGCCCGTACAGCTGCGCGGTGTCCAGGAAGTTGATCCCCAGCTCCAGCGCACGGTGGATGGTTGCGATCGACTCGCCCTCATCGGTGGACCCGTAGAACGCCGACATCCCCATGCACCCGAGCCCGAGGGTCGAGACTTCCAGCGATCCAAGCTTGCGTTTGTTCATCGGTTCTCCAATCTTGTGGCCATGCCTTCACCTTAGCCACGACGAAATTGCTGACGGCTTCGTCGCGGCCCTCAGGACGCAGCCCGAGGTCGCGCCGCGACCGGCCCGCTAGCTCGGGCGGACCGCCGGCGGTCGCGCCGCCAGGCGCGCGTGATCGGGACCCAGGACGTCGGGTTCCGGGGTGGCCAGCGCGATCGGCAAGAAGCGGCGCAGCACCGGAGACGTTGCGTCGTGGCGCCAGACGACCGCGGTTTCGACCGCCGGGTGGTGCTGGCGCAGCGGCATCGCGCGCAGTCCGCGCCAGGCCACCTCGGCGAGCGCCACGGGCATGATCGTCACCCCCAGGCCGGCCTGCACAAGCGCCAGCGTCGTCGTGGTCGAGTCCGCCTCACGGATGCGCTCGGGATCCGCCCCGCTCGCGCGCCACACCGCCAGCAACTGCGCGTGCAGCCCGGGTGCCGATGCTCGCGAGGGGACGATCAGCACGTCGGCGATCAGCGTGGCCAGGTCCGCGCGCTCGGCGGTGGCGCCGGGGTGGTCCTCACGCAGCACGGCCATCAGCGGCTCGCGCGTCGCGACAGCGGTCTCCAGCGCGCGGCTGTGCCGCGCGGCGCCGGCCTCGCGCGGTGCCAGGTGCAGTAGCCCGGCGTCGGCTTCGCCGTGGGCGACGCGGTCGCTGACGGCGGCGTCGTTACCGTCGGCGACGCTCAGCGAGACCTCGGGCGCCTGGTCGCGAAGCACTCGCACCAGGGTGGCCAGCAGGCTGGGGGCCACCGAGCTCCCCACGGTCAGGGAGAGGTGACCCGAGACGCCGTGGCCGACCGATCGCACCGCGTCGGCGGTGCTCTGGGCATCGACGAGCAGTCGCCGCGCGCGCTCGGCGAACACCCGTCCGGCCGCGGTTGGCTCCACGCCACGTCCGTGACGGGACAGCAGTTCCACCCCCAGCTCTGACTCGAGCGACTTCAGGCGCACCGTCAGCGGCGGCTGGGACATGTGCAGTCGTGCGGCCGCCCGCGTGATCGTTCCCTCCTCGACGACTGCGACGAAGCACTCCATCGTGCGCAGATCCATACTCACAGACTATGGCAGCGTCACTTAATTCGTATTGTGTTTTGGTCCCAAACGGTGCATGCTCGCGGGGCATTTGCAACGAGGAGAGGGTTCAGCAGTGCTCGATTTTCAGTACACCGGTCCGCCGCAGCAGTTGATCTTCGGAGTCGGCGCGGCGCGCGGGCCCCAGCTTCCCGATCCCGTCTCCCGCGCCGACACCGAGAGGTTGCTGCACGCCGCCTTCGATGGCGCCTCCCCACTCTTGGAGCTGAGCTGCCTGTGACCTCCACCGACCGCCACGCCGAGCTTGCGCACCGCGAGCAACTCCTCACCGAACGGGTCAAGCGCAGTTTCGACGGCGCCGCCTCTCCGCGGACCCGGGAGCTGCTGCAGAGCCTGGTCACCCACCTGCACGCCTACGCACGTGACGTGCGGCTGACCGAGACCGAGTGGCGAGCGGCGATCGACTTCCTCACCCGCACCGGCCAGATCACCGACGACAAGCGCCAGGAGTTCATCCTGCTCTCCGATGTGCTCGGGCTTTCGATGCTCACGATCGGCATCAACGCCCCCGCGGACCCGGACGCGACCGAGCCCACGGTGTTCGGTCCGTTCTTTGTCGAGGATGCCCCCGAAGTGCAGTACGGCGACGACATCGCGGCCGGCGCCAGCGGCGAGCCGTGCTGGGTGCAGGGTCAGGTCACCGACACCCACGGAAACCCGCTCGGCGGGGCGCACCTGGAGGTCTGGGAGGCCGACGCGGACGGCTTCTATGACGTCCAATACCCCGACGGGCGCACGACCGGCCGGGCCCACATGACCGCTGACGCACAGGGAAACTACGGGTTCTGGTCGGTCAAACCCGCTGCGTATCCGATCCCCGGCGACGGTCCGGTCGGCGAGTTGCTCGCCGTGACCAGCCGCAGCCCGATGCGCCCGGCCCACATCCATTTCATGGTCTCCTCCCCCGGCCATCACACGCTCGTCACCCACGTATTCGCCGCGGGCGGCCAGCACCTCGACGACGACGCCGTGTTCGGCGTCAAGGACTCGCTGATCGCGGAGTTCAGCGGGCAGCCGCCGGGCGAAGGACCGGCCGGGCGCACGCTGCCCGGCCGCTGGTGGAAGCTCAACTTCGACATCCGTCTGGCTAAGGCGAAGGAACCGACCACATGAACGACACGCTTCACACCGACGTTCTCGTCATCGGAAGCGGACCGGCCGGCGCCACCTCGGCGCTGACGCTGGCCACGCTCGGCGTCGATCACATCGTGATCACCAAGTACTCGTGGACGGCGAACACGCCTCGCGCCCACATCACCAACCAGCGCACCGTCGAGATCTTCCGTGATCTGGGGATCGAGTCCGACATCAAGGCCAACGGGACGCCGCAGCGGCTGATGGGCGACACCGTCTTCTGCACCAGCCTGTCCGACGACGAGATCGGCCGGGTCCGCACCTGGGGCACGCATCCCGCCCGCCAGGCCGACTACACGCTGGCCAGCCCGTCAGAGAACTGCGATCTGCCCCAGACACTGCTGGAGCCGATCCTGATCGGCCACGCGGCGGCCCGCGGCTCACACATCCGCTTCGACACCGAGTATCTGGGGCTCGAGCAGGACGACGACGGCGTCACCGTCCACGTCCGGGATCGGCTCGCCGGTCAGACCTACGCCATCCGGGCCAGGTACGTGATCGGCGCCGACGGCGGCCGCAGCCAGGTCGCGGCGGACATCGAGCTCCCGTTCGAAGGGCAGATGGACGTGGCCGGATCGATGAACATCGTCTTCCACGCCGACCTCAGCACCAAGGTCGAGCACCGCCCGAGCGTTCTGTACTGGGTGCTACAGCCCGGCTCGGACATCGGCGGGATCGGCATGGGCCTGGTGCGCATGGTCCGCCCGTGGGACGAATGGCTGGTCGTCTGGGGCTATGACATCAACGAGCCGCCGCCCGAGCTCGACGACGACGCGGCGACCAAGATCGTCCACAACCTGATCGGAGACGACACCGTGCCGGTGACGATCCGCTCAACGTCGCTGTGGGGCAACAACAAGATGTACGCGACGCGCTACCGCCAGGACCGCGTGTTCTGCATGGGCGATGCGGTCCATCGCCACCCACCGTCAAACGGTCTGGGCTCCAACACGTCGGTCCAGGACGCCTACAACCTGGCCTGGAAGCTGGCCTACGTGCTGCGCGGGTCCGCCGGCGGGGGCCTGCTCGACAGCTATGACGCCGAGCGCGCGCCGATCGGCCGGCAGATCGTGTTGCGGGCCAACAAGTCGATCGAGGAGTTCGGCCCGATCTTCGCGGCGCTCGGCTTCAGCGACACCAGCGACCCGGACGTGATGAACGAGCGCATGCGCGCACGAGCCGACGACACCCCGCAGGCCGCACGCCAGCGCGAGCAGCTGCGCGAGGCCCTGGCCCTCAAGGACTACGAGTTCAACGCCCATGGAGTCGAGCTCGGGCAGCGATACCGGTCGGGCGCGGTGGCCCCCGACGGCACCCCGGAGCCCGAGTACACGCGCGACCCCGAGCTCTACTACCAGCCGACCACCTGGCCCGGCGCTCGGCTGCCGCACTGCTGGTTGGGCGCCGACGGTCACCGGGTCAGCACGCACGATCTGGCCGGCAAGGGGCGCTTTGCGCTGCTGACCGGGATCTCCGGCCAGCGCTGGGTGCAGACGGCCCGCAACGTGGAGCAGCCGCTGGGCATCGAGGTCGCCGCCTGCGTGATCGGGCCCGGCCGCGAGTACACCGACCTGTACGGCGACTGGTCGCTGTTGCGCGAGGTCGCCGAGGACGGTTGCGTGCTCGTGCGACCCGATGCCCACGTCGCCTGGCGCGCGGCGTCTATGCCTGAGGATCCCGAGGCGGAGCTGCGCGAAGCGCTGGAAGCGGTGCTCGACCGAGCGCCTAGTCGATCGGCCCCGCCCGACCCGGTATTCGCCCTGCAAAGCGAGGAGCAGGTCAGATGAGCGTCGAGTCGCACACCGGCGGCACGCTTGACACCAAGGGCGGTCCCAAGACCAACGTTGACGCGCAGGTGCTCGACGACATGGATCAGCCGACCCCCGGCCTCTACGGCATCGGCAACTGTGTGCCTCGGCGTCGCCACGCGCCTGCTGGGCCGGCGGGGCAACGACCGGCCCGATGATCGCCTTCGCCTACCGGGCGGCGCAGGCCGCCGATCGTGAACCCGTCAAGCAGTCCCCCAAGCAAGGAGTCCACGCGTGACCTTGACCCGCCAGACCATGACCGACGAGCAGCGCAAGTCGGTCGCCCTTGAATACCTGAAGGCCTTCGACAACGGCGGTGTCACCTCGACCGGAGACAGCATCCTGGACCTGTTCGCGGTCGACGCGCAGGTGATGTTCCCCAAGTGGGGCCTGGCCAACGGCCGCGAGGAGATCGGGAAACTGTTCGGCGACGTCGGCGCGACACTCAAGGCGATCCGTCACGACTACGCCACCTTCAACTGGATCTTCTCCGGCGGTGACACGATCGTCTGCGAGGGCACCAGTTATGGCGAGCACGAGGCCGGGGCGTGGCGCGCCGGCGTGCCCGAATGGGGCGCCGGGCGCTGGTGCGACGTGTTCGAGATCCGCGACTGGCAGATCCAGCGCTGCTTCATCTATCTGGATCCCGATTACGCCGCGCAGGACACCGGGCGCTACCCGTGGCTGGCCAACGTGCGCGAAGAAGCCACCGCCTGAGTACGATCAGCCGGGGGCAGATGCGAAAATCAATTATTAATATTGTTGTTGTTGTTGTTGGCGTCGTGCTCGCGGTGGCCACGGCTGCCATCGCCCTCCCACTCTCGACGCCGGCCGGCGGTCCCGTGCCGGCGCGAACGAAGGCCACGAGCGTCACGTTCGTTTCGTCGCAAACGGCGTTCGTCCTGGGTAGCGCTCCGTGCGCGCACCGGCCGTGCACGGTGATCCTGCGCACATTGGACCGCGGCGGCTCGTGGCGCGGGCTGCCGGCACCGCTTGAGCGGGTAAGCGCGCGCTACGGCAACGGCCTGTGGGGGCTGCGGTTCGCCGACCCGCTGCGCGGCTATGCCTACGGCGACGGAATGTGGGTTACCGGCGACGGCGGCGCGAGCTGGCGACGCATGCCGGCGCCCGCCCGCCTCGTGGTCGACTTCGCCGCAGTGCGCGATCGGGAGCTGGTCGCGCTGACCTCAACCTGCGGGCTTGCCAGCGCCCGTTGCGCCGGTCGGCTGACGCTCTATCACCGGCCGATCGCCGGGGGAACCTGGCGCCGGGTGGCGACCTCCGGCCGGTTCGGGTTTGACGACTCGATCGCGGTCCACGCCAACGTGGTATGGGCGCTGGCCGGCGAGCGCCTGTTGGTCTCGGTGGACGGGGGCCGGAGCTTTCACCCTCGGTCCCAGCCGTGCCCGCCCCACCGAGGCTCGCTGCCCCAGCCGGCGTCGATCACCGACGACGGGGCCCATACCTACCTGCTGTGCATCGGACAGGGGTTCACCGGCCACACCGTGAAGTACGTCTATCGGACCAATGGCACCGGTTCAGCCTGGACGCTGGTCGGCATGTCCCCCGCCGCTGGAGACGGCGGAACGCTCGCGGCAGGCAGTGACCGGGCGCTGATCGTCGCGACCGCCAGCGCCGCCAGTTGGCTCTATTCCAGCCGCGACGCGGGGCGCCACTGGCGCACGGCGCTCAGCTACGGAGACGGCGGCGAGGGCTGGGGCGACCTGGGGTTCACCACCGCGACCGACGGCGTGGTGATCCACGGGCCGGGCGTCACCGACGGCGGTGGCTCGTCCAAGCCCGGGCAACTGCTGCTGACCAGCGACGGCGGGCGCACCTGGCGCGTGACGCCGTTCTGAGATGAGGCGCTTGCGAGCCAGGGTCAGGTCTGACCGGCAGGATCCGCGTCTGGACCGGAGCTAGCTCGCGGCCCGCAGATACGCGAGCACCGCCAGCACGCGGCGGTTGTCCTCTGCCGAGGTCGGCAGCTCGAGCTTGCCGAAGATGCTGGAGATGTGCTTCTCGACGGCGCCCGGGGTGATCACGAGCGCCTCGGCGATCGCCTGGTTGGATCTCCCCTCCGCCATCAGCGCCAGTACCTCGCGCTCGCGCGGGGTGAGGCCGTCGATCGCGCTCGAGCGGCGGCGCGCGAGGATCTGGGCCACCACCTCGGGGTCGAGCACGGTTCCGCCGCCGGCGACGCGGCGCACGGCGGCGACGAAGTCCTCGACGTCGGCCACGCGGTCCTTCAGCAGGTAGCCGATCCCGCCGACGCCGTCGGCGAGCAGCTCGGCGGCGTAGGTCTGCTCCACGTGCTGGGAGAGGATCAGCACCGGGAGCCCGGGCATCCGCTCGCGCGCCGCGAGCGCGGCCCGCAGGCCCTCGTCGCGGAACGTGGGGGGCAGCCTGACGTCGACGACGCAGACGTCGGGCTTGTGGCCGAAGGCGGCGGACACGAACCGATCCCCGTCGGCGACCTCCGCCACCACCTCCATGCCGTTGTCCTGCAGCAGTCGCTTGAGCCCGTCACGCAGCAGCGCCAGGTCTTCGCAGATCACGACGCGCACGGCAGCTCCGCTCGCACGGTGGTGGGGCCCCCCGACGGGCTGGCGATCGTGAACGTGCCGTCGAGGGCGGCTACGCGCTTGCGCAGACCGGTGAGGCCGGAACCCGCATCGGGATTCGCTCCGCCGACGCCGTCGTCCACGACCTCGACGATTAGCCGGCCGCCGGCATCCTCCCAGACGCGCATCGAGATCTGTGACGCCGCCGCGTGCTTGCGCGTGTTGGCCAGCGCCTCGGCGGCGACGAAATAGGCCGCCGTCTCACGCGCGCCCGCGTCGCCGACCGGCAGATCGACGCGCAGGTCCACCGGCGGGTTGCGCCCGGAAACCAGCGCGGTCAGCGCCGCGTCGAGCCCCCGATCGTGGAGGATGCTCGGCCCGATCCCGCGCACCAGGTCGCGCAGCTCGGCCATTGCCGCGCGGGCCTGCCCCCGCGCGCTGGCCATGTGCTGCCGCGCGGTCTCGGTGTCGGCCTGCGCGAGGCGCTGCTCGGCCATACCGAGGTCCATGGCCAGGGCCACCAGCCGCGCCTGGGCCCCGTCGTGGAGGTCGCGCTCGACGCGTTGCAGCTCCGTGGTCGCGGCATCCACGGCACCGGCGCGCGTCTCCGACAGCGTCTGCACGCGCCGCTCCAGCACCTCGGCGCGGTTGGGTCCGAGCGTGACGGCGGCGAGGTTGGCGTGGGCAAGAGCGACCCAGCGCACCAGCCGCGCCCGATGACTGCCGCCACGATCGCCAGGAACGGGCCGGCGATCGACCACAGCACAACATGATCGTGAATCGAGCCCGGGAGCGACCAGGCGTAGATCGGCAGCGTAAGGAGAGCAGGCACGCCCACCCAGAATGTGACCGCGACGACGAAGCCGACAACGCTCACGGGAAACGCCAGGAACATCCACAGGGCGTCGAACCAGGTCTGGCGGTCCGAGAGGACCGACAGCCATCGGGTGATCCGTCCGGCGCCGGTGACCGGCGCGTAGGGGGCCGGAATCGTCCGCTGCAGGATGGCGCCGGCGCGCAAGCGCTCGAAGCGGCACCACCACCGGTCGAAGTGAGCAACGAGCACCGCCGTCGGTAGACCGATGATGAGCACGCTCAGCCCGGCGGCCGTCGAGACCGCGCTGACGATGAACGTGAAACCGACCGTCCCGGTCACGAACGCCACGATCAGATACCGGCTGTCGCGCCAGCAGTCCGAGGTGAATGGACGGCTCAGGATCCGGCCCTGGGCCAGGCTCGCGTCCAGCCGTGTCTCGATGCCCAGCGGCGGTGCCATGAACGAAAGCATCCCTGTCGCGGGCCCGGCGCGCAATCAGGCTGGCCGCCCTGAGCGGTGTCGGGTTTTCCCCACCTCCGAACACCGGGTGGCGGTCTGGCCGCGGCCGGCGTGCGGTGAGAGCGTGACTGGCGCTGGCAACCACCTCAAGTCAAGGAGTGCAGATCATGTCGCCATCGAGCATCGCGGCGCGGGCCGCAGACTGGAGCGCGCGTCACCGCCGGCGGGCGATCATCGGCTGGTTTGTGTTCGTGGTGATCGCGGCCGCCGTCGGCGGAGCGCTCGGCACGAAGATCGACACCCACGAGGGCAGTGGCGAGTCGGGACGGGTTGACGCCTTCCTGAGCGCCCACCTGCCGCAGTCCTCGACCGAGACGGTCCTGATCCAGGGTCGTGACGGGCAGGCCGCCTCCAGTCCGGAGTTCCGGGCGGCCGTGCGCGACGTGGTCGCTCGCGTCTCGCCGATCCCCTACGTCTTCGACGTGCACGCACCCGGGTCGGCCGGCCAGCGCGGCGGGATCTCCCGGAACGGGCGCTCGGCGCTCGTCAGCCTCGAGCTCGGCCAGCGCGGCGACGTCAACCGGTTGCTGGCCGCGACCGCCGCGACCGCGCACGCACACCCGGCGCTGCGGATCGAGGAGTTCGGCGACGCCAGCGCCAACCAGGCGCTGAACAAGTCCCTCGGCCAGGACTTCTCCCGCGCCGAGACGCTGTCGTTGCCGATCACGTTGCTGATCCTGGTGCTGACCTTCGGCTCGCTCGTCGCCGCCGGGCTGCCGATGCTGCTCGGGCTCACGGCGGTGGGCGGCACGCTCGGACTGATCGGGGTGGTATCGCAGCTGCTGCCGATGGACGGCTCGATCAAGTCCGTGGTGCTTCTGATCGGCCTAGCGGTCGGCGTGGACTACTCACTCTTCTACCTTCGCCGCGAGCGCGAGGAGCGGGCGGGCGGCGCTGGCCCGCGGGCAGCGCTGCAGGCGGCGGCGGCCACCTCCGGCCGCGCGATCCTGATCAGCGGCCTGACCGTGATGGTCGCGATGGCGGGGATGTTCTTCGCCGGGTCGAAGACGTTCTCGTCCTTTGCGGTGGGGACGATCCTGGTCGTGGCGGTGGCGGTGCTCGGTTCGCTGACTGTGCTGCCGGCGATGATGAGCGCCCTCGGGCCCCGCGTGGAGAAGGGGCGGATCCCGCTGCTGCACCGCTTCCGGCGCGGTCCAGGCGGCGACTCCCGGGTCTGGGGCTGACTGCTGGAGCGAGTGCTGCGCCGGCCGGCGCTGGCGGCGTGCGTCAGCGCGGCGGCGCTGATCGCGCTGGGGCTGCCGGTGCTCAACATGCACACGGCGCTGCCAGGGACCGGGTCGCTGCCGCGGGACATCCCGATCATGCGGACCTACGACCGGATCCAGGCCGCCTTCCCCGGCGGGTCCTCACCCGCGGTCGTGGGCGTGCAGGCACGGGACGTGCGCGCAGCGCAGGTACAGGCCGGGATCGCCCGGCTGATCACGCGAGCCGGCACGACACCGGGCCTGCTGCGCCCGATCACGGTCCTACAGAGCCGCGATCACCGCGTCGAGACGATCTCGATCCCGCTGGCCGGCGGCGGGACCGACGCGCGCTCAGACGCCGCGCTGGCGCGGCTGCGGGCGCTGGTGCCCGTGAGCATCGGCGCGGTGGCGGGCGTGCAGGCCGGGGTCACCGGCCAGACCGCCGGGACCGCGGACTTCAACTCGGTGATGGACTCCCATCTGCCGATCGTGTTCGGATTCGTGCTCGGGATGGCGTTCCTGCTGCTGCTGTTCACGTTCGGATCGATCGTGATCCCGCTTCAGGCGATCGCGCTGAACCTGCTCTCCGTCGGAGCCGCCTACGGTCTGCTCGTGCTCGTCTTCCAGGACGGCTTCGGGCGCCAGCTGCTCGGCTTCTCTGGCACGAGCGAGATCACCTCGTGGCTGCCGCTGTTCCTGTTCGTGATCCTGTTCGGCCTTTCGATGGACTACCACGTGTTCATCCTCAGCCGAGTGCGGGAGGCATTTGACCGCGGTATCGGCGCCCGCGAGGCGGCGGCCCAGGGAGTGCGCAGCACGGCCGGAGTGGTCACCAGCGCGGCGCTCGTGATGGTGGCGGTGTTCGCGATCTTCGGCACCCTGCGGCTGATTGAGTTCAAGGCAGCTGGGAGTCGGGCTCGCGGCCGCCATCCTGATCGACGCCACGGTCATCCGCGGCATCCTGCTGCCGGCGACTCTGGCGCTGCTCGGCGACCGCGCCTGGTATCTGCCGCGGTGGTTGCAGTGGCTGCCGGGTGGTCGGGCGGCCGGACACGGCCGGTCCCCGGCGCCCGCCGGCCC